>NZ_JBXWQU010000029.1:0-188420 GCF_059612545.1 Ruegeria sp. SAZD011 | reverse complement strand
CCTGTTCACCGATGAGGAATGCTACAACTTCTTCCAGGCCACAGGGTACAGAACCGATTAAACGCGACACGCTCTAAATCTCATGATTTCAATAACATGGCGCTCTGAACCGGATTGCGTGCGGTTAACAGGTCCGGAGAATATCGGCCCTGAGAGACCGCTTCCGGGGCACTTGGCACCGGGGCCGGTTAGCGGCCCCTCCCGCATAACCCTCAAAAACAACGAGAAAATCCGGCCGCTGCCGGATGGGGAGAACGCTTTCGCTGGGGCAAGTGGCGGAGCCGATGGGATTCGAACCCACGAGACCCTTCCGGGCCTACTCCCTTAGCAGGGGAGCGCCTTCGACCACTCGGCCACAGCTCCGCTGACCCGTTTATGGATTTCATCACCCGAGGACAAGGTGAATTTGCGGGTTTTTTTGTACGCTCCGGCGATTTGTTCATGTCTCGGCGGAGTCAGGTGCCGCCACCGCCAGGGCAGTCATGCTGGCCGAAACCTGCTCCAGGAACTGAGCACCCATCGCTGAGATCGGACGGCCCCGTGCCGTGACGACGATGACATCCAAAAGGATACGGGGTGAAAACCGGCGCAGGACATAGCCGTTGCGATCGTCGCTGGACAAGGTGAACGGGTCGACCAGCGTAACTCCAAGCCCCTGTTTCACCAGGTTGAGCGCGTTGCGGAACAGGTCTGTCTGGCAACGAATTCTCAGGTTGGCACCTTCGCGGTGAAACGCCTCGCGCGCGCGGCGGGTCACCATATGGTCGGCGCCCATGACGATAAAGGGCACATCGTCCAGCAAGGTCGGCGTCAACTCCTCGTGCCGGGCCAGCGGGCTGTCGGCCGGCACCGCGCATTGGATTTCAAAGAAGAACGGAACCCAGTCCAGCCCGTCGGTTCGCACGGGCTGTTCGCAGATGCCGATCTCGAACAGGCCGGCGATCACCCAGTCCTGAATCTTGGCCGAGTATTGCGACTGAAAGGCGACGGTCAGGTTAGGTTTGTCGGCAGCAAACCGCGCGATCTGTTCAGGCAGAAAGCCAAAGGCCATGGCGTGGTTGGTGGCCACCTGCAATTGCCCGGCCTTCTGGTTCTGCAGGTCGACCACCGCCTGATTGACCTGGCCCAGCCCGCGCATCACCGTGTCGACCTCGTCGAACAGAACCATTGCCTCGGGCGTGGGCAACAGGCGACCGCGATTGCGTTCAAAGAGTTTGAGACGGGTTTGCCGCTCCAACTGCGCCAGAAGGTTGGAAATGGCGGGCTGCGACACGCCCAACCGTTCGGCGGCACCTGTCACGGTGCCGGTCTCGATGATGGCGTGAAACGCCTGATAGTGGCGAAAGAAACGGCTCATATCACTTAAGATATCATCAGAAATGATGCCTTGTGCAAATCTTAGTATTGGAAATGATGTAAAAGCTTCCGCACACTCACTTTGGGTCAACGGGGAACAAAGATGAGCGATCTGGAGCAAAAGATCATCGGAATGGATCTGTGGCATCTGGCCTTGCCAGTCTTGTCCGCGCGCGACCACGGGATCGGACGGGTCGAGGGAAGCTGCGAGATCGTCGTGCTGCGCCTTGTCGCCGAAGGTGGCGTCGAGGGGTTTGGCGAGGCGTCGCCCTGGTCGGTCTTTACCGGCACGCCCGAGGCGAGCTATGCGGCGCTTGATCGCTACCTGCGTCCACTGGTGATCGGGCGGCGGGTCAGCGACCGGGTCGCGATCATGGAAGAGGCTGCCCGTGCCGTCGCCCATTGCACCGAGGCGAAGGCAGCGCTGGACAGCGCGTTGCTGGATCTGACGGGCCGCATTTCGAACCTGCCGGTCTGGGCGCTGCTTGGTGGCAAATGCCGCGACACGATCCCGCTCAGCTGTTCCATCGCCAACCCGGATTTCGACGCCGATATCGCGCTTATGGAGCGGTTGCGGGCAGATGGCGTGGGGTTGATCAAGCTAAAGACCGGCTTTCGAGACCATGCCTTTGACATCATGCGGCTGGAACGGATCGCGCGCGATTTCCCCGAGTTCCGGGTGCGCGTCGATTACAATCAGGGGCTTGCGGTCGAAGAGGCGGTGCCGCGCGTGCTGGATGTGGCGCGGTTCCAGCCCGATTTCATCGAACAGCCGGTGCGGGCGCATCATTTCGAGCTGATGGCCCGGCTGCGTGGGATGAGCGATGTGCCCCTGTTGGCGGATGAGAGCGTCTATGGCCCCGAGGACATGGTGCGGGCCGCACACGAAGGGATCTGCGACGGCGTCTCGATCAAGATCATGAAATCCGGTGGGCTGACGCGGGCCCAGACAGTGGCCCGGATTGCCGCAGCCCATGGGCTTATGGCCTATGGCGGCGACATGTTCGAGGCCGGGCTGGCGCATCTGGCCGGCACGCACATGATCGCTGCCACTCCCGAAATCACCTTGGGATGCGAATTCTATCAGGCCAGCTACTTCCTCAAGGAGGATATTCTGGAAACGCCGTTCCGGGTCGAGGCGGGCCAGGTCATCGTGCCTGACGGGCCGGGGCTGGGCGCGCGGGCCGATCCCGGCAAGCTTGACCACTATGCCGTCAGAAAATCGGGGTGACCCAATCAATGGCAACTTATCGACATTTTGTTGACGTTTTGGAAATGTGTGGCATGCTGACGCTTAGGGAATCGGATATGGCCCGTGCTCTTGCCGGTTGGGGAAAAACATGACGGATGCCGCAAAGACCATTGCGATCATCGGCGCTGGCATCGTCGGGGTGTCCACCGCGATCTGGTTGCAGCGCGACGGGCACAAGGTGGTGCTGATCGACCGCGCCGGACCCGCCGAAGGCACGTCATACGGTAATGGTGGCGTGCTGGCCTCTTGCGCGATCGTACCGGTGAGCACGCCGGGCCTGATCGGCAAGGCACCCAAGATGCTGTTCAACCCGAATGAACCCTTGTTTCTGCGGTGGGGATATCTGCCCAAGCTGACACCTTGGCTGGTGCGGTTCCTTCGTCGGGCCAATGCAAGCGACGCGGCGCAGACCGCAGCGGCGATGGCGCCCATCATCGGCGACAGCCAGGCCGACCATCTGGCGCTGGCGCAGGGAACCGGCGCCGAGAAATGGGTCGTGCCCTCGGACTATCTGTTCCTCTACAACGACCGCGCCCACTATCAGGGGGACGCGTTCACCTGGGACCTGCGGCGGCAGAACGGCTTTGCCTGGGATGAGATGGAGGCCGATGAATTCCGCGCCTATGATCCGGCTTTCTCCACCGATCTGCGGTTTGCCATCCGCCTCAAGGATCACGGGCGCATCACCGATCCGGGCCAGTACGTCAAGGATCTGGCCGCGCATGTGGTCGCCTCGGGCGGGCAGCTGATCAAGGCCGATGTCGAGGATATCGCGCGGGAAAACGGCCGTGTCACCGGGGTGCGCGCCGGTGGCCAGACCATCCCCTGCGATGCTGCCGTTGTCGCCACCGGGGTCTGGTCCGGACCACTGGCCAAGAAACTGGGACTCGACGTGCCGCTCGAGGCCGAGCGCGGCTATCATATCGAGTTCTGGAACCCGAATTTCATGCCGAAATCGCCGGTCATGGTGGCCGCGCGCAAGTTCGTCGCCACCCCGATGGAGGGCCGCTTGCGCCTGGCCGGGGTGGTCGAGTTCGGCGGGCTTGATGCTGGGCCGTCCCGTGCCCCGATCGAGTTGCTCAAGCGCAGTGCGGCGGCGGTGTTTCCCGGCCTCAAGGCCGACGAGGTGACCGAATGGCTGGGCCACCGTCCGGCGCCTGCGGATTCGATCCCGGTGATCGGCGAACTGCCGCATCTCAAGGGCGCCTTTACCGGCTTTGGTCATCACCATGTCGGCCTGACCGGCGGACCGAAAACCGGTCGCATCCTGGCGCAGCTCATCTCGGGGCGGCAGCCCAACATTGACCTGAGCGTCTATTCACCGGCACGCTACACGAAGGCCGGGCAAAACTGAGAACCTGAAAACGAACCAACCAACTAGGGAGACTACGATGAAAAAACTGACAACTCTTCTGGCCGCTACAGCGCTGACCTCGGTCGGCGCCCTGTCCGCCACTGCTGAAACCTGGGACATGCCGCTGGCCTATTCCGGCTCGAACTTCCATTCGGTGACCGCGGCCGAGTTCGGCAATTGCGTCACCACCGGCACCGGCGGCGAGATCGAGATCGTCACCCATCCGTCGGGCTCGCTGTTCAAGGGCGCCGATATCAAGCGCGCCGTGCAGACCGGTCAGGCGCCGATCGGCGAGCGTCTGCTGTCGGGCCACCAGAACGAGAACGCGCTGTTCGGTTTTGACTCGGTACCCTTCCTCGCCACCTCGTTTGACGATGCCGACAAGCTGTGGAAGGCCGCCAAGGAACCGCTGTCCGCGCTTCTGGCCGAGCAGAACCTGACCCTGCTCTATTCGGTGCCGTGGCCGCCGCAGGGCCTGTATTTCAAGAACGAGGTGAATTCGGTCGCCGATATGAAAGGCATCAAGTTCCGCTCGTACAACAACGCCACCTCGCGGCTGGCGGAACTGACCGGCATGCTGCCGGTGACCATCGAGGCGGCCGAGATCAGCCAGGCCTTCGCCACCGGTGTGGCGGATTCGATGATTTCGTCCGGTTCCACCGGCTATGACCGCAAGGTCTGGGAATCGCTGAACTATTTCTACGAGGTCGATGCCTGGTTGCCGCGCAACTACGTGTTCGTGAACTCGGATGTCTGGTCGGGCGTGAGCGATCAGAACAAGAACGTGATCCAGGCCTGTGCGGGGCTGGCCGAATATGCAGGCAACTGGCGGTCCAAGGAATACACGGGCTTTACCCTTCAGGGTCTGCGCGATGGCGGCATGACCGTCGGTCCGGCTTCGGATCAGCTGGTGGGTGAGCTGAAAGAGATCGGTGTGACCATGACCAGCGAGTGGCTCGAAGCCGCCGGTGATCAGGGCCAGGCCATCGTCGACGCCTTCAAGGCCGACTGAGCGACGGGATGCGGCGCGGGCGGCGGATCAACCCGCCGCCCGCACTGATCCGGCTGATTTTTCCGAAACGGAGGATGTGTCATGGCGCTACTGAGAGGTTTGCGCAGCGGACTGGATTTGCTCTATCTCATCGCCGGCGTTCTGGCCGCGATGTGCCTGGTCGGCATATTGGGGCTGATCGTGGTGCAGATGCTGGCCCGCTGGACCGGCGAAGTGTTTCCGGGTGCGCCCGACTATGCGGGTTACGCCATGGCAGCGGCCTCGTTTCTGGCCTTTGCAAACGCGCTGAACCGGGGCAGTCATATCCGCGTTTCGATCCTGCTCAACGCGGTGCCCGACGGGCTGCGCCGCTGGATCGAGGTCTGGTGTTTCGGCATCGGCACGGCGGTGATGTGGTACTTCGTTTGGTATGCCTATCGCTTTGTCTATTGGAGCTGGAAGTTCAACGATATCAGCCAAGGACAGGACCGTACCCCGCTATGGATCCCGCAATCGGCGATGCTCTTGGGCGCCGTGATCCTGGCCATCGCGCTGACGGATCACCTGATCCACGTCATCTTCAAGGGCGATCACCGTATCACGCGGGATCTCGCCGACCAGAGCCACGGGGAGTAGGCGGCGATGGAAAACCTTTCGGTCATCATTCTGTTTCTCTTCGTTCTCTTCACACTGCTGGGTACCGGCGTCTGGGTCGGGCTGGCGCTGATGGGCGTGGCCTGGGTCGGGATGGAGCTGTTCACCACCCGCCCCGTGGGCGATGTCATGCTGACCACGATCTGGTCGGCCTCCTCCAGCTGGACCCTGACGGCGCTGCCGATGTTCATCTGGATGGGAGAGATCCTGTATCGAACGCGCTTGTCCGAGGACATGTTCAAAGGGCTATCGCCCTGGATGGCACCGCTGCCCGGTGGGCTGGTGCATACCAATATCGTCGGCTGTACCGTCTTTGCCGCCGTGTCGGGCTCGTCCGCGGCGACGCTGACCACGGTTGGCAAGATGTCGATCCCCGAATTGCGCAAGCGCAAATACCCCGAACGGATGATCATCGGCACGCTGGCCGGGGCGGCAACGCTGGGCCTGATGATCCCGCCTTCGCTGACGTTGATCGTCTACGGTGTCACCATCAACGAGTCGATTACCAAGCTGTTCTTTGCCGGTATCCTGCCGGGGCTGGTGCTGGCGGCGATGTTCATGGGATATGTCGCGATCTATTCGCGGATCGGCAAAGACTGGAGCCCCAATCCCGAACCCAAGCTGAGCTTTGCCGAGAAAATCCGCAACTCGCGATTCCTGGCGCCGGTGATCACGCTGATCGTGGTGGTGATCGGGTCGATGTATCTGGGCTATGCCACCGCGACCGAGGCTGCCGCATTCGGCGTGATCGGCTCGCTGCTCCTGGCGCTGGGGCAGGGGTCGCTGAGCTGGAAGACCTTTGCCGAAAGCCTGATGGGCGCCACCCGCACCAGCGCGATGATTGCGCTGATCCTTGCCGGCGCGGCCTTTCTGTCGCTGTCGATGGGCTTTACCGGCCTGCCGCGCGGGCTGGCCAACCTGATCGCCGCCTGGGACCTGTCGCGCTTCGAGCTGCTGATGGTGCTTCTGGTCTTTTATGTCATCCTTGGCTGTTTCCTTGACGGCATCTCCTCCGTGGTGCTGACCATGGCAGTGGTCGAGCCGATGATCCGCGATGCGGGCATCGACCTGATCTGGTTCGGCATCTTCATCGTGGTGGTGGTCGAGATGGCGCAGATCACACCGCCGATCGGCTTCAACCTCTTCGTGTTGCAGGGGATGACCAATCACGAGATGAGTTACATCGCCCGCGCCGCCATTCCGATGTTCCTGATCATGGTGCTGATGGTGTTCGTGCTGATCCTGTTCCCCGATCTGGCCACCTGGCTGCCGGACAATCTGAGGGCGGGTCCGGGGCAATAGCGCCCGGTCGGCAAGGGAGCAGGGACGATGCAACAGGCGCTGGCCTTTGTTGCCCGGCATGGCAGGCTGGGCCTGATGGTGGGGTTGGGTGCTGGCCTGGCCCTGCCGGGGCTGGCGGCGGTAATGCGGCCCTGGATCCCGCAACTGGTGGCGCTGTTGCTGTTCCTGACCGCCTTTCGCATCGGCCCGGTCGATGCGGCGGGCTCTCTGGCGGACTTGACCCGCACCACGCGCCGGGTTCTGGTGCTGCAACTGGCGCTGCCGATCCTGTTCCTGTTGGGCCTGCACCTGCTGGGCTTGCCGGTAACGCCATTGGCGCTGGTGGCGGCGCTGGTGCTGGCTGCGCCCTCGGTCACCGGCTCGGCCAATTTCACCATCCTGCTGGGGCATGACCCGGCGCCGGCGCTGCGGCTCTTGATCCTGGGCACGGCGCTGTTGCCGCTGACCGCGATTCCGGTGTTCTGGCTGTTGCCCGCTTTCGGCGACCCGGCCGAGGTGTTTGGCGCCGCCCTGCGCCTGCTAACGGTCATCCTTGCGGCGGCGGGCTGCGGTTTTGCCTTGCGCCATTGGGGTGCGCGGCATCTGAGTGACCTCAACCGCCGCGCGTTGGACGGGCTGACGGTGATCGCGCTGGCGGTGATCGTGATCGCGCTGATGTCGGCGGTGCGCCCGGCCATGACCGAGCGCCCTGGCGAGTTGGCCTTTTGGCTGCTGGCAGCTTTTGCCATCAATCTGGGCGGGCAGACCCTGTGTTATCTGACCCTGCGCGCCACGGGTGGGGCCGATCCGGTGCCCACCTCGATCGTTGCGGGCAACCGCAACTTTGCTCTGTTCTTTGTCGCTCTGCCCAGCGAAGTGACCGAGCCGCTGTTGATCTTTCTGGGATGCTACCAGTTTCCCATGTACCTGACCCCGACCCTGATGCGGAGGCTCTATGACCCGCGCTGACCCCTTTCCCCTGATACGGACCGTCGGTCTGGATGGTGCACTCGTCACCTTTGCCGACACCATGACCGAACCGTCGAACCGGGCCGCGCTGGCCTTTCGCGGCGCGCTGCACGAGGCCGGATGGGAGGGCGTAGTGGAAAGCTCGACCTCGCTCGCCTCGGCCTATCTGCGCTTTGACCCGCTGCGGCTGAGCCATGCCGAGGTGCAGGCCCGGCTGGCCGCCCTGCTGGCCGAACGCGACTGGTATGCCGCGCCACTGCCCTCGGGCCGCAAACTGTGGCGGGTGCCCACGGTCTATGGCACCGATCTGGCGCCGCAGCTTGAAGATGCCGCTGCCGCCGCCGATCTGGACGTGGATGAGGCGGTGCGCCGTCTGGGACAGTCGCGCGTGCGGGTGCTGACCATCGGCTTTGCCCCCGGCCAGCCCTATCTAGGCCCGCTGGCGCCCGAGTTCGACATCCCTCGCCTGCAACAGCTGACCCCGATGGTGCCCGAGGGCGCATTGGTCTGTGCCATCCGCCAGCTCATCGTCTTTGCCGGGCCCACGCCCACCGGCTGGCGCCATATCGGACAGACCGCGTTCCGATGTTTCCGTCCGGGGATGGAGCCGACATTTGCGCTCAACCCCGGCGACGAGATGGTGTTCGAACCCATCGAACGCGCCGAACTGGAGCATATCCGCGCCCATAACGAGGACGGCACCGGCGGTGCATCGGTCGAGGAGATCGCGGCATGAGCCTGATCGTCCGCCGCATCGGTCCCGCCTGCACCATCCAGGACCAGGGTCGCGAAGGCTACCTGGACCAGGGCCTGTCCCGCTCGGGCGCCGCCGATTTGCGCGCGCTTTACGAAGGCGCTGCGCTTCTGCGACAGAAACCAGATCTTGCCGCATTGGAAATGGCTGGCATGGGCGGCGAGTTCGAGGCCGTCTCGCCTGTGCGCATCGCACTCACCGGCGCGCCCATGCAGGCCAGCATAGACGGCAGCCCGGTCGCCTGGAACGCCTCGCACGCGCTGGCCAAGGGCCAGCGGCTGAGCATCGGCGCGGTGCTGAGGGGCGGCTATGGATATCTGCATCTGGGTGGCGGCATTGCGAGCGAGCCTTTTCTCGGCTCGCGCTCGGCGCATCTGGCGGCGCGGGTCGGCCGCGCGGTCGCCATAAGCGATACGCTGGCAAACGGGCCGGACAAGGGCGAGGCGGGCATGAAGATCGCCGCCGAAGATCGGTTCGGTGGCGGCACCCTGCGGGTGGTGGCCAGTTTCCAGACCGCGCTGTTCGATGCCGAAACCTTGGCCCGGTTCGAGGCGACCGAGTTCCGCCGTGGCCCGCGCGCCAACCGGATGGGCATGCAGATGGACAGCGACGGTCCGGGTTTTGCCGCCAAGGGACAGCTCAACATCCTGTCCGAGGTGATCTCGCCCGGCGACATCCAGATGACCGGCACCGGCAACCCGTTCATCCTGTTGCCCGAATGCCAGACCACGGGTGGCTATCCCCGGATCGCGACCGTGCTGCCCTGCGACCTGCCGCGTGCGGCACAGACGCCGCCGGGGGGCGCGGTGCGCTTTCAGTTCGTGTCGCTGGACGAGGCGGTCACGCTGCACGCGGCCTGGCTCAAGGACCTTGCGCGGCTGTCATCTCGGGTCGAGCCACTAGTGCGCGACCCGCATGACATTCCCGATCTTCTGTCCTACCAACTGATCAGCGGCGTCGTGTCCGCCAATGACTGAGGAGCATAGCATGACCCAAGTGGACCTGAACGCCGACATGGGCGAAAGCTTTGGCCCCTGGAAGATGGGCGACGATGACAGCCTGCTGAAGATCATCACCTCGGCCAATATCGCCTGCGGCTTTCATGCGGGCGACCCGGACGTGATGGCGAAAACCATGGCGCTTGCGGCGGAAAACGGCGTGGGCATCGGCGCGCATCCGGGCTTTCCCGACCTGCAAGGGTTCGGCCGCCGCAACATGAAGGTGCCGCATGACAGCCTGCGCAACATGGTGCGATATCAGTTGGGCGCCGCTCTGGGCATGGCGCGGGCGGTGGGCACGCAGGTCCGGCATCTGAAACTGCACGGGGCGCTGGCCAACATGTGCTCGGTCGATCAGGATATGGCGCGTGCCTGTTACCAGGGCGCGCTGGACGTCGACCCCGATATCATCATCTTGGTGCTGGCGGTCACCAAACAGGAACAGGCGGTGCGCGAACTGGGCTGCAAATGGGTGGGCGAGATCTTTGCCGACCGCGCCTATAACGACGACGGCACGCTGGTCGACCGGTCGCTGCCCGGCGCGGTTATCCACGACCCGGAGGTGGCCGGGCCGCGCATGCTCGAAATGGTGCGCGCGGGCGCCATCATCACCGAAAGCGGCAAACATCTTGAGAGCTCGGTCGACACGATCTGCCTGCATGGCGATGGGCCGACCGCTGTCCAGATCGCCCGCTCGGTGCGGGCGTGCCTGGAAGAGGGCGGCGTCCGCGTCACGGCGTTCGAACGCTGAGCGAGCGGGCAAAGAAAAGGCCGCAGCTTGGGACTGCGGCCAATATTCACGAGGTCGTCGTGCGCCGGGCCTTATGACGGCCCGATCATGAAACAGGTGACGTTGCGGGCCTGAAGTCGGCGGCAGGCGCGGTCGGCCTGATCGCGGGTCATGCCCTGGAACGTGGCTTCGAACCCTTTCGAGGACTGATGCACCTTGCGCAACGAACCGTCCAGTGTCGACACTTCGGCCAGCGCGGTGCGCAGCAACACCTTTTCCGCGTCATAGCGGTTGGGATAGCGCCCGATATTGATGCCCCAAAGATGCCCACCCGAGGTCGACAGGCGGGTAACCACCTCGCGCTCGGGTTCCGGTTCGACATCGGGTTCGGATACGGCCAAGATCAGGTTCTCGGGCCGCATGCTGGGCCGAACGCCGGGATCCGGCGTGTCCGGGGCCTGTCGTGTCACGACATCGGCCTCGGCCATGGCGGCGTTGATGCCAGCCTGAATGCGGTCTTCGTCCTGTCGCGCGGTCTCGGCGACCGCTTGCGCCACCACAGTTGCGATCGCGCCGCCCGGCCGCTGATTGGGGCGCAGGCTGCTGGTGGGCGCACCGGCAACGCGCACTGTTTTCGAACTTTCCCCAACCTCGCCCGCATAGAGCGGCATGTCGGGACGTCGGATCGGTGCACGCGACGGCGCCTTGCGGAAACCGAGATCCAGCAACTCGGCGACCTTGGCGTTGCGCGCGGTGCTCGATTTGCCGCCAAAGACGGTGGCGATCACCCGCTCGTCGCCGCGCTTGGCCGAGGCGACAAGGTTGAAGCCGGCCGCCTGAGTATAGCCTGTCTTGATCCCGTCAGCACCCTGATAGGCGTCCAGCAGGCGGCGGTTGGTATTGGCAACGGTCTTGATCCCGGCGCTGGTCTGGCGGCGCGAGAACAGGTTGTAGTACTGCGGGTAATCATACAGCAGATGCCGCCCCAGCGTGGTCATGTCACGCGCGGTGCTGAGATGGCCGGATTCGGTCAACCCATGGGCGTTCTTGAACGTGGTGCGCGTCATCCCCAGCGCCTTGGCGGTACGGTTCATGCGCCGGGCAAAAGCGGCCTCGGAGCCGGAGATGGCAATCCCGATCGAGGTGGCGGCATCATTGGCCGATTTGACAGCGGCGGCCCGAACCAGATAGCGAAAGGCGATCTTTTGCCCCGCGCGCAGGCCCAGTTTCGAGGGCGGTTCCTTGGCGGCGAAAGGGTCGATCCGCACCTGGGTATCCATGGTCAATTCGCCATTCCGGACCGCTTCGAAGGCGATATAGAGCGTCATCATCTTGGTGAGAGAGGCAGGGTGCAGGCGGGTGTCGGCATTGGTGGCGTGCAGCACCTCTCCGGTGCGGGCATCAATCACCATCGCGGCATATGGCGCAGCTCTGGCCATGCCAACCAGCGCCGCGATCATCCAGACCGCGAAGAATAAAATCAGGCCCAAACGGGCCGGCATTGTTTGCCGAACCTGCACGATCATTGCCTCTGTCTGCCTCAGGCCGCCGGTTTCCGGCTGGCTCGGTTTTTCTGCTTACAGCAAGGCTAACACAGTGGATTCCCGAAATAAACCCGCTGGCTGCACGCTTGGGCGGAAATTCCTCCTCTCTGATTAACTACATTTAGTGGAGGTTATCCTGCCTGCCCCAACACCGGCGATCATGGCATTTTTGTGGCACCTTAAGCCGCGATTCGAACCCGACGGTTTCGTGACTCAGATCACGCTGATCCCGGTTTGGGCTCAGCCCAGTTGCGTCACAAACTCCGCCAGGGCACCCAGGTCTGGAAGGCTGTGAAACCGGGACCGATCCGACGGCGGATCGGCCTTCTCGATCTCCCATTCCAGCCCGTGTGGCACAAAAACGCCCCAGGCCCCGGCCTGGATCGGGGCGATAACGTCCGACCGCATGGAGTTGCCCACCATCATCGCCCGCCCTGCCCCATCACCATGGCGGGCAAAGACGGTCTGATAGGTTTGGGCCGTCTTTTCCGAGACGATTTCGACCCCGTGGAACAGCTCACCCAGCCCTGACTGCGCCAGCTTGCGTTCCTGATCTATCAGATCACCCTTGGTGATCAGCAGCACGCGGTGGGTTTCGGCCACTGCCTCGACCGCGGCGCGGGCATGGGGCAACAACTCGATCGGATGGGCCAGCATCTCTTGTCCGGCCTCGATCAGTTGCCGGATCACGGCGGCGGGCACCCGGTCCTCGGTCACCTCAATTGCCGTTTCGATCATCGACAGGGTGAATCCCTTTACCCCATAGCCGTAGTGACGGATGTTGCGCTTTTCAGCGGCCAACAGCCGCTCCATCAAGTGGTCGGCCTCGGCAAAATCGGCCAGCAGACCCGCGAAATGGTCCTGTGTCATCTGAAAGAAGCGCTCGTTATGCCAGAGCGTATCGTCGGCGTCGAAACCCACGGTGGTCAGATTCTGCGCCATCTGTCGCGTTTGCTTTCTCTTTTCCATTTCCGCGCTAAGGTTATATAAGCTTGCGACCAAACCGAACCCGGAATCGGAAACGCGCACCCCATGACCGCACAACAGCACATGATGTCGGACAAGCATGACCAGGACAACGATGCCTCGGTCCTGTTGCAGACGCGCCCCAGGACCAAGCGCCCGCCGCTGTACAAGGTGCTGCTCTTGAACGACGACTACACCCCGATGGAATTTGTCGTGCATGTGCTGGAACGCTTCTTTGGCATGAACCACGCGCAGGCGTTCGAGATCATGCTCACCGTACACAAGAAGGGGGTCGCGGTGGTTGGTGTGTTCAGCCACGAGATCGCCGAGACCAAGGTCAGCCTGGTGATGGATTTCGCCCGCCGCCATCAGCACCCGCTGCAATGCACCATGGAAAAAGAGGACTGATGCCGCGCCATTTGCGCCGCAAGGTCCCGGAACGGATATCCGAACATGTCTTCGCGTCTTGAGCTTGCGCTGGCCTCGGGGCTGAACCTGACCGCGCCTGTTTCGGTACTGGGTCCGACGCCCGATCACGACCTGTCGGCGCTGCCGCCCGATACCGAGGTGGTGCAACCTTATCGCCCCTGGCACGACCATTTCGCCGCGCGCGGCTTTCATACCGTGGCGCAGTCGGATGCGCCCTGTTCTGATGCGGTGGTATTCCTGCCGCGCGCCAAGGCGCTGGCGCGCGCGATGGTGGCCGAGGCCTGCCGCCGTGCCTCCGGTCAGGTGGTTGTTGACGGCGCCAAGACCGACGGGATCGACAGCCTGCTGAAAGACATTCGCAAGCGGGTCGTGGTCGAGGGGCCGCTGTCCAAGGCGCATGGCAAGATCTTCTGGTTCCGCGCCGATGCGGTGGATTTTTCCGACTGGACCCCACCCGGCGATCAGCGGGTCGCGGGGTTCCGCACCGCGCCCGGCGTGTTTTCCGCCGATGGGGTCGATCCGGCCTCTACCCTGCTGTTGGCCGCGCTGCCGAAGAAGCCCGGAAAGGTGATCGCCGATCTGGGCGCGGGCTGGGGGTATCTGTCTGCGGGGATCCTGGCGCGCGAGGGGGTGCGTGCGCTGCATCTGGTCGAGGCCGACCATGTCGCGCTGACCTGTGCACGCGCCAATATCGACGATCCGCGCGCCAGCTTTCATTGGGCCGACGTGCTGAGCTGGCAAGCACCCGAGCGGCTGGATTGCGTTGTGATGAACCCGCCGTTTCACACCGGACGTGCCGCCGAACCGTCGCTTGGCCAGGGCTTCATCGCGGCGGCCGCGCGCAATCTGACCGGGTCGGGGCAGCTGTGGATAGTGGCCAACCGGCACCTGCCCTACGAGGCGGCGCTGAACGAACGATTCCAGCAGGTGGACGAGGTCGCGGGCGACAACCGGTTCAAGGTTTTCCACGCCTCTCGCCCCCGGCGCTGAACCCGGCTAAGTTGCGCCCAAAGTCAGGAGAAAGCTCATGTCCTTTTCCATCGCAGGCAAGACCGCCATCGTAACCGGCGCGGCCAACGGTATCGGCCTTGCCATCGCGCGCCAGTTCGCCTCGGCCGGGGCCAATGTCATGTTCGCGGACATGGACGAAAAGGGGCTGGAGGAGCAGCTGGGCGATTTTGCCGAAGATGGCAACATCCGCTATTTCGCCGGCGACCTGCGCGAGCGGCTGACAGTCGCCAACCTGCTATCCGCCACGATAGACGCTTTCGACCAGATCGACATTCTGGTCAACGGTGCGCGGCAGGTGATTCCGACCGATCCCTTGGATTCCGAGGACGACTCGGTGCGCGTGGCCCTGAATCAGAACCTGTTCCCGGCCTATCGCCTTAGCCAGGCGGTGGCAAAACGGATGATCAAGCAGGCTGGAGAAAACGGCGAGGGGCAGGCGGGCGCGATCATCAACCTGAGCTCGGTCGCCGCCCGGCGGACTCACCCCGACCTCTTGGCCTATTCGGTTTCGACCGCCGCGCTGGACCAGATGACCCGCGCCTTGGCGGTGGCACTGGCGCCACAGCGGATCCGGGTCAATGCCATTGCCATCGGCTCGGTGATGAGCGCCTCGCTGCAAGTGGCGCTGAAGGACAACCGCGACTTTCGCAAGGATATCGAGCGGCACACGCCGCTGGGCCGGGTCGCCGCCGCGAACGAATTGGTGCTGACCGCGCAATATCTGGCCTCGGATGCGTCGAGCTTCATGACCGGACAGATCCTGACAGTCGATGGCGGTCGCACTCTGCTGGACCCGGTGGCCGCCCCCGCACATTGAAGGAAGACCAGATGTTCGAGACCGAGAAATCCACCGCCTCCGCCTGGTTCCGCGATCTGCGTGACCAGATCGTTGCCGCATTCGAGGGGCTGGAGGACAGCCATGCCCAGGGGCCGTTCAGCGAGATGGCGCCGGGCCGGTTCGAGGTGGCCGAGACCACGCGGCAATCGGACGATGGTTCGGACGCGGGCGGCGGGCTGATGAGCGTGATGCGCGGCGGCCGGGTGTTTGAAAAGGTCGGCGTCAATATCTCAACCGTCTACGGCACGCTGGGTGAGCGGGCGCAGGCGGCGATGGCCGCGCGCAAGGGCATTCCCGGCATGGCGGACGATCCGCGTTTCTGGGCTTCGGGCATCAGCCTGGTGGCGCATATGCAGAACCCGCATGTGCCGGCGGTGCATATGAACACGCGCATGTTCTGGACCCCGCATGCCTGGTGGTTCGGGGGCGGCTCGGACCTGAACCCCTGTATCGAATACGCCGAGGACACGGCGCATTTTCACACCACGCAGAAGGCGCATCTGGACCCGCATGGGAGCGAGCATTATCCCCGACTAAAGGCCTGGGCGGACGAGTATTTCTTTATCCCGCACCGCAAGCGGGCGCGCGGCGTCGGCGGTATATTCATGGATGATTTGTGCACCGGTGACTGGCAGGCGGATTTCGCGCTGACGCAGGATATCGGTCGCGCCTTCCTGCCCGCCTATCTGCCGCTGGTCGAACGCCGCCGGGTGCAGCCGTTCGATGAGGCCGAGAAGGAGGCGCAGCTGGTGCATCGCGGGCTCTATGCCGAATACAACCTTGTCTATGACCGGGGCACCAAATTCGGGCTGGAAACCGGGCATGACGCCAACGCGGTGCTGATGAGCCTGCCGCCGCTGGCGAAATGGATCTGACCGGGTTCAGGGGGCGCTGCCCCCGTCACCTGCGGTGACTCCCCCGGAGTATTTTCGGCAAAGTGAAGGGGCGGGCCGGTTTATCCATTGTCAGGGACGGAGCCAGAAATCGTCGGTCAGCCGGTCGTAGCAATAGTTCTGTGCCATCGACGCTGTCATGTTGTCGCCGACCTTTTTGACGCTGATCGAATAGCCCGGGTTGGTATCGGCGCCTTGGGGTGGTTGCAGGGAGAACTGCACGCCCTTGCGGCCCTTGACCGTAACCGCCGGTCCCACCGCCTGCCACAAGTAGATGCGCTGGGTCGCGCTGGTACGCAGCACGCGGATGGCGTAATCACCCGCGCCGCACCAGAAATCCTTGGGCGCGGAACCATGCCGGTTGACCACTTCGAACACCCCCTTGCTGACGGGATAGACTTCGAACCGGTTGAAGGCTTGAAACCCCATCGCCATCCCGGGCAGCAGCAACGCCGCGGTGAGGAGGGTCCAGCCTGTCCTGCGCCATGTCATGATATTACTCCTGCGCGACAATGAGTTGGCGGGTTCAAGATAGCGAGATTCGCCGCTTGCGCCAATGATGGCGGCGCGGATCAGGCGCTGCGCCATCCGGCCTCTTGCAAGGCGACGCCATAGCTGGAGGCGGTTTTCATCCGGCCACCCAGCCCCTTGTCGAGCAAAAGCGCGTGCATCCGGGGCAGATTGTAGCAGGGCACATGCATGATCATGTGGTGTTCGAGGTGGTAGTTCACCCAATAGGGCGCCACCAGCAGGCGCGCGATCGGGCCGGCATAGGTGGTACGCACGTTCTGGAACGGATCCTCGGATTGTTCGGTGGCGCCGTGTTCGGCGATGTTGCGGATGCGCAGGACGAACTGGAACCAGGTGAGATAGGGCAGCAGCCAGAAGGCCAGCCCCCACCACCAGTCGCCGACAAGGCTGATCAACAGGGCCACGCCAAGGAAGACCGGCAGCGATTTCCACAGTTGCGGCGCCTTGAAGCTTTGCGCGAAATCGGACGCCGCAGCCTTGATCGCCTCGTCATCGCCAGCAAGGCGGAAGGACATCAGGATCTGACCGGTCAGCTGCTTGATCCCGGTACGCCCGGTCAGGTCGCGCGCGAATTTCCGTTTCATCGAAGCATGCGAGGTGGGGAATTTCGACGACAGGACAAGGTCGGGGTCCTTGTCGGTCTGGGTAAAGCGATGGTGGGTCAGGTGGTAATGGCGATAGGCCGCCAGTTCCGCCAGGATCGGACGGCCACAGAGCCATTCGCCCACCAAATCGTTGAGCCGCCGGTTGCGGAAGAGCGCGTTATGCGCCGCCTCGTGCATCAGGATGGCAAGACCCAGCTGGCGCGAGCCGATCACGATCACCGCCAGCACAAAGGTCAGCGGATTGGGCCAGAGCGCAAACAGCGCCACCGCCAGCGCGATAGTGCCCCAGCAATGGGCGACCAGCCAAAGACCCATGGCGTCAGACCGTTCCGCCAGCGGACGGATTTCCTCGGTGTTGAGATAGGCCTTTCCCGGTGTCATGCGTGGTCCTCCATGGCGGAAAGGGTCTCAGGTCTGGGACGGGCCTGTCAAACAGAGCGCCACGTCATTCTGGGGGCAGGCCAAGATCGATCAGGATCTGGAGATTGGCTTCGTCAGCCGCAACCCAGCGCGCCCAGATCGGAAAGCGGAAGGCGCGGCGCCAGAATTCAGCCGTCAGGGCCGGGTATCTTTCGCGTGCTTGAGCAAGGTAATGCGCAGCCTTGTCCCGGTTGCCAAGCTTGGCGTGTTTCAGCGCGGTGGCCATGAAGACGAAGTAGTCCGCATTGGGAAACCGGCAGGCGGTCTCATAGGCGGCCAGCGCCTCGGGATCGGCGGCGTCGGTGTTGCGAAAGGTGAAGGCATTGCCAAGCTGGAACCAGAAGCCCCAGGCCATCGGGTCCTTGGGGTTCAGGCGCAGTGCGGTGCGGGCGGCCCGTTCCAGCCGGTCGCAATCGAGCCTTTGCATGAACAGGCAGGCGTGGCAGCGACCGAAATGCAGCACCGCGTTGTTGGGATTGAGCGCCTCGGCCTTGTCCAGCGCGTCGGCGGCATCCTGTTCCCGCCCGGTTATGGCCAGCAGGACGCCCAGCGCGACATAACCGATTTCAAGGCGATCGTCGCGCTCGATGGCTTGCGCAGCATGGTCTAGCCCAGTCGAGATTTCGGCGGCCGGGTCACGCGACCGCCCGGTAATGACCTTCACCCAGGCGAGGCGCGCCAGCAGCGCGTGCGGCAAGGCGAAATCCGGATCGGCGGCAATGGCGCGGGTGTAGAAAGCGTGTGCCTGCGAATAACCCTCGTCGGTGTAGCGGGTGAATTCGGAATAACCCTTTTGGCACATCTCCCAGGCGGTCAGGCTGTCGGTGGGTTTGCGGCGCGCCAGATTACGTTCGTGCGCGCCCAATTCCGGCTCCACCCCGGACACGATGGCGGCGGTCAGTTCATCTTGCAGGTCGAACAGATCGGCCATGGTCCGGTCCCAGCGTTCAGCCCAGACATGGGCGCCGGTCCGGGCATCGATCAGCTGCGCGGTGGCACGCAGCCGGTCGCCTGCGCGTCGAACGGAACCCTCGACCACATAACGCACGCCCAGTTCCTCGGCGATCTGGCGCACGTCCTTGTGGCTGCCCTTGTAGGCAAAGGCCGAGTTGCGGGCGATCACGGTCAGGGTGCGGAACCGGCTGAGTTCGGTGGTCACGTCCTCGACGATGCCGTCGGCCAGGAAATCCTGTTCCGGGTCGGCCGACATGTTGTCAAAGGGCAGGATGACAACGGCGGGCAGCTCGGTGCGCACCAGGGGTTTGTCCGCGGCGCAGGCGATACCCTCTGCGCCCACCCGCCAGACCTCGACCGGGTCGGGAATGTTCTTGACCGGCTGCGGCCCCAGCGCGATCAGCTCGGCGGCGACCTTGCCGCGCACCTGGTCATGGACACTGCGGGAGATGCAGATGCCGCCGGGGGTGGCCAGGCTTTCCAGCCGGGCGGCGATATTGACCGCGTCGCCCAGGATATCGTCGCCATCGCTGATCACGTCGCCCAGGTGGATACCGACCCGGAACAACATCCGGGTGTCGGGGGCGGTTTCGGCCTGGTCGCGCGCCACCCTTTGCAGGATGGCGACGGCCGACCGCAGGGCGGCGACGGGAGAGGCGAACTCGACCAGCATGCCGTCGCCCATGGTCTTGATCAACCGCCCGCCCTCGCGGGACAGGTCGGGCTGGATCGTCTCGTCGAAGAGGCGGCGCAGGCGGATGACCGTGCCTTCCTCGTCCGCAGCCATCAGGCGCGAGTAGCCCGACAGGTCGGCGGCGAGGATGGTGGTCAGGCGGCGGTCCATGCGGGGTCTCCGGACGGGCGCAGGAATGCGCCCCGCCTACTATGCCCGGGGAACCGGTGAAGACAAAGCGGGAAAGGCCGCGCGGATGGTCAGCCGCGCCAGTCGAAAAAGCCCGGCCCAGCCTGGGCCAGCAGGTCGCGCGCCATCTGGGTAGCAAGCGCCGGGCCGTCGGCCACGTCGCCGCTGCGGTCGAGCGCGATCGCCTCGGACCCGTCGGGGCGTAGCACCTCGCCGCGCAGACGCAGAGTGGTGCCGTCCAGCTCGGCCAGACCGGCGATGGGGGTTTCGCAGGAGCCGTCCAGAGCCGCCAGCAGCGCGCGCTCGGCGGCCAGCCGCTGATCGGTCTCGGCATGGTGGATGGCGGCCAGCATGTCGGCGGCGCGGGTATCATCCTGGCGCCGCTCGATCCCGATCGCACCCTGCGCGATGGCGGGCAGCATGTCATCAGGCGAGATCGCTGTGGCTGGCACCTCGGCCATGTTCAGCCGCCGGATACCGGCCATGGCCAGGAAGGTGCATTCGGCGACACCTTCGGAGAGCTTGCGCAGGCGGGTCTGCACGTTGCCCCGGAACTCGACAACCTTGAGGTCGGGCCGGCGATTGAGCAGTTGCGCCTTGCGGCGCAGAGACGAGGTGCCGACCACGGCGCCCTGCGGCAGGTCGCGGATTGCCGAATGGCTGGGCGAGATGAAAGCGTCGCGCACATCCTCGCGCGGCAGGAAGGTGTCGAGCACCAGGCCTGCGGGCTGTTCCACCGGCATGTCCTTGGTCGAATGCACCGCGATGTCGATATCGCCGCGCAGCATCGCCTCTTCGATCTCCTTGGTGAAGAGACCCTTGTTGCCGATCTCTTTCAGCGGGCGGTCCGCCTCGATCATCGCGCGGTTGTCGCCGGTGGTCGAGATCACCACGATCTCGAATGCGTCCTCGGGCAGGTCGAATGCGGCGGCCAGGCGGCGGCGGGTCTCATACGCCTGCGCCAGCGCCAGCGGAGAGCCACGGGTGCCGATCTTCAGCGGCGATACGGGAGAGGGAAGTGCGATTTTCATGGACGCCAGCAATAGTCGCGTCACATTGCCCTGACAATGGGGGCTGCGCTTGACAAATTGCCGCCGAACGCAGACCCGTGGCGCAAAGTGAAGGATGGGGGCGGATATGGCCGAGACAAAGAAACTGCTGCGGGTGCTGGCGGGCGAGGTGCTGGACACCCCGCCGATCTGGATGATGCGGCAGGCCGGACGGTACCTGCCTGAATACCGCGCCACCCGCGCGCAGGCGGGCGATTTCCTGTCGCTGTGCTATAACCCCGAGCTGGCCGCCGAGGTCACGCTGCAACCGATCCGCCGCTATGGGTTCGACGCGGCGATCCTGTTTGCCGACATCCTGCTGGTACCACAGGCGCTGGGGGCCGACCTGTGGTTCGAAACTGGCGAGGGGCCGCGCCTGTCGACCATCGGGGCGCAGGCGGATTTCGACCGGCTGAAGCCGGTGGAGGCGATCCACGAGACGCTGGCGCCAATCTATGAGACGGTGCGTATCCTGACCCGCGAATTGCCTGCCGAGACGGCGCTGATCGGCTTTGCCGGGGCGCCCTGGACGGTGGCCACCTATATGATCGCCGGGCGTGGCACGCCGGACCAGGGCCCGGCGCATGCGCTGCGCGAGGGCAATCCGGCGCTGTTCGATGCGCTGATCGAACGGCTGACAGCGGCCACCATCGAATACCTGAGCGCCCAGATCGAAGCGGGCGCCGAGGTGGTCAAGATCTTCGACAGCTGGGCCGGGTCGCTGAAGGGCGAGGCCTTCACCAAGTATGCGCTGGAGCCCTGCCGCGAGATCACAAAGGCGCTGAAAGAGCGCCATCCCGGTATCCCGGTGATCGGCTTCCCGCGCGAGGCCGGCGAGGGCTATGTCGGCTTTGCCAAGGCCACCGGCGTGGATTGCGTGGCGCTCGACAATTCGGTGACGCCGGATTGGGCGGCGGCGCATGTACAGGTGGATGGCTGCGTGCAGGGCAACCTGGCCTCGTCCCACATGGTGACCGGCGGTCAGGCGCTGGTGGACGAGACGCGGCGCATTGTCGAGGCGTTTTCCAAGGGGCCGCATATCTTTAACCTGGGCCATGGCATCACCCCGGATGCAGACCCGGAGAACGTGCAACTCATGATCGACACGGTGCGCGAAGGGTGAGTGCAGGAGCGAGGTGCGCTGCCCCTCGCGCTCCCCGGAGTATTTTGGGCGAAATGAAGGGGCGGGTCAGGGAGTCCCGGGCTGGGCCAGTTCTGCAAGGATCTCCGCCGTGTGTTCCCCGCGCGCGGGACTGGGTTTCGGCTGCCAGTCGCGGTCTTTGAAACGGGGCGCGGGGACGGCCTGGAGCGTGCCGTCGATCTCGGCCCAGGTGCGGCGGGCGGCGTTCATTGGCTGGTGCTGCGCCTCTTGGGGGCTGAGGACGGGCGCGACGCAGGCATCGGTGCCGAGGAAGAGATCGGCCCAGTGGTCGCGCGGCTTTGTGGCGAAGAGCGCCGCGAGGCGGGTGGTGAGCGCGGGCCAGAGCTTCGGGTTGAACTGCTGCGAGAACTCGCGGTCGTCCGACAGGCCGAGCCGCTCCAGGAAGAGCGCATAGAACTTGGGCTCGAGGCATTGCACGGTGACATGGCCACCATCGGCGCAGGTATAGGTTCGGCTCCAATGCGGGCCGTCGAGCAGGCTGCGGCCGCGCGTCTCGGACAGGCTGCCGGTCTGGCCGAGACTCATCAGCAGGTTCATCATATGGGCCGAGCCGTCATAGATCGCGGCATCGACCACGGTGCCCTGCCCGGTGGCGCGGGCGTTCAGCAGGCCGGCCAGCAGGCCGGTGACCAGATACATGGCGCCGCCGCCGATATCGCCCACCAGCGTGGCGGGCGTCTGCGGCGCGTCGCCGGGGGCCGAGCTATACCAGAGCGCGCCTGAGAGCGAGATATAGTTGAGGTCATGCCCGGCGGCATGGGACAGCGGCCCGTCCTGGCCCCAGCCGGTCATCCGGCCATAGACCAGCGCCGGGTTCAGCGCATGGCAGTCCTCGGGTCCAAGGCCAAGCTTCTCCATCACGCCGGGACGGAAGCCTTCGATCAGCGCATCGGCACTCGCGATCAGGGCGCGGGCGGTGGCGATGTCGGCGGCATCCTTGAGGTCGAGCGCGATGGAGCGCTTGCCGCGATCCAGAAGCGAGCGTTCCGGCATACCGGGTGTCACCGCGCCACCCTTGCGGTGCACGGTGATCACGTCGGCGCCCAGATCCGCCAGCAGCATGGCGGCAAAGGGTCCGGGGCCCAGCCCCTCGATCTCGACGATGCGGATGCCGTTCAGCATGATGCTCTCCTTCTCTTTGCGGCAGGTTCCCGGCCCCGCGCTCCGAAATCAAGCGCGGCGGTGACGCATGACGTGGCGTTGCGTTTTGTGCGCGCCGTTTCACATGCTCTGCTGGGGCGCAGTCAGGGAGGAAGACATGTCCGTTGTTGCCTATGAAAAGGACGGGCGTATCGCCCGGATCACGCTGAACCGGCCCGAGGTGATGAACGCCATCAATGATGAGCTGCCCGGCGCGCTGGCCGCTGAAGTGGCACGGGCGGATGCCGATCCGGGTGTGCATGTGATGGTGCTGTCGGGGGCGGGGCGCGCATTCTGCGCGGGCTATGACCTGACCTATTACGCCGAGGGCAACGGGGCGGGTGACGTGACCCAGCCGATGCCCTGGGACCCGATCAAGGATTACCGGTTCATGTGGGCCAATACCCAGCATTTCATGTCGCTTTGGCGGGCGGTAAAGCCGGTGCTGTGCAAGGTGCACGGCTTCGCAGTGGCGGGCGGGTCGGATATCGCGCTCTGTGCGGATATGACGATCATGGCCGAGGATGCGCAGATCGGGTACATGCCCTCGCGGGTCTGGGGCTGTCCCACCACGGCGATGTGGGTCTATCGGCTGGGGGCCGAACGGGCCAAGCGGATGCTGTTCACCGGCGACAAGATCAGCGGGCGTCAGGCGGCGGATATGGGGCTGGTGCTGGAGGCAGTGCCGGCGGAGCATCTGGATGACCGGGTCGAGGAACTGGCCGCGCGCATGGCGACGGTGCCGATCAACCAGCTGGCGATGCAGAAACTGGTGATCAACCAGGCGATCGAGCAGACCGGGCTGATGCAGACCCAGCGGCTGGCGACGATTTTCGACGGCATCACCCGGCACAGCCCCGAAGGCATCCATTTCAAGGAACGGGCCGAGGCGGTGGGCTGGAAACAGGCGGTGGACGAGCGCGACCAGGGCACCTGGGACTGGACCGCGAACGAGGCGATCCCCAAGCGGAACCGCTAGGCTCAGACCCTGCCGGCGCGGCTGCCCGACCTTACGCCTGTTCGGCGCTGGCGTTGTTCGCGCAGGAACACGAACAGGCCTGAACCTGCTATCAGCGCCATTCCGGCCCAGACCTCCCAATCCGGCAGATCGCCCCAGATCATCCAGCCCCAGAAAACCGCCAGCGGCAATCCGACATATTCGAAGGGCGCCACCGTTGCCGCGTCGGCCTGGCGATAGGCTTGCGCCAGGCAATAGCCGATGATGGCCGAGTTGAAACCCAGACCGGTCAGGAACAGCCAGTCCTGTCCGCTGGGCCATGTCCAGGCGCGCAGCAGAAAGATCAGGCTGGGGTCCGAGCTTTCGTCGACGAACCGACCATCGCCCGCGACCAGATAGAACAATGCGCCCACCAGGATGAACATCAGCTGGATATAGACCGACAGGGCCGAGGCCTTGCTGCTGACGCCCAGCTTGCGCGTCATCAGTTGCAGCAGCGCATAAGTCAGGGCAGACAGAACCGGGAGCAGCAGGACAAGCCGGCTTGCCTCCAGGCTTTCAGCTCCCTGCCACGGCCGCTGCATCAGGATCACGCCCGAAAAGCCGACCAGCACCGCGCCCAGCCGCATCGGGCCGACACGCTCCTTGAGGATTGGCACCGACAGAAGCGTGATGAACAGCGGCGCCGCAAAGAACAGCGCCGTCACATCCGCCAGAGGCGCCACCGCCAGCGCGGCGAAAAAGCTCATGTTCGAGATCACGACCAGCAGGCCGCGCAGGGCGTGCAGGAAGGGATGTCGCGTTTTCAGGATGCGCAAGCCACCCTCAATCCAGACCAGCCCAAGCGACAGCACGATCCCCACCGCCGAGCGGGTAAAGACGATCTGGTGCAACGGATAGGCGCCCGACAACTGCTTGACCAGCATGTCGTTGAGCGAAATGGCAAGCATTCCGGCCATGATAAAGGCAATTCCGGCACCTGGCCGGTGTTGTGCGGTCTCGGTCATATCGTGGATCCTGTCCGGGCGCCCGCGCCCTGTCTCTGGCTATCACGGTTTGGCCGGTGTGCCATGCCCATTTTCGATAGCCCCTGTGGTTGCCGCATGCCGGGCCGGGCGTTAGCACAAGTCCGGCACGCAGAACGGAGGCACCCCATGCACCTGCACGACACCCGCACGATCGCGGCCGACCCCGCAACGGTTTTTAGCGCGCTTCTCGACCCCGCGGTCCTGTGCGCCTGCGTGCCCGGCGCGCAAGAGGTGACCGGCACCGCCGATGGCGGTTTCGAGGCGGTGGTGGTGCAAAAGGTCGGGCCGGTGAAGGCGACGTTCCGCGGCACCGTCACCCTCTCGGATCTGGTGCCGGGCGCGGGGCTGACCCTGACAGGTGAGGGCAAGGGCGGCGCGGCGGGCTTTGCCAAGGGCGGCGCCGAGGTCCGGCTTGCCCCCAGTGATACGGGCGGAACGCTGCTGTCCTACCGGGCCGAGGCGCGGGTGGGCGGCAAGCTGGCCCAGCTTGGCAACCGGATCCTCGACGGGTTCGCCCGCAAGATGGCGGACCAGTTCTTTGACAACCTGCAAGCGCAGTTCACGGCCGAGGCCGAGGAGGGCCCGCAAGGGGCCAAAGAGGCCGCCCCGCCCCGCAAAACCTGGTTCGGGCGCGGCTGAGCGGGGCTGCATATTCGCTCTGTTCCCTTGCTGCGGCAGATTGTAGGGTTCCGGCCAGAACGGGACCAATACATGACGACCATTCTTTCGATCCGGGACTTGCGGAAATCCTATGCCGACGGGTTCGAGGCGCTCAAGGGCGTTTCGCTCGACATTCGCGAGGGTGAGATTCTGGCGCTGCTCGGCCCCAATGGCGCCGGAAAAACCACGCTGATCTCGACCATCTGCGGCATCACCACGCCGACATCGGGCAGCGTCACCGTGGGCGGGCACGATATTCAGGAGGAGTTCCGTGCCGCCCGGCAGATGATCGGGTTGGTGCCGCAGGAAATCGCGCTGGAACCCTTTGAAAAGGTGATGAACACCGTCCGTTTTTCGCGCGGGCTGTTCGGCAAGCGCGCAAATGATGGCCGCATCGAGGAGGTGCTGCGCAAGCTGTCCCTCTGGGACAAGCGCCGCAACGCCATCAAGGAACTCTCGGGCGGGATGAAACGCCGGGTGCTGATCGCCAAGGCGCTGGCGCATGACCCGCGCGTGCTGTTCCTGGACGAACCCACCGCCGGGGTCGATGTGGAACTGCGCAAGGACATGTGGGAAATCGTGGCCGAGTTGAAGGCCGCCGGTGTCACCATCATCCTGACCACCCATTACATCGAAGAGGCCGAGGCCATCGCCGACCGCATCGGCGTCATCAACAAGGGCGAGCTGCTGCTGGTCGAGGACAAGGCCAAGCTGATGGCGCGGATGGGGCGCAAACAGCTGGACGTGCTGCTGACCCGACCGATTTCCACGATCCCGGCCAGCCTCGCCCGTCACAACCTGTCGCTGGGCGCGGCGGGGGATGTTCTGATCTATAGCTACGACACCCATGCCGACCGGACCGGGATCACCACGCTCTTGAACGACGTGGCCGAGGCCGGTCTGGTGCTGCGCGACGTGGTGACCCGCCAATCGAGCCTGGAAGAGATCTTCGTCACCCTCGTCAAGGGAGAGACACAATGAACTGGGCCGCCATTGCCGCCATATATCGGTTCGAAATGGCCCGGTTCTTTCGCACCCTGGCGCAGAGTTTCATTTCGCCGGTGCTCAGCACCTCGCTCTATTTCGTGGTGTTCGGCACGGCCATCGGCAGCCGCATCCAGGAAATCGAAGGTGTCTCTTATGGCGCTTTCATCGTGCCCGGGCTGATCATGCTGTCGGTGGTGATGCTGTCGATCTCGAACGCCTCTTTCGGGATCTACTTCCCGAAATTCCTCGGTACAGTCTATGAACTGCTCTCGGCGCCGGTCAATTTCATCGAGATCGTCATAGGTTATGTCGGCGCGGCGGCGACCAAGGCGCTGTTTGTGGGGCTGGTGATCCTGGTGACCGCCAGCTTCTTTGTCGAGCTCAGGATCGAGCATCCCTTTGCCATGGCGGCCTTTCTTGTGCTGACCTGTCTCAGCTTCTCGCTGCTTGGCTTCATCGTCGGCATCTGGGCCAGCAATTTCGAACAGATGTCGCTGGTGCCGCAGCTGGTGGTGACGCCGCTGATCTTTCTGGGCGGTACGTTTTACAGCATCTCGATGCTACCGCCGGTCTGGCAAACGGTGACCCTGTTCAACCCGGTGGTCTATCTGATCTCGGGGTTTCGCTGGTCGTTCTACGGGCTGGCCGATGTGCCCGTTGGGTTGAGCCTGTTGGCGATTGCCGGGTTCACGGGGCTTTGCTTGGCAGTGATCTGGTGGATCTTCCGGACCGGCTGGCGCATTCGCAGTTAAGAGGAGGAGCACGTTGCAAATTTGCCCGTTCGCTGTGGGAAATATGTTGCCGTCGCGTATCTGTCATGCCGCGCGTCTTGTTTGTCGGCAGGGCGCGCTCTACATCGGCTGCCATGACACTCGCCCTTCCGTTTAAGAAAAAGCCGCCTCTGGTGGCCGTGGTTCGCCTGTCCGGTGCGATTGGCCTCGCCGGGCGCGGGGCGTTGAACGACACCACGCTTGCCCCCATGCTGGAGCGCGCCTTTCGCAAGGGCAAGCCTGCGGCCGTTGCGCTGGAAATCAATTCGCCCGGCGGGTCGCCGGTACAAAGCTCGTTGATCGGTGCGCGCATCCGGCGTCTTGCGACCGAGCATGAGGTGCCGGTTTATGCCTTTGTCGAGGATGTGGCCGCCTCGGGCGGGTATTGGCTGGCCTGCGCTGCTGACGAGATTTGGGCCGATGACAGCTCGGTTCTGGGTTCGATCGGGGTGATCTCGGCCAGCTTCGGCGCGCATGTGTTCCTGGCACGGCAGGGGTTCGAGCGTCGGGTACACACGGCGGGCAAGTCGAAATCCATGCTCGACCCGTTCAGCCCGGAAAAGAAAGAGGACGTGACCCGGCTCAAGGGATTGCTGGGCGACATCCACCAGAACTTCATCACCCATGTCAAAGAACGTCGCGGCGACCGGCTGGATGCCACCGAAGACCTGTTCACCGGCGAGGTCTGGCTGGGTGCAAGGGCCCGCGATCTGGGGCTGATCGACGGTATCGCCCATCTGAAACCCAAGATGCAGGAACGGTTCGGCGACAAGGTGCGGTTCCGCCGCTATGGTATCCGCCGCCCGTTCTGGTCGCGCTTCGGCGTGCATCTGGCCGAGGACGCCCTTGCCGGTATCGAGGAGCGCGCGGCCTTTGCGCGTTTCGGTCTCTGACATGCTGACAAAGATCGTCGCCCTTTTCCTGGTTGGCATGATGGTTCTCGCCATGTTCGGACGTTTGCGGTTTCCGGGCGCGTCCCGGTTAAAATCGGCAAAATGTCCGCGGTGCGGGCGCTACAGGATCGGCAAGGGCCCCTGTGCCTGTGGACATGGAGGCCGCGCATGATGCCATGGATCCTATCGGCGCTGGGGCTGGTCATCCTGCTTCTGGCCGGGGACGCGCTGGTACGGGGCGCGGTCAATCTCAGCCTGCGGCTGGGCGTGCCCGCGCTGATCGTCAGCCTGACGATCGTGGCCTTCGGTACCTCGGCACCGGAGCTGCTGATCTCGATCAAGGCGGTGCTGGAGCATGCGCCGGGCATCGCACTGGGCAATGTGGTCGGTTCGAACACCGCCAACATCCTGCTGGTTCTGGGGGTTCCCGCGCTGCTGGCGACGCTGCACACCAGCGAATGCGACAGCCGTCGCAACTATGTGCTGATGATCCTTGCCTCGGTCCTTTTCATCGGTCTGGCCTTTTGCGGCACCTTTACCGCCACCAGCGGTCTGATCCTGCTGGCCGGTCTGGGATTGATGCTGGCCAATGCCTTTCGCGAGGCGCATGCCCATCGCAAGGCCTGCGGCGACCCCTGTGCCGATGACGATCTGGAGGTGCTGGAAGAGGCCGACCCCGACATGCCCTGGTGGCGCATCGGCATCTATCTGCTGCTGGGGCTGATCGGGCTGCCGATGGGGGCGCATCTGCTGGTCGACAATGCCTCGATCATCGCGCGCACCTACGGGGTCAGCGAAACCGTGATCGGCCTGACACTGGTGGCCGTGGGCACCTCGTTGCCCGAACTGGCCACCACCGTTATGGCGGCGCTCAGACGTCAGGCGGATGTGGCGCTGGGCAATGTGATCGGGTCGAACATGTTCAACCTGCTGGCCATCATCGGCGTTGCCACGCTGTTTGGCCCCATCCCGGTCGATCCCGAATTCCTGAGGTTCGATCTCTGGGTGATGCTCGCATCCTCGCTGCTGCTGATCCCGTTCGTGTTCTTCAAGCTGGACATCACCCGCACCTGGGGTGTGTTCCTGACGGGCATCTACATCGTCTATATCGTTGTCGTCCTGCTCTAGGCGACGCGCAACACGGAGGTGCTGACATGGCATTGGCGCTTGTTACCGGGGCAGGTCATCGTCTGGGCCGAGCCATGGCGCTTTATCTGGCCGGGCGTGGACATGATGTGGCGGTGCACTATGCCCGTTCCGAAAGCGAAGCGGCCGAGGTCGTGGAACGTATCCGCCGTTTGGGTCAGCGTGCCTTGGCGCTTCAAGCGGATCTGCTGGACGAGGACCAGATGCAATCCCTGCTGCCCCGCGCGGCAGAGGCACTGGGTGCCCCGGTCACCTGTCTTGTCAACAATGCCTCGATCTTTGAGTACGACAGCCTGAGCAGTGCCAGCCGGCAAAGCTGGGACCGGCATATGGAAAGCAACCTGCGCGCGCCCTTCGTGCTTTCCCAGGCGATGGCGGCGCAGGGGCTGGAAGCGATCTCGGACGAAAACGGCGAGCCGATGGCGACCGGGTTGATCGTCAACATGATCGACATGCGCGTGCGCAAGCTGACGCCGGAATTCATGACCTATACTCTGGCCAAGGCCGCACTGTGGACCCTGACCCAAACCAGCGCGCAAGCGTTGACACCGGCGATCCGCGTCAATGCGATCGGCCCCGGACCAACGTTGAAGGGGCACCGCCAGTCGCCCGAGCATTTTTCAAACCAGCGCGCGCGTACCATCTCCGGACGGGGCGCCAACCCGGAGGATATCACCGCTGCTTTGGGGTATTTCCTCGATGCGCCCGCAGTCACCGGACAGCTGCTTTGCGTCGATGGTGGTCAGCATCTGGGTTGGCGCACGCCTGATGTTCTGGGGGTTGAATAGGGGTTCAGGCTGCAAGTTTTGCACCGGCTTTGTTGACGTTACGAAAGCGTTACAAAAAGACCTTTGTTTTCATTTACTTGCAGCGCATCTGAAAAAGTTTCATTTGGAATCAAGCAATTATGATGGTGCCTATTTTTTAGGCAATCCGGAAAACCGCCCGCGAAACAAGGGAAATTCCAATGTGTCGCAAACTTGTCTTCAGACTTATCCACATAATCCGTGGATTTGTTTCCTCTTGAAACGGACGCCACAAGATTGCAGCCGGGTCCAGAGAATCATATCTCGGTCCCATGCAAGACACGAACCCGTCACAACCTGATTCCCCGGTCACCGGATATGCCTGTATCCAGGACTATCTTCGCAGTCTGACCGGCGCGCCCGGTGTCTACCGGATGCTCGATGCACAGGCGCGGGTGCTTTATGTCGGCAAGGCGCGCAACCTGCGCGCGCGGGTGTCGAACTATGCCCGCCCAGGCCATAGTCCGAGGATCGAGCGGATGATCCGCGAGACCGCCTCGATGATGTTCCTGACCACGCGCACCGAGACCGAGGCGCTGCTGCTGGAACAGAACCTGATCAAGCAGCTCAAGCCGAAATACAACGTGCTGCTCAGGGATGACAAAAGCTTTCCCAATATCCTGGTGGCCAAGGACCATCCCTTTGCCCAGATCAAGAAGCATCGGGGCGCGAAGAAGGAGAAAGGCACCTATTTCGGCCCCTTCGCCAGCGCCGGCGCGGTCAACCGCACCCTGAACCAGCTGCAAAAGGCGTTCCTGCTGCGCAACTGCACCGACGCGGTGTTCGACAGCCGCACCCGGCCCTGCCTGCTCTATCAGATCAAGCGGTGTTCGGGACCCTGCGTGGGGCTGATATCCGAGGTCGACTATGCCGCCAGCGTCAAGGATGCCGAACGGTTCCTCTCGGGCCGCTCGACACGGGTGCAGGAGGAATTGGCCCAACAGATGATGGCCGCCTCCGAGGCGATGGAGTTCGAGCGCGCCGCCGCCCTGCGCGACCGGATCCGGGCCTTGACCACGGTGCAGGGCGCACAGGGCATCAACCCGCGCGGCGTGGCCGAGGCGGATGTGGTGGCGCTGCATCTCGAAAACGGCCAGGCCTGCGTGCAGGTCTTTTTCATCCGCGCCAACCAGAACTGGGGTAACCGCGATTTCTATCCTCGCGTGGGCGAGGATGTTTCGGCGGCCGAGGTGATGGAGGCGTTCCTGGGCCAGTTCTATGACAAAAAGGAACCGCCCCGGCAGCTGATCCTGTCGGACGCGATCGAGAATGCAGACCTGATGACCGAGGCACTGAGCGAGAAGGCCGGGCGCAAGGTTGAACTGCTGGTGCCCCAGCGCGGCGAAAAGGCCGAACTGGTCTCGGGCGCGCTGCGCAACGCGCGCGAGTCGCTGGCCCGGCGCATGTCGGAAAGCGCGACCCAGGCCAAGCTGCTGCGCGGCCTGGCCGAGGCGTTCGACCTGGACGGACCGCCAAAGCGGATCGAGGTCTATGACAACAGCCATATCCAGGGCACCAACGCGGTCGGCGGCATGATCGTGGCCGGGCCTGAGGGGCTGATGAAGAACCAGTACCGCAAGTTCAACATCCGGGGCGACGACCTGACGCCGGGCGACGATTTCGGCATGATGAAAGAGGTTCTGACCCGGCGGTTTACAAGGCTGCTGAAAGAGGACCCGGACCGCGACAAGGGGCTGTGGCCCGATCTGTTGCTGATCGACGGCGGCGCCGGTCAGGTCAGCGCGGTGCAAGAAATCATGGTGGCGCACGGGGTCGAGGATATTGCGATGGTCGGCGTCGCCAAGGGCATCGACCGCGACCACGGCAAGGAAGAGTTCCACCGCATCGGCCAGCGCCCCTTTGCCCTGAAACGCAACGACCCGGTGCTGTATTTCATCCAGCGGCTCCGGGATGAGGCGCACCGGTTTGCCATCGGCACCCATCGCGCCAAGCGGGCAAAGGCGGTCAGCGCAACTCCGCTCGACGATATCCCCGGCGTCGGCGCCGCCCGCAAACGCGCACTGCTGGCGCATTTCGGCAGCGCCAAGGCGGTGAGCCGCGCCGATCTGGCCGACCTGACCGCGGTCGAAGGTGTCTCCGAGGGTCTGGCGCAGAAAATCTACGACTTCTTCCACGAAAGCTGACTTGCCATTTGCCTTGCCCTGCGCTTGGCTGACGCGGGGAGGATGTTTCGATGACAGTGATGCAGGGGTTTCCGCCAGCCGAGGGTGACCGCGCCACATTGGCGAACTGGCGCACCCGGCCCTATTCGGCCTGGGCGTTCCATCATGTGCGCGAGATCGTGCCCTCGGCCCAGATCGCCAAAGCGCCGGGCGACGTGTGGGCGCTGGAGCAGGGCGCGCCGCTGCTTTCCGAGGATATGCTGAACGATATCCTAGCCCCTACCTGCTCCGATGCGCTGGTTGTGCTGCATCGAGGCCGCGTGGTCCACGAGGTCTATCGCAACGGCATGGGGGCCGATGATCCGCATATCCTGATGTCGGTCTCAAAATCCATGCTGGGCCTTCTGGCCGGGATTCTGGCGGACAAGGGGCTCTTGGACCTGAACGCGGCGATCACCGATTATGTTCCCGAACTGGCAGGAACCGCCTATGCCGGCGCGACGGTGCGCCAGGCGCTCGACATGCGGGTGGGGGTCGCATTCTCCGAGGATTACACCGCCACCACCGGCCCGATCATCGCCTATCGCAAGGCGGCGAACTGGAACGTGGTCGAGCCGGGTGACACGGTGCCCGACCTGCGCGGGTTCCAGCAGATGCTGACCGAGCGTGACGGTCCGCATGGCGGGCGGTTTCACTATGTCTCGCCGGTGACCGACCTGCTGGCCTGGGTGATCGAACGGGCGGCGGGGCTGCGTTATGCCGACCTGATGTCCGAACATCTGTGGCGGCCCATGGGCGCCGAGCAGGCGGCCTATATCACTGTCGACCGCATTGGTGGACCGCGCGCGGCGGGTGGCATGTGCGTCACCGCCCGCGATCTGGCGCGGGTGGGGCAGTTGATCTGCCAGGGCGGCGCGCGCGCGGATGGGCGCCAGGTGATACCCGCCGACTGGCTCGACGATATCGCCACGCAGGGTGATCCCGAGGCCTGGGCAACCGGTGATTTCGCCGACCGTTTCCCGGAATATGACATGGTCTATCGCAGCAAATGGTATGTCCACCCCGGAGCCAAACCGCTGATTCATGGCATGGGCATCCACGGTCAATACCTCTTTGCCGATCCAGCCCGCGACCTCGTTGTGGCGTGGATGGCATCCGAGGCGGACCCAACCAGCGACCGCGCCTTTGGCCTGCGCTATCGCCTGATCGAACAGTTGCGCGCGGTTGTCTGAGAGATGCGGTACTTCTGTCCTCTTTCCCATTCGCTCAGGGCAGGATAAACCCGGCGCATGAAGTGGAACCTGCCCAATATCCTGACCCTGCTGCGCCTGCTTGCCGCGCCCGGCCTGGCCGTCATGTTTCTCTATTTCACACGGCCCTATGCTGACTGGTTCGCGCTGATCCTGTTCGTCTCAGCGGCGGTCACCGACTGGTTTGACGGCTATCTTGCAAGGGCCTGGAAACAGGAAACCAAGATGGGTGCGATGATGGACCCGATCGCCGACAAGGCGATGGTGGTGATCGCGTTGATGATCCTTGTGGGCTATTCCACCGAACACTGGACGCCATGGCTGGTGCTGCCTGCCACGGTGATCCTGTTCCGCGAGGTCTTTGTCTCGGGCCTGCGCGAATATCTCGGCGATGTGGCCGGCACGCTCAAGGTCACCAAGCTGGCCAAATGGAAGACCACCGCCCAGATGATCGCCATTGCGGTGCTGTTCAGTCAGGGCATTTTCGAACACTATCTGGTGATGTCCTCGTTCGGCATGGATCAGGGGATCGTCGATCAGATCATGGCGGGCGAGGTCGAGGACCTGCACGGCCTGCGTTGGAAGCTGGATGGCATGATCTGGTCCGGACGCGTGGGCCTGTGGCTGTTGTGGATCGCGGCGGCGCTGACATTGATCACGGGCTTTGACTACCTACGTAAAGCCATGCCGCACCTGAGGGAGACGCGCTGATGGATGTTCTCTATTTCGCCTGGGTCCGCGAGCGGATCGGTGTGCCGCGCGAGCGGGTCGAAACCGGGGCCGAGACCGTGGCGCAACTGGTCGAGGAGTTGCGCGCGCGCGAGCCGCGTTACGAGGCGGCATTCGCCGATCTCAGCGCCCTGCGGGTGGCGCTGGATCAGGATCTGGCCGATTTCGACGCATCGCTCAGCGGCGTGCGCGAGGTGGCCTTCTTTCCGCCGATGACCGGGGGCTGATCCCGATGCGGGTGCTGGTGCAACAAGAGCCTTTCGATCTGGGTGCCGAGGCCAACGCCTTTGCCGCCGCCGATACCGGCATGGGCGCCATCGTGACCTTTACCGGCGTGGTGCGCGATCTGGCGCAGGGCGATCTGGATGTGATGGAGATCGAGCATTATCCGGGCATGACCGAAAAGGCGCTGACCAGGATCGCATCAGAGGCGCAAGAGCGCTGGTCGCTGGGCGATGTGCTGGTGATCCACCGTTATGGGCAGCTGGCGCCCGGCGACCGGATCATGATGGTCGCCACCGCCGCACCCCATCGCAAGGATGCGTTCGAGGCCGCCGAATACCTGATGGATTATCTGAAATCCCGTGCGCCGTTCTGGAAAAAGGAAATCACCGGGACTGGCGCAGGCTGGGTCGCTGCCAAGGACGAAGACGAAGACGCCCTGACCCGGTGGTAGGTGCCTCGCGCCGATGGCTCAGCCGCGATGATGGCGCAGTTCTTCGGCCTCTTGCCGGGCCGCGCGCAACCCGTCCATCGCGGCGGCCAGTTCCGCCTCGGTCTGGGTCAGCTGGTTGGTCAGTTCCGCCTCGCGCTGTTGCAGATAGGTGATTGCCTGATCGCGGGCCTCCTCGGCCTCGTGCAGCTCCTGGCTCATCCGGTCCAGATCGGCCACATCGCTTTGCCGGACGCGGGTGAACCGGTGCACCAGCCAGTTCGCGAACCATCCCATGGAAAAGGCCACAAACAGGATGATGGCGGTTGCGATGATGAAATTGGTTCTGTCCACTTACTGATCCTCCCCGGCGGCCCCGGTGGTACCCTGTTCAGCCTCCGCGTCAGCGGATTGTTCTGCCTCGACCTGCTCCAGCGCGGTCGTGTGATCGTCCACCGTTTCCGGTCGGATCAGGTGGAACTCGATACGGCGGTTGGCTTCGCGCCCCGCTTCGGTACCATTGTCGGCGATCGGCTGGCTTTCGCCATAGCCGACGGCGGCATAGCTTGCGGTCAGCACCCGGCGGGCCCGCAACTCGTTCAGAACCGATTGGGCGCGGGCCTGGCTGAGCTGCTGGTTCATTTCTTCGCGGCCCTGGCTGTCGGTGTGGCCCTGGATTTCCAGACGGATCGGGCCGCAGCTTTGCAGCAGGTCCGCGATCCTGTCCATGGTGCCGGAAGCACTGGCCGCAACGGTGGCGGAACCCGGCTCGAAGGCGATCTTGTCGTTTGCTTGCACCTCGGCCAGCAACGCTTCGCACCGGTCCGGGTCAAGGCTGGTTTCCTCGGGCTCTGGCGGTTCTTCGTAGGTGATCTCCAGATCGAAATTCTGGTTCTCACCCAGCTTGTCGGCCAGCAGCCGGGCAATCTCGGCACTGGCCTCTTCCACATGAGTGGTACCCCGAAGCATCACCTGATCGGGTGTCACGACCAGCGCACCGTTCTTCAAGGTTGCCAGCGCCTCGAGCCCAGCCAGCACCCGGACAGGCCAGTCCACCGGAAGATCGGGAACGATCCGCGCGGCGGTATAGACCGCTGTTGCCCCGAATGCCGCCTTGGCATAGCTGTCCACCATGTCGCGGGCATAGTCGCTACCAAGGCGCCCGCGCAGCTGCACCAGACCTTCGGGGCTGAGCGTGGCGGTGAACTCGGGCGGGCCGGCAGACTTCTTGGTTTCGGGTTCGGGCAGGACCGCATGCAGGGCAAAGACATCGGGCAGACCGGTTTCCAACTCTCCGACGACCCGGTCGAACAGGGCTGGGTCGGTGCCCTGCGCAACGACCAGCGTGATGTCGGCATCCGCGATGGTCACCGTGCCCCGGCCCAGTTCGGCCAGTGCGGCAAGGCTCAACTCGGCCGCCTTGGCCCAGCGGGGCGACGGTACGCCCATCCCGATGGTGCACGAAGCATTGCCCTGCATCCCGGCATTGCGGGCGGCGGTCAGGATACGGTCGCGGGCAGCCTCGGTGTCGGCGGCGCAGGCATCGAAGCGGGCACCCTCCTCGTCGATCAGGAACCGCAGGGTAAACGGCGTCAGCACCGGACGCGGTGCCGCGATATCAAGGCCGATCCGCAGCGAAGGCGGCGCGGCACGGTTCAGCGCCTGTTCCAGCCGTTTCTTGTCGGCACCGCTGTCCGAGATGGCGCGTACCGTGACCCGCCCGGCGCTGACCGAGATCTTCGAGCGCGGCAACATACCCAGAGCGACCACGGCATAGTCCAACGCATCCTGCCAGCCATCGGGCACCGGATAACTTGCGGTCTCCAAGAGGTCGGCGACCTGCTGCCCGTCGGCCAGCCGCTTGAGCGCATTCAGCAACGCCTGCCTATTCATCGAGGCAGGCACCAGCCCGATGATCGAGACACCGGAATCATTGCGCAGGATTTCGATGGAGAATTTCGGAGCCGCCAGGCCCGCTGACGGTCGCACCTGCATCAGGTCGATCACGCGCGAGGCGTCAACCTCGCCTCCGACCACCGACAGCGCGTTGAACCGCGTCGCCTCGTCGGGCGCCATGCCGGTCAGCTTGACCTGCAATCCGTCGGCCTCGACCTCGGCCCAGTCGTGCCCGTTGAGGTCCAAGGCTCGGCGCACGGCGATTTCCGAGCTTTCCTCGACAGCGGACACCGCAAAACTGGCGGCGACACCGCACAGCGCCGCAGCCAGAACAAAGGTCAGCGCGACCACGAGGGTCAGGGGAAGTCGCATGAGCAGGTCGTGTCTCTCCGGTCTTTGGCAGAGTTCTTAACCCTCAAGGGTCGGGGGTGCAATCATGCGAGCAGTGCAACCAGAAAGAAGATGAGCGGAATCAGGCCGGTGTCGCGATTGACCCGGAACAGCTGCAACAGTTTGCCATTGTCGTTCAGGTCCAGTCCGCGCAGCTGCCACGCCATATGCCAGCCCATTGCCCAAGGCCCCGCCAGCGCCAGAACCAGCGCCAGGATCGAGGCATCGGGCAGCGCTGCCTCGATCACCGCGATCCCCATCAGGCTGACGGTTGCGACCAGGAAATAGGCCATCCATCGCGGCGTCTGGTCGCCAAACAGCCGGGCGGTCGACTTGACCCCGATCAGCGCGTCGTCCTCGGTATCCTGATGGGCATAGATCGTGTCGTAGAACAGAGTCCAGGCAATACCCGCCAGATAGAGGAACACCGCGCCCCAGCCCAGCGAGCCGGAATGCGCCGTCCAGGCCAGCAGCGCACCCCAGTTGAACGCCAGCCCCAGAAAGACCTGCGGCCACCAGGTGAAGCGTTTCGCATAGGGATAGACCGCCACCGGCAACAGCGACAGCACGCCCATGGCAATGGCCGCCCGGTTGAACGTCAGCAGGATCATCAGTGCCAACAGCGCCTGCGCCACCATCCAGACTGCCGCCATCCGCACGCTCACCTGCCCCGAGGGGATCGGGCGCGAGCGCGTGCGCTCGACCCGCCCGTCGAACTCTCGGTCGGTGATGTCGTTCCAGGTACAGCCCGCGCCCCGCATCAGGAACGCGCCCATCCCGCAACCGACGGCGATCCACAGATCGCCCCAGCGCGCATCCTGCCCGTCAAGCATGGCCAGCATCAGCCCCCACCAGCAGGGGATCAACAACAACCAGGTGCCGATGGGCCGATCGGCCCGGCTGAGCCTGAGATAGGGGCGCGACCAGGCCGGGGCATGGATATCGACCCAGTTGCCGGTCACTGCATCGGCAACCTGACCATCTGGTGTTGGGGCTTGGCCTTGCATATGTAGTCTTTCATGAGTGCAAAGATCAGGCTGTATGTAGAGCACCCGCTTGCCCCGGGGCAACCGGTTCCAATGTCGCGCGACCAGGCGCATTACCTCTTCGGGGTGATGCGGCTAGACGTGGGCGCCGCCGTGGCACTGTTCAACGGGCATGACGGCGAATGGCTGGCCAAGGTGACCGAGGCTGGCAAACGCGGCGGTACGCTGGTCTGCGAGACGCAGACCAGACCGCTTCAATTGCCGCCCGATCTCTGGCTGCTGTTCGCGCCGATCAAGAAAGCGCGCACCGATTTCATCGTCGAGAAAGCGGCCGAGATGGGGGCGGCCCGGATCGTGCCGGTGCAGACCGATTTCACCAATTCCGAGCGCATCCGTCAGGACCGGCTCCAGGCCCACGCCATCGAGGCCGCCGAACAATGCGGCGGCACCTTTGTGCCCGAGGTGACGGATCTTCAAAAACTCTCGCGCCTGCTCGATACCTGGCCCGCCGACCGGCAGTTGATGTTCTGCGACGAGGCCGAGGCCGGGTCCGCCCTGCGCCTCGCCTCGGAGGCGCGGAACAAACCCTGGGCCATCCTGATCGGCCCCGAGGGCGGCTTTTCCGAGGCCGAACGCAAGCGCCTACACGCGATGAAACAATCCCATGTCGTCAGCCTCGGCCCCCGCATCCTGCGCGCAGATACCGCTGCCGTAGCGGCCATGACCCTCTGGCAACAGGCATTGGGGGATTGGGAATGAGCTTCATCCGCCCCGAAGCGCGCGCCGCGCTGTGGCGCTGGCGCGAAGTGCTGGCGGGGCTTGCTCTTACCCTCGTTGGGCTAAGCTGGATCGCCGGGCCCGGTGGCCTTTTGGGCTGGACAGGCTGGCCAGTAGCTGCGGCAGGCGTGGCTTTGGCGGTTGTCGGGGTCCAGCGCGCACGGTTCCGCACCGGTGGTGGCGGTCCCGGTATCGTGCTGCTGGACGAGGGCGAGATCACCTATATGGGGCCGCTCGGCGGCGGTTCGGTCGCTTCGTCCGAGATCGAGCGGCTGACCTTTGACCCGACGGCCACCCCGCCGCATTGGCTGCTGGAACAAAAGGGGCGCGACGTGCTTGCCATCCCCGTCAATGCCGAGGGGGCCGAGGTCCTGTTCGACAGTTTTTCGGCGTTGCCCGGTCTCAGGACCGAGCGCATGCTGACCGCGTTGAAAACCGAAGCCCGCCATGCGGTGGTAATCTGGGAACGTACACCCTCACGTCCCGACGCGCTGCCTTTGCACTGATCCTGTCGGGGTGTTGCATCGTTTCCGGTGATGGGCAGGCCAACACAACCGCGTGAGTTTCTGCCCCCCATTCCATTGACACTTGCGTCAAATGTGCCACTTGTCGGCAGATCTAGTAAAGCCAAGACGGAGCCCGAGCATGTCCATTCCCCAGTCCGGCGGCGGACCGATCGAACGCCATGAACAGCTGGCCGAATACCTTGCCTCGGGCTGCAAGCCCAAATCCGATTGGCGCATCGGTACCGAGCACGAGAAATTCGGTTTCTGCAAGGACACGCTGAAGCCGCTTCCGTTTGAGGGGACCCGCTCGATCGTCGCGGTGCTCGAAGGGTTGCGCGACCGGCATGGTTGGGACGAGATGCGCGAGGGCGGCAAGCTGATCGGGCTGCAAAAGGACGGCGCCAATATCTCGCTGGAGCCCGGCGGGGCATTGGAGTTGAGCGGCGCGCCGTTGGAAACCATCCACGAGACCTGCGACGAGGTGAATACGCACCTGCGCGAGGTCAAGGATATCGCCGACGAGATCGGCGTGGGTTTCATCGGTCTGGGTGCAGCGCCGATCTGGACCCATGACCAGATGCCGTTGATGCCCAAGGGCCGTTACAAGCTGATGGATGCCTATATGCAGAAAGTGGGCACCATGGGCACCACCATGATGCGGCGCACCTGTACGGTTCAGGTCAATCTGGATTTCGGGTCCGAGGCCGACATGGTACAGAAACTGCGTGTCGCCATCGCCCTGCAACCGGTGGCAACTGCGCTCTTTGCCAATTCTCCCTTCTTCGAGGGCAAGCCCAATGGCCACAAAAGCTGGCGCAGCCGGGTCTGGCGCGATCTGGATGCCGACCGCACCGGCATGGTGCCCTTTATCTTTGACGAGGGGTTCGGCTTCGAGGCCTGGGTGCAATATGCACTCGATGTGCCGATGTACTTTGTCTATCGCGACGGGAAATACATCAATGCGCTGGGCCAGTCGTTCCGCGATTTCCTCAAGGGAGAGCTGCCCGCTCTGCCCGGCGAGACGCCGACACTTTCCGATTGGGCCGATCACCTGACCACGCTGTTCCCCGAGGCACGGATCAAGAAATACATCGAGATGCGAGGCGCCGATGGCGGCCCGTGGCGCAGGCTGTGTGCGCTGCCGGCCTTCTGGGTCGGGCTGACCTATGATCAGTCGGCGCTGGACGCTGCCTGGGACCTGGTCAAGGGCTGGGATGCCGAGACCCGGGAGACACTGCGCATCGAGGCGAGCCGTCAGGGCCTGCAGGCGCAGGCTGGCGATGTCCGCATGCACGACCTCGCACGCGAAGTTCTGGCGATTTCCGAGGCCGGGCTGAAGGCGCGCGCGCGCCCCGGCGCGGGTGGCCTCGTGCCTGACGAGACCCATTTCCTGAACGCGCTCAAGGAAAGCGTTGAGTCGGGCAAGGTTCCCGCTGACGAATTGCTCGAGCATTTTGACGGTGACTGGAACGGCGATCTGACCCGGATTTACGGGCAATACAGCTATTGACCCCGGTCTCAGGTCCCATTGGTTTCCAGTGAGCCGCATGCGTCGCGAAGTCGAAAAACATGCGGTGAACTCGCCTGGAACCCTTTTGCAAAGGTTCCATGGCAAACCGCAGGCCGATGGCGGGCGCGCTCTGGCTGGCACTCTCGTCGCCAAACGCAACAGGTCGCGCAGGCAGGCCAGTCGCCGATATCGCGGCTTTAGCTCTACCAGAAACTATCCCGACAGTCGGATTGCAACTGAGCCGATGGCGATTTCGACAAGGCCGGGTTAATAGGTCAACGGACCCCTGCCCGGATGTTGTCATCGCATATTTCCCGACCCCTTCCGGGGCTCGGACGACACGCTATTCGCGCCCGAGCGCGATCTCGGGCCTGCCGGATCGACCTGAACATGGGAAAGGACGATGCAATGACTGTTCATGCCCCAGCCAAACGCCTGGATATGACCCTCGAAGACCGTCTTGCCCAGGAAGAAGGTTGGGTCTACGTGGCCGGCATGCAGGCGCTGGTGCGGCTTCCGATCCAGCAGCGCAAGCGGGACAGGGCGAAGGGCCTGAACACGGGCGGCTACATCTCGGGCTATCGCGGCTCTCCGGTCGGGACCTATGACATGCGCCTGTGGCAGGCGGCAAAGGTTCTGAAGGAGAACAACATCTACTTTCAACCGGGTGTGAACGAGGACCTGGCGGTCAGCCCCGGCCAAATGCGCGCGACTCGGATCGCCATGGGCGAGGCGGATGCGCTGATCGGCTGCGACCTGGTGGCGGCGGCGGGTGACGAGACGCTGTCCAAGCTGACGCCGGGCAAATCGGTGGCGGTGACTGACACAACGGCGGTGCGACGTCCGAATTTGCAAGAAACCCGGACTGGCAGCTGAACAGAGATGAGTAATTGGAGCGCATGACCCACGTTCTGGGTTCGGAAACGCACGGCCTGGCGGCGCAGGGCCTTGCTGAAAAGGTGATGGGCGACCGGGTATTTGCCAACATGCTATTGATGAGGGCCTCATGGCAACAGGGCGGCATCCCGCTGCACTCGACGCCATCCATCGCGCCATCGAACTGAACGGCGTCGCTGTCGACCGCAACAAGCAGGCCTTTGATCTGGGACTCTGGCTCTCGCCGATCCGGAACAGGCCCGGACCTTGGCGGGAGCCGATGCACCGGTGCCGCTCGACACCCATCGCGAACAAACCGCGGAACAGATCGTGGCCCGGCGGGTTGAGGAACTGACCGGCAGGGCCGACGCAGCTTGATCAAATAGATCAGGCGTGCAAACGAGCGCCAACTCGCTCGCGACCGGGACCGTGAAACCTGACCCCCGATCCCACTGGCGGGCATCGCAGATCCATCCGAGCGAGGTCGGGGCGGCGCCCTGCGCTGTTCATTCGAAGACGTCGCCATGCCGTCAGGGAAGAGTGACACCGTTTCACTGAGGGCAAAGTGTTTTGCCCCTCGCGGATTGATGCGGACAAGCGGGCAGCTTAACCTTTTCGTCCATGGCGCAAGTGTGATTCGGCGAAACGAGATGTCGGTTCCAAGATCCCGGTGCTGAATGCCCTGAGCAGGGCGAACACGGGTTCCGAAGAAATGAACAAATCTGGCCTCGACGCGACAGATATCCGGATTCTCTCCGCCGTGCAGAAACACGGCCAACTCAGCAAGACCAGACTGGCCGAGATCGTCAACCTGTCACCCACGCCTTGCTGGGCGCGTTTGACCCGTCTCCGAGAGGCGGGCTACATCTTGGGCTATCATGCCGACATTGCGCTGGACCGGGTTGTCGATTTTACCCAGGTGATCGTCACGGTTTCGCTGACCCATCACCGCAAGGCCGATTTCGATCGCTTCGAGGCCCTGATCAAGGGTATCGACGAAATCACCCATTGTGTCGCAACCGGAGGCGGGATGGACTACGTGATGCACGTGTTCACCGCCAATCTCGCCGCGTTTCAGGATTTGATGGAGCAGTTGCTGGCGGCGGATCTTGGGATCGACCGCTACATGACCTATATCGCCACCCGCAGAATCAAGTCGCAGCCGCCCGGTGTCGCAATGCTTATAGCGCGTGCCGCGAACTGACATCGCGCGTCTGAACGGTCCGGAACCGGTGGCAAAAACAGTCCGTTCAGACTGAGTGATACGCGTTTTTCAGACCACATACCTGCCAAGTCTCGGACTAGACACTCGTCAGTTTTCCACACCGGCCAATCACACCGGTCCCGTGCAAAAAGGCGACAGACATGACCCAGGCAGACGATTTCGGCTTCGGCACCCAAATCCGGAAATCTCCTTATTTCGACGCCACAGTGCGTTGGGGTGCAAAAGGTTTCTCGGTCTACAACCACATGTACATTCCGCGCGATTTCGGGAACCCGGAACAGAATTTCTGGAACCTGGTGAATGACGCGATCCTGTGCGATGTCGCGGTCGAGCGGCAGGTCGAGATCACCGGACCCGACGCGGCGCGCTTTGTTCAGATGCTGACCCCGCGCGACCTGACCAAGATGGCCGTGGGCCAGTGCAAGTACATCCTGATCACCAATGCCGATGGTGGCATCCTGAACGATCCGATCCTGCTTCGGTTGGCCGAGAACCATTTCTGGATTTCGCTCGCCGACAGCGACATCCTGCTTTGGGCGCAGGGTGTTGCCGTGCATTCGGGCATGGACGTCACCATCGGCGAACCCGATGTGTCGCCGCTCCAGCTGCAAGGCCCGAAATCAGGCGAGATCATGCGCGCGCTCTTTGGCGACGACATCATGGATCTCAAGTATTACTGGCTGCGCGAGGTGAATCTCGACGGCATGCCGCTGATCGTGTCGCGCACCGGATGGTCGAGTGAACTTGGCTACGAGCTCTACCTGCGCGACGGGTCGATGGGTGACGCACTGTGGGAACGGATCATGGCCGCCGGCCTGCCCTTTGGCCTGAAGCCCGGCCACACCTCGTCGATCCGCCGGATCGAGGGCGGCATGCTGTCCTACCATGCCGATGCCGACATCAACACCAACCCGTTCGAACTGGGCTTTGACCGGCTGGTGAACCTGGACATGGAGGCCGAGTTCATCGGCAAGGCCGCGCTGCGCCGCATCAAGGAACAGGGTGTCAGCCGCAAGCAGGTGGGCCTGGTCCTCGGCGGCGAGCCGCTGAAGGGGCCGAACACCACGTTCTGGGCGATCAACCGGAATGGCGAACCGGTGGGCAAGGTCACATCCGCGATCTATTCGCCGCGCCTGGAGCAGAACATCGCCCTGGCGATGGTTTCTGTCGACAACGCAGGGATCGGCACCGAACTGGAAGTCGTCACCGCGTCCGGACCGGTCCGCGCCACGGTTGTGGAAGTCCCCTTCTACGACCCCAAGAAATCGCTGGCCGTGGCCTGAGCGGAAAACGGGAGACACGCGAGATGTCTGACCTTTCCATCCAGTTGCACTGGCACCGCACCACGCCCGAGTTGAAGCCGGGCGCCTATTCGGCCGAGCACATGGTGCAGTACAACAGCAGCTTCGATGTCATGGCTGATGCCGCCCCGGATTGGGGCGGCGATCCGGCCAACACCAATCCCGAGCAGGCGCTGGCCGCGGCCCTGTCGAGCTGCCACATGATGACCTTCCTGGCGCTGGCGGCCAAGGCCGGATGGCCGGTCGCCAGCTATCACGATCACGCGGTCGCCCACCTGGGCAAGAACCCTCGGGGCCAGATGTCGGTGACACGCATTGACCTGCACCCGGTTGTCCGCTTCGACACCGGCTTTCAGGTCGGCGACGAGGAAATGGACCAGATGCAGGACCGCGCGCATCGCTACTGCTTCATCGCCAACACGCTCGCCGACAGTGTCGACGTCAACATCCTGTAACCCCGTCCAAGGAACGCCACCAATGCAAGCCGACGATATCCTTCTGCTCGATCTGGATGACAAGGGCATCCTGCGCCTGACCCTGAATGACGGCGCCCGGCGCAATCCCCTGTCCGAGGCGATGCTGACCCGGCTTGGCACGGCCTTCGCCGAGGCCGGGGCCGATCCGGCGGTGCGCGTCATCATCCTGGCCGCGAACGGACCCGCCTTCAGCGCCGGTCACGACCTCAAGGAAATGACCGCCGGCCGGGCCGGTCCCGACCGCGGGCGGGCCTATTTCACCAGGATCCTGGGGATGTGCTCGGACACGATGCAGGCGATCATCACCTGCCCCAAACCGGTGATTGCCGAGGTCGCGGGGATTGCCACGGCGGCGGGCTGCCAGCTGGTCGCCAGCTGCGATCTGGCGGTTGCGGCGGATACCGCGCAGTTCAGCACGCCGGGCGTGCATATCGGCCTGTTCTGTTCGACCCCGATGGTCGCCCTGTCGCGCAATGTCGGCAACAAGCACGCGATGGAGATGCTGCTGATCGGCGACATGACGCCCGCTGCCCGTGCTGCCGAGATCGGTCTGGTCAACCGGGTGGTATCGCCCGAGGCGCTGCGCGGAACCACCCTGGAAATCGCCGGGAAAATCGCGGCCAAGTCCAGCATGACGCTCGCCACCGGCAAGCGCGCCTTCTATGCGCAGCGCGAGATGACCCTGGGCGAGGCTTACGATTACGCCACCCGCGTCATGGTCGAGAACATGCTGGCCCGCGACGCCGAAGAAGGTATCGGCGCCTTCATCGAAAAACGCAGCCCCCAATGGCAGGATGCCTGAACATGGCCAATCCTTATAACACCGGTCTCGACCGCAACCCGGCAAACTACCAGCCGCTGACGCCACTGACGTTCCTCGAACGGGCTGCCAGCGTCTTTCCCGATCATGTCGCCATCGTGCATGGTGCCTTGCGGCGCAGCTATGCCGAGTTCTACGCCCGTTCGCGGCGGCTGGCCTCGGCCCTGGCCGGGCAAGGGATCGGGCGCGGCGATACGGTGTCGGCGCTTCTGCCCAACACACCGGCCATGCTGGAATGCCATTATGGCGTGCCGATGTGCGGTGCCGTGCTGCACTCGATCAACACCCGGCTCGATGCGGCCATCATCGCGTTCCAGCTGGATCACGCGATGTCGAAAGTGGTGATCGTGGACAGCGAATTCATGCCGCTTATGCAGGAGGCGCTGGCCCTGGCCGAGGTGTCCCCGCTGGTGATCCAGTGTGACGACCCCGAATATGACGGTGCGCGCGTCGAGGTCGAAGCAGGGGATTACGAGGCTTTTCTGTCCGGCGGCGACCCCGACTATGCCTGGCTGATGCCGCAGGACGAATGGGACGCGATCTCGATCAACTACACCTCGGGCACCACGGGCGATCCCAAGGGCGTGGTCTCGCATCACCGCGGCGCCTATCTGCTGGCGCAAGGCAATGCGTTGACCACCTCGATGCGCAAACACGCGGTCTATCTGTGGACCCTGCCGATGTTCCATTGCAACGGCTGGTGTTTCCCCTGGACCCTGTCGGCGATCATCGGCACCCATGTCTGCCTGCGGCAGGTGCGGGCCGCGCCGATCTGGAACGCACTCGCGGACGAGGGTGTCACCCATCTGTGCGGCGCGCCGATCGTGATGTCGCTGATGATCTCGGCACCGGAGGCGGAAAAGCGCCAGCTCGACCGGACCGTGCAGTTCTTTACCGCCGCCGCCCCGCCCCCGGAAAAGCTGCTGGCCGACATGCAGGAAGCGGGTTTCGACGTGACCCATCTCTACGGATTGACGGAAACCTATGGTCCGGCAGTGGTCAACGACTGGCACGCGAGCTGGTCCAACCTGCCCGCCGCAGAGCAAGCCGCGCTGAAGGCGCGGCAGGGTGTGCGGTACCTTCCGCTCGAAGGTCTGGACGTGCTGGATCCGGAAACCATGATCCCCGTGCCGCGTGACGGCAAGACCATGGGCGAAGTCATGTTCCGCGGCAACGTCGTGATGAAGGGCTATTTCCGCAACCCCACGGCAACGCAAGAGGCACTGGCCGGTGGCTGGTTCCACTCGGGTGACCTTGGCGTCATGCATCCCGACGGCTACGTGCAGCTCAAGGACCGGTCAAAGGACATCATCATCTCGGGCGGAGAAAACATCTCCTCGATCGAGGTCGAAGAGGCGCTTTATCGGCATCCTGCCGTCGCTGTGGCCGCCGTGGTTGCCATGCCCCACGAGAAATGGGGGGAAACGCCTTGCGCCTTCGTCGAGCTCGCACCAGGTCAACAGGCAGATGCGGACAAGCTTCGCGCCTGGTGCCGCGACCATCTTGCGCCCTACAAGGTTCCCGGAACTTTCGTTTTCATGCCGATCCCCAGAACCTCGACCGGTAAGATTCAGAAATTCGTGCTGAGAGAGAAGGTCCGCGATCTGGTTCCAGTCTGATCCGACCGTCAGGAACCTGACAGACCGGGTGCCTTGCGTTGCATGAAACCGGCTGACCGAGGGTGCCTCGCCTTGTGGGCACCCATCACAACGGGCAGACAGGGGCTCTGAAGGCGCGTGCTGGCACCCGACGCGTTTCAATTACCGCAAGCGGGACCGGGCAAAGGCCCGGTTTCCGCATGTTACCTCAAGGAGCGGGCCAGACGCCCTCGGGTCGGTACACGCAATCGGCCAGCGTACTGCGGTTGAGATCGGCAATGAAGGCCGCCTCGGCCTGCGCCAGTCGTCCCTTCAATCGGCAATGCGGCGTCAGGGTGCACGCGGCGCCGCCGGGTGAAAAACACTCGACTATCGCCTGGTCGGCCTCGAGACAGGCCACGACATCCCCCAATCGTATCTCGGCTGGCGCCCGTGCCAGCATGGCGCCGCCCCCGCCGCCGCGCCGCGTTTCGAGATAACCCGCCCCGGCAAGGGCAGAGATCACCTTGGCCAGGTGGTTGCGCGATACCTGGAAATCCGCGGCGAGATCAGCGGTACTCAGGGCGCGGTCAGGTGCTCCCGCCAGCCGCATCAGCACGCGAAGCCCATAGTCGGTGAATGTCGTGAGACGCAAGGTCGCGCTCCTGTTTTGGTATTTACAATGCGTATTAGCCTCGGGTATTCGGCAAATCAAATACCAATTCGTTCCTGAAAAAGCGAGTCGTCATCGAAAGGACCGGCCATGAGAGTCGATGCCGCCCCCGATAAGCGGGAGGAAGCCAGCGCCCCCATCGACCGAAATCCGACAAGGTATCGCCACGGGCATCGGGCGGGTCTCGGATCTCGCGTGTCCTTGGCGGGGCTGGTCAAGCAAAGGTAGACGATCATGAAGACACTGGCGGGTGTTTCGGCAGAGGGACGCGGAGCGACCGACCGTTTGCTGGCTGCCGTAGTCGCCCAGCTTCAGGTCGAAGGGATCAGGGTCGCCGGAGCCTTGCGCGCCCCGCTCACGGAAGGCGCGACAAGCCATTGCAACAGCGATCTGCACCTGCTGCCCGATGGACCGATGGTTCGCATCACGCAGGAACTCGGCGCCGGGTCGACGGCGTGCCGAATGGACGCCGGGGCGCTGGAACTGGCAGTGGGACTGGCAACCGCCCGGCTGGCGTCGGAAGGGGCCGAACTGGTTGTCCTGAACAAGTTCGGCCTCAGCGAGGCAGAGGGTCGCGGGTTCCGGGCCCTGATCGCCGAGGCGCTGTCTCAGGGCGTACCGGTGCTGATTGGTGTCTCTGACGCCCACCGAGCAGCCTTTGCAGAGTTCGCACAAGACCTGTCGACAACCCTGCGGCCGGACGAAGACACAATTCTGGCCTGGTGCCGCGCCGTGATTTCACGCGCCGCCTCTCCAGTCCGGGAGGCGTGAATGCGCATTGCTGCTAAAGTGGCCTCGACCGTTCTGCTGCCGGATGACATCCGGATAAGTCCGGCTTGGAAACGTCTGCGCCTCACCCACGTTACCGGCCTCCTGACCGATGCCAACAAGCCAATGACCTTGGCAGGCGCAATGGCTTCCCGACGTCTCGGGGCTTGGACATGAGCGACACGAAGGCAAATGCCTCGCCCCCCTGCATGGCGGCCGAGATCGACCCCGCCTATGTCCACCCGATCGGGGTCAGCACGGCGCCAGCGCACGAGACCGCAAACCCGCGCCCGATGCATCCCAAGCCCGATGAGATGCCGAAAGACCTGGCCGTGACGGAAACCGGCAGGCCGCAAAAAGGGAGAGCCGAGACATGACCGCCAACACAGGCACCGCCCCGCATCAACGCCTGCCCGGACAGGGCGCGGTGGCGCGGCTTTCGGCAATGCTGGTTCAACCGATCCTGTCGCGGGTTGTGCGGCGCGTCGCCGAACGTCATCCGACGCTCTTTGACAGGCTCGGACCGCATCAGACGACCGACTTTCTGATCGACCCCATTGAACTGCCCTTTGCACTGCATCTGCGCCCCGACCCGCAGGCACTGGTCTTGCGGGCAGTCCCTCGCGATCTCGCACCAGCAGCAGGCGCGACGATCCGCGGACGGTTCATGCTGTTGCTGGAGCTGATTGATTCCGAGGAAGACGGCGATGCCGCCTTCTTTTCGCGCGATCTCGAGGTAACGGGCGACACCGAAGCGGTGGTGCGGCTGCGAAACGCGCTCGACGATGTCGACGGATCAATTGCCGAGGAAACCGCCGACATGTTCGGCGCTCCGGGTCGCGCTATCCTGACCCGGCTGCGCCGTTCCTACGTCTCGACCTGAAAGGAGACCGGCCGACCATGAGCCTTGCCGAACTGATCTGTCCTGCCGGCACGCCCGCCGCCTTGCGCACCGCTGTCGACGCCGGCGCCGATGCCGTCTATTGCGGATTTCAAAACGCCACCAATGCGCGCAATTTTCCCGGTCTCAACTTCACCCATGATGAATTGTCCGAGGCCGTGCGCTATGCCCATGCCAAGGGAACGAAGGTGCTTTTGGCACTCAACACCTATCCGCCGGCGGGCAAGGTCGACCTATGGCGTCAGGCCGCCGATACCGGTGCGCGGGTTGGTGTTGATGCTTTCATCGTGGCCGATATGGGAGTGGCCGATTACATCGCGCGCACCCATCCCGACATCCGTCTGCACCTGTCGGTTCAGGCGGCGGCCTCCAGCCCCGAAGCGATCCGCTATTATTGCCAGAGTTTCGGCGTCAAGCGCGTGGTGTTGCCGCGTATCCTGACGATCCCCGAGATCCGTCAGATCCGCAAGGAAATCCCCTGCGAGATAGAGACCTTCATCTTTGGCAATCATGGGCTGATGGTCGAGGGACGTTGCAGCCTGACAAACTATCTGACCGGGCAATCGACGAACATGGACGGGGTGTGCTCGCCCGCCTCGGATGTAGAGTATCTGCGGCATGACGACGGCTCGATGTCCTCGCAACTGGCAGGATTCACCATCGACTGCTTCGGCCCGGATGAGAAAGCGGGCTATCCTACCATCTGCAAGGGCCGCTATGCGGCGCCCCACCGACCCGAGGGCTATTACGCCTTCGAGGAACCGATCAGCCTCAACCTGTCACGGCTCTTGCCCGAACTGATCGAGGCAGGCGTCCATGCGTTCAAGATCGAGGGCCGGCAGCGGTCAAAGAGCTATGTGCGCAACGTGGTGCGCGCGTTCCGCACGGCCGTCGACGACATCCGCGCCGGGCGCCAGGCGGACATCGCCGATCTGGTCGCACTGACCGAGGGGCAAAAGCAGACCCAGGGCGCCTTCGAGACAAAGAAATGGCGGTGAGAGAGATGACCAAACTGACGCTCGGCCCGATTGCCTATCATTGGTCCGCCGAATGGCGGCGCGATTTCTATGCCCGCGTCGCCGACGAGGCCCCGGTCGACGAAGTCTATCTCGGCGAGGTCATATGTTCCAAGCGCGCGCCTTTCCACGAGACCGACCTGCCGGCAACAATCGAGCGGCTGGAACGTGCCGGCAAGACCGTGATCCTGTCCTCGCTGGCCGAGGTGATGCTGAAGCGCGAGCGCAAAGCGACCGAGGAGCTGGCGGCAATCGAAGCCCCCGAGATCGAGATGAACAACGCCGCTGGCCTCTTTGCGCGCGGCAAACGTCCCCATCGCATCGGCCCCTTTTTGAACGCCTATAACGAAACCACGATCGCCTGGATGGCCGGTCAAGGGGCGACGCATGTCTGTTTGCCAGCCGAGATGCCGGCCGCGGCCATCGCCATTGCGACACAGGCGGCACGCGACGCCGGGCTGGGGGTCGAGGTACAGGTGTTCGGTCGCGCCTCGCTGGCGGTCTCCGCGCGCTGCTACCACGCCCGCGCCCATGGTCGGACCAAGGACAACTGCCAGTTCATCTGCGAGGAGGATCAGGACGGCATGCCGCTGCGCACGCGCGACGGTCGGCCGATCCTGCGCGTCAACGGCATCCAGACCCAATCCGAGAGCTATGTCACCCTGCTGCCCGAAGTGCCGCAGCTGGTGGCAGACGGTGTCACCCATCTGCGCCTGATGCCGCAGGCGGTGGACATGGTCGCCGTGGCGCGGCTCTTTCGCGACGCGACCGACGATAGGCTGTCCGTGCAGGAGGCCGATGCACGCCTAGCGGCGCTGGTCGGAGACGCGGGGCTCAGCAATGGGTTCTATCATGGGGTCGCGGGCTATCGTCGGATCGCCATGGCGGCCCCTGCCTGAGCCGAAATGTACCGCCCGGCGGCCACTCCGCACCGCATTCTGTTTCTGGCTGGCGGATTTTGGGCAATCGTCGCGGTCGGGCCGATCAGTTGGGATACGGGCATTGACCTGACACGTTCGCCCCTGGGCGATCTGGTGGCCTGGCACGCGCATGAAATGGTGTTCGGTTTCGCCTCAGCCATGTTCGCAGCTTACGCGCTGACCGCGATGACCAGTTGGTCGGCAAACGCGCGCCTTTCACCGACTGGCGTGACGATTCTTGTCGCGCTTTGGGGGCTATCGCGGCTGGCCGCCGCAGGTACGCTTGGGCAGGACCCCCGCCTGACGGTACCTGCGGCAGTGGCGTTCATGGCCTTTGTGGCGCTTCTCCGGAACAAAGACCAGCACCCCAAGCACAAGGATCTCAACGATGACAAACGGGATGACCGCGCGGGCGAGCTGCCAATAATTCAGTCCTGTGACAGTCGAGACGATCAGCAGACACCCGCCCATCGACGGTGAGACGAGGCCGATGGTCAGGTTGAAACAGATCACAATGCCCAGGTGAACGGGGTCGGCTCCGTTCGCCAGCGCAACAGGCGCGATAAGCGGCACCAGCAACGCCAACGCCATCGGGATATCAAGAAACATGCCTGCAAGGATGAAAAGCACGTTCATCGCAAGCATGAAGCCCACAGGTCCCAACCCCAACTCGGTGATCGACGCCGAGATCGCCTGCGGCACTTTTTCAAGGGAAGCCAGATGGCCAAAGGCCGCCACGGCGCTGAGAACGATGAAGATCGAACCGGTCAGCATGGCGGTGCGGCGCAGGCTTTCAAGGATGTCATCCACCTTCAGGCCCTCATAGAAGAGGGCGGTCAAGGCGGCGACTACGACGGCGACAGCGGCCGCTTCGGTCGGGGTCATCCAGCCCAACACGATGCCGCCCACGATGATGACAGGCAACAGGAGGGCAGGCAGCGCGCGCGCGATAGCGGGCACGACGGGCGGAGCCTCGCCCTTTTGGATACGCGGGTGGTCATCGCGAATGGCGTAAAAGGCGTTCATCGCAAAAAGAGCGACCGCCAACAGAAGCCCCGGCAAAATCCCCGCAACAAACAACGCCGCGACAGAGGTTTGCATGATCGCACCGTAAAAGATCAGGATGATCGAGGGGGCACAATCGGTCCGATAATCGAGGAAACCGCGGTGATCGTCCCGGCATAGAGACGGGTATAGCCACGCTGCTCCATTGCCGGGACCAAAGTGTTTGACAGCGAGGCCGCATCCGCCACGGCGGAGCCACTGATACCCGCGAAGAACACCGAGGTCATGATGTTTACATGGCCCAACCCGCCGCAAATGCGCCCGACGATGGCCATCGATACGTCGATCAGCGCCTTGGTCACGCCGCCACGGTTCATCAACTCACCCGCGAGTATGAACAACGGCATCGACAACAGAGCGAAAACGCTGATTTGCGAAAAGACCTTCTGAGGCAGGATCGCAAGATAACGGGCGTTGTCTGTCAGTATGAAAGACACAACCGCTGCGCCACCGACGACATAGGCAAGCCCAAGACCCGAGGCCAAAAGCACCGCCAAAAAGAAAGGGACAAGCCACATCATGCGCCGATCCCCTTGCGATTAGGCCGGATCGTTGCCGGGTCCATCCTTTCGGCCAGAACCTGCGCCGGAATTGGCTGGCCTAAAACTTCGGCCGCAGCAAATTGCGCAAGCCCCGGCGCCGACTGGATGCCATATCCGCCTTGCCCCGCCAGCCAATAGAATCCATCTGCCCGTTCGGAAAAGCCCGCCACGGGGCATTTGTCGGCCACGAAACTCCGAAGACCCGCCCAAGGGCTCTCAATCCGTCTGACAGATACGTTGAACGCGCGCTCGATCCGGTCGACGCAGATCGCGATGTCCATCTCATCGGGCTGCACGTCGCAGGGCGGTTCGGGGTCTTCGTTGGCAGGAGAGATCAGCAGCTTGCCCGCATCAGGCTTGAGATAAAACTGCTCGTCAACGTCCACGACGAGCGGCATGCCCCTTACGTCAAATCCTTCTGGCGCGTCGATTATCAGCGCCGTGCGTCGTTTGGGTACAAGCCCGATCCGCTCGGCCCCGGCCATCTGACCGATCTCATCGGCCCATGCGCCCGCTGCGTTGACGGCAATACCTGCCGAGAGATCGTGCTGGCCTGCTTTGATCCGCCAGATCGCGCCTTCGCGGGCCATTTCGGTGACGGCTGCATTTGTCAGCAACGTGCCTCCACGTGCCTTGAACTGTCGCAAATATCCCTGATGCAGCGCCGCCACATCAATCTCGGAAGTGCCGCTATCCCACATGGCGCCATGGGCGTAGTCATTGCGCAAGAGGGGCAATTTCTGAGCAAGTTCAGCGCCATCCAACCGACGCACGGTCGAGGCATCGGCCAAATCGGCTTGCATTGCATCAAGAGCGGCGGCCTGATCTGCACGGGCCACAAACGCAGCATCAATCGGCGTCAGAAGCGGGTGATCGCAGAACCCTTCGGGCGGGTGTTTGAAAAACTCCAGCGAAGCGCGGGTCAAGGCGCGGATCGGCTGAGGGCCATAGATCGGTGAATAGACTGCCGCGGAACGCCCCGTGGTGTGATATCCGGGTTGGCTTTCCTGCTCGATCAGAACGACACGCGCAGCTGCCGAAAGCTCGGCCGCGACAGAGGCGCCTGCGATACCGGCGCCAATGACGGCGATTTCGAATGTGTGCTTGCTGACTGACAAATCCTGACCCTGGCTTGGAATCGTTTTCTTTTGCTTGGAAAGAAGGCTACAATATTTTCCAATCGGAAAACAGAGAAATTTTCCAATAGGAAAAACATGCAGAAACTACTCAAAAGCCTTGAACCGAACGCAACGGCCACCGAGACCGATCTTGGAGCGCGCGTGCGGGAGATCCGAAAGGCGCGGAAATGGACCTTGAAGGAGGTGGCCGAGCGGACCGGCCTTGCCATTTCAACGATTTCCAAGATGGAGCGAGGCGAAATTTCCCTGACCTATGATAGGTTCATGCGTCTTGCCCAAGGGCTTGGTCTCGATGTGGGTGAGCTGTTTGACTCGCAAGCAGAGGGTTTTGCGCATGGGACGGTCTCGGTCACGCGCGCAGGTGAAGCGCCTTTGCACCGCTCGGCGACATATGACTACGACATGCTCGCCTCGGACGTGACGGGCAAGCATATGGTACCAATGGTTGGCCACATCAAAGCCCATAGTTTTGAGGCGTTCGAAGATTTTATTTCCCATCCGGGCGAAGAGTTCATCTACGTCATTGACGGTGCAGTTACGGTCCATCTCAAAGGGCGTGCGCCTGTCGTGCTGGAAAAAGGCGATAGCATCTATTTCGACAGCGGCCTCGGCCATGCCTATGTTTCGACGGGCGAAGCGGACGCGACGGTCTTGGGTGTCTGCTGGAAACCGGGATAGTCTTTCTCTTTCGCCGCTATCCCCTTGGGGACAGCCCAAGGCGCAGTTCCGATACCATGGTATGCGCAGCCTTGAAGCGGTTGAATTGGTTCAGCGACCGCCATCTGTTAGGGTCAGGACCCAATCGAGTTCCTTTTGAGCGCAACTACTCTGGCGTCCCGGTAAACGAGAGATTCTCGGCCATTTGTTCGTCCAGTTCCAATAGTCGGCGCCGGGCGGCAACATGGGTGCGTTCCGCCCGGCGCTGTGCGTCGGACAGCGCCGACAAAACGGCACGCCCTCCGAAACGCGCAATCAAACGGCCATAGCGGCTACCAAACTCGGGCAGCAGCGAGTCCTCGGCGCACAGGATCGCCTCCACGCTACCGGGGTCGCCCTGCCGACCCGCGCGGCCCGCAAGCTGACGGTCGATCCGGCGGGAACTGTGCTTCTCGGTCATGATGACATGGAGCCCGCCTGCCTTGCGGGCCTCGGGATCGAGGATAATGTCGGTACCGCGCCCGGCCATGTTGGTCGCTACTGTCACTGCGCCGGCCCGGCCCGCCTCGGCGACGACGGCTGCCTCGTCTGCATCCTGCGCAGCGCTGAGGACCCGGTGTTCCACTCCAAGCGAGTGCAACGCAGCACTGGCGGCCTCTGATGCGGCCACGGTTCGGGTGCCTATCAGGACGGGCCGGCCACGGGCCGACAACGCCTTGGCGCGCTTTGCGACACGCGCCCATTTGGTTGCGGCGCGCGCCGACACCTGGGTTTTCCAGGTCCGGCGGCGCGAGCGCCGGTGGGTCGGGATCCGCACAACGGGTAAGTCATAGACCGACCAGAATTCGTCGGCCGCTTCTGTCGCCGTGCCAGTCATTCCGCCAAGGTGGATGTAGCGCCGGAAGAAACGCTGGAAGGTGATCTGGGCAAGCGTAACGCGGCGGGTGGTGATTTCCACGCCCTCCTTAGCCTCGACCGCCTGATGCAGACCCGCCGACCACGAACGGTCGGGCATGATGCGCCCCGTAAATTCGTCAACTATCTCGACCTTTCCATCGCGCAGGATGTAGTGCTCGTCACGCCGATGCAGGTGAATGGCGCTGATCGCCGTGCGCACCGCGTCCTCGCGGATTGGTGCCGGTCGCCATTCATCGGGCATCAGTTCGGCCAGAGTTGCAAGACGGTCGCATCCCGCACGGTTCAGTTCGACCGCATGACGCAGCCGGTCAATGCGATAGTCACGTCCCTCCTTCATCTCGTTGGCAATGGCGTGGGCGGCGCAGGCGGCCTCGGCTTCGATCTCGGCATCCGCCGGGGGGACCGAGAGGATCAAGGGTGTGCGCGCCTCGTCGATCATCACACTATCGATCTCATCCACTATGGCGAACTGCAAACCGGGCAACAGCAGGCCCGTCCCGTCGAAATACGCGCGGGTACGCAGACCGATGTCCCCTGACCGCCCACCCATTGCGACGCGGTCGCGCAGAAAGGTGAAGGCTACTTCCTTACCAGAGGCATAGACGATGTCGGCGGCAAAGGCCGCGCGGCGCTGCTCCAGCGTACAGCCCGGCTCAACGGCGGCACAGGTTAGGCCCAGGCGGGCATAAAGACCCCGCATCGTTTCGGCATCGCGACCCGCGAGGTAATCGTTTGCGGTGATGACATGCACGCGCCGACCGGCCAGCGCGGCGGTTCCGGCAGCAAGAGTGATAGCGAGCGTCTTGCCCTCACCCGTTTGCATCTCTGCCACGGCGCCGTTCAGCACCGCGCGAGCGCCTAGTATCTGGGTAGCGTAGTGACGCTGATCAAGTTCGCGCCCCGCGCATTCGCGGATCAGCGCGAAACTGCGGACCAACAGCGCCTCGCCCGGGTGAGCGCGAGCGGCGCGCAGGCGGTGGGCGGTGGCGCGCAACTCGGCGAGCAACCGGTCGTCTGACATTCCGGCAAACGTTTTCCCACAACGCAAGACGCGCCAAGCGAAGAACCTTTTTGGTCGGGCGCGTCTGCGCAAACGCGGAAGAGAAGTGTATTTCTCAATCCAGCGGTCGAGCTTGGACTTCGCCGGTTCGGCAGGTGCGCGGGGATAAAAAGCGCCTGGGGCCTGACCGGGGAAGGTATCAGACATTGAGGTCCCGCAAGAAAATCTGCCGTACTTCGCGCAAAAGCTGCGTCCCCAGTGGTGTGGAGCCGTGGTCGAAGCGCACGGACACCCGTTCGCCGAGCGCGGCCAGTGGGCGCTGGTCTGTTGGCTCGACGTCCATGACAAAAACCGTTCGAACAGGCGTCAAAGGCTTGTCGGCGGTTGGATCGACCGGGATCGGGCCGCCTGCCTCCGTTGCCAAAGCGGCACTTGGCAAGACCGGGACAGCGGCGGGCGTGCCGCGGGTCAGAACCCCGGGCACCGCTTCCAGCGGCGCGCTGGCCAGTCGCATCTGCACCGCCGCAATGTTGCGGCGAACCAGATCGATCTTGGCCTCGGGAATGACCACCCGGACGATACCCGGCTCGGACCCGATGACCCAGGCCAGTTCTTCGCCCTTCCGGACATAGCGACCGACAAGGTCATCTCCCGCTGGCAACAGCAATCGACCAGCCACTGGCGCGGTCACGATCTGCTCACCCCGCCGCTCGACCGCCAAAGCGCGCTCTTCCTCAGCCAGTGCCAGTTCCTGCGCAATCATGTCAGCACGCACCCGGTCGTTGATCAGCGCATTGAAACGGCGCAAGCGCAATTCCTCGATCCGGGCCTCGATCTGCCGCACGCGCGCGTCCAGCAGCGGGTCGCTGACGCGCAATATCGGATCCCCCGTCGCCAGTGTATCGCCCGGACGCGCCAGCAGTTCTTCGACAAAACCTTCTGCTCCGCTCAGCGCCCGCGCATTCTCTGGCGCACGGATCACGCCACTGACAATAGTGGCGGAGGGCACGGGCTGAACGAACAGCGCCCAGACCACCGCAAGTGCCAGCGCCGCCGTGACTGTAAGCGCGCGGAAGCGGTGGCCCTCCAGCCGCGGATTACCCAGAACAAAGCGAATGCCGCGCACCGCCGGAACGATCAGCAACAGGACACCTGCCCAGAACGCCAGAAGCAGGCCGATCTCGAAAAACATGCCTGCCACCAGCAGCATGATCGTCAGCATGATCATGTAGCGATAGACCAGCGAAAGCAGGCCGTAGACGGTGAACCAAGTCGCCTCTCCGCGCGCCATCGCGGGCGAGACGGCGTTCTTCATGCCGAAGAGATAACGCTGCGCCAGGTATTGCAGGTGCTGTGTGGAGCGGGTGCCGAGGTTGGGGATCTCGATCAGGTCGGCGAGAACGTAATAGCCGTCGAACCGCAGCAACGGGTTGCCGTTGAAGAACACTGTCGAGAGCCCCGCCAGGAGCATCACGTTCATTACGGCAGCCCTGAGCAGGCCCGGTTCCATCTGCACCCAAAGCAGGGCGGCGGCACCGGCAAGGAATAACTCCACCAGGATCCCCGCAGACGCGACCCCCGCGCGCTGCCATTTCGAGCGGAAGGCTGAAGAAGCTGATGCGTCCACATAGGGAACAGGCATGAAGACCAGGAACATGATCCCGATTTCGTGCACTTCACCGCCCCAGTGGCGGACGGCATAGGCGTGACCCAACTCATGCACCGCCTTGACCAGTGGATAGACCGTCAGGATCAGCAGCAGGTTGCCTGCCGTCAACGCGCGGTCAGCGATATTGGACTGAAGTGCGTCAAGGTTCTGCAACGCGGCGAACAAGCCGCCACAGACCACGGCCAGCCACACCAGTACGCCGAACCAGGAAAAAAATGGCCGTACCAGCCAGCCAGTCGCGCGAACGAAATTGTCGGGGTCCAGCAACGGAACCCGGATGGCGAGCGGATTGCGAAGGCTGGCGAGACGTTTCTTGCGACTGTCGGAGCGGCCACGCTGAACCACCTGCTCCATGTCGGGAGGTATTGCCGCGTGCAACACGTCGGACCGGTGCAATCGGATCAGCAGCTGGATGACCTCGTCCTGGGTAGGCAAGTCATCGCCGAGTGCCTCGGCGGCCGCGCGCCAGATCTCGTCCATTGTGCGCCTGCCGTTCATCAAGCCCACCAGGCGCCATGCGGCTTCGGATAAGCGCAGATAGGCGCCGCTGGCGTGATCCTCGACGACGTACCAAACCTCGCCCCGGAACACGGCGCGATGTACCTCGGCATGCGTACGAAGGCGCGGCGTCAGCTCGGCGACGCGATACCAGGTCTGGCTGTGCAAGGTTCCGCTCATGGCAACCAGCGCCAAACCGCCATCCGCGCCCAGTTCCGCAGACCGTGTGTCCAGATCATCAAAAGCGGGCGTTCGTCCACCGTGATCTTGGCTATCCCTTCCATGCCGGGGCGCAAGAGATCGGTCTGTTCGGACAATTGGGCATCGACGCGGAACACGTTGCGGCCGTCTTCAACTCCCGCGACAGATGTAACGCGGCCGGTCTCCATGCCAAAGGTCTGTCCGGGTAGCGCGGTCAGAATGACCTCGCCGGCCAGCCCCTCTCCCACCAGCGCAAGGTCGCGTTCGTCGACCGACAACACGATGCGGTAAGCGTCCAGCGGGGCTATCTCGTATAGCACCTGTCCTCGCGAGACTGGCGCACCAACGGACTGGTCCAGATCGCCTGAGAGAACCACCCCGTCAAACGGCGCACGAAGCTGAGTCCGGGCCAGACGCTCCTCAAGCAGCGCGATCTCGGCCTCGGCTTGGCCGATTTGGGTCGCAGCGATACCGATGGCGGCACGGTCGCGCTCGGCCAACGCGGTCTCGTATTCGCGCTGACGCTGGGCGCGGACGGTAGTCCAGCGCGCAATCTCCAACTGCAGGTCGCGATGGTCGAGCGTGGCAAGGATATCGCCCTCGGCCACAATGTCGCCTGGGATCGCAGCAGCAGAGGAGACGTAGCCATCTAGCGGCGATGCAACGACGCGGCGGATCTCGCCCTCGACCCGCGCATCGGCGGTGATGTGGAATGGCGCAGCGGTTGTCCAGGCGAACCAGAGTGCAACGCACACCAGCAGCAGCGTCGCTTTCAACCCGGCCTTGCGGGGGCCAAGAACAGCGGCGCCAAAGCGACCTGCCTCTGCCGCTACCTTGACCGGCAGGGAGCGGTCGTTCAATCGCTTTTCTTCCAAGACAGGCCCCAGAATACCGGCAACGGCCTCGACAAGGTCGACCTCTTCGTCGCGAAACGGGTTGTTTCCGCCGCGCTCCAGAACCATCGCCCCAGTCACCCGGCCATCGCGGCGCAGCAGAACAGTCAGTACGGCACGCGGCACGCCAGAGTGGATCAGTTCCTGATGCGCGGCCGTCAAGGTCAGCGTGTTCTCGCCATCCTGCGGCATCCGGATCGGTCCGCCTTGGTCAATAGCCTCGTCCATCGCGTCGGCGATCCGCTGTACAAGCTCCGAGGACCGCTGGAAATTGCCGCTGTGGGACAGCGAGACCACTTTGGACCTGCGGCGATGACGGCGGCCAAGCGCCACACGATCACAGGCGAGACGGTCGCAGAAATCGGTGACAGCGGTGGCGGCGGCCACCGGCCAACGTGGCTCGTCCAGGGCACCGGCCAACAGTTCGACCGCAGCACGCGCCCTGGCCTGACTGAGTGCACCTTCGTTTAGGTCGCAGACCATGAGCCTGAGCTGGACGGCCGGCAGCGCCCATTTCACTTCGTCTACCACCCTGCGAAGGTCAAGGTCGGCGCGGACCACAAGCTGGACTGCGATCACGCCATAAAGCGCACCGTCACGCAGCACCGGAACGCCAACGGCACAGCAGGTCACCCCGCGTTCCTGAAAACCGCTTTTCACGATTGGTTTGCGCTGTGCGATAGTCAGATCCACAGCGGAAGCCAGCCCTTCGCCCGGTTCCGCGTCCTCCGGTGCGCGGGCTGCCAAGCGGAATGGCCCGGTGTCTCGCGGGCCAAGCGCTATAACCACGAGGTCGGCGCTCAGGCGTTTGCACAGCTGATCCGACCAGGCGGCCAGGAACGCCTGTTCATCGTCCCGCGCCGGGGACATCTGCGCAGACTCATCCGCACGTTCCGTCGACCCAGCCGTTGTTTCCAAGTTAGATCGCGAGTCCAAAGCTGTCTCCTGCCGGAACGATCCCGCTGTTGTTGCACAAAGTCAATGTTTTCCAGATATTTATTACCCTTTCCGGCCCCGCTACGCCGCAACCGCGCACTGCCCCTGAGAACGCGTGTCGGGCACGGAATCGAGATCGCACACTTGGGGCCATGGGGACGGAAAGACCCCCCGCATCAAGCGGAGGATCCGATCGCGAGTCAGCTGGAGGAATATACACCGGCGCTTATAATCCGAAGTGCACCGCCCCTCCACTTGGAGGCCGAACGAACGTACTGGTTTCATCGTCATAGACCAGATAGTCGGCGGCATCCGGCGTCGCTGGATCATCCAACAGCCACGGGACGTAGATATCGGACTGCGCAACGATATCCAGATAGCTCTGGCTGCGGCCGTGCTGATCCAGGTCCGCTTCCAGTTCGTTCCAGCCAGCAAACACGTCTTTTTGACTGTTCAGAGTGGTATTGGCCCCGCTGAGGAGCGCCTCGTTTGTCCAGGCGATGACCTGCGGCGCAGAGGCCGGATACCCAACCTGGGCGCTGGTGGCATTCAACAAGGCAGCGACGGCGTGGCGCATTAGAGCATTTTCGCCGCCCCCGTTGAGATCAAGCGCATCGACCAGGGTCACGCCGGCCAGATGGGCGTAGCTGGCAGGAATGTCGAAAACTGTATCCAGCGTCTGTTCGGGGGTGTAGATCAGCGTGCCGTCCGAAGTCGTGGGCCAAGCGGAGGCGCCGTGTTCGGTGGCGTTGTTCTTCCAGAAGCCGGGCGTAAGACCTGCGGCATTTCCTTGATCCATACCATAGTGATGCGCCAGATCCGTGTCCGTGATCGACCGGTCCTCACCCGCAAAGACCGCGGCGGCGTTGGCGTAGTTGCCGGTCGTGGCCGAGGCTTCGAACGCCCCTTCGGAGGTGAACAGCCATGTCTCGCCGACATCCAGCATCCCGTCGTTGTCAGTGTCGCCATCGACATAGATCGCGGCAAAATCGTCGCTGGTATCGTCCGGCGTGCCGGCGTCGTCGATCACGCCGGTGAGCTTGTCCAGAACAACCTCGCCCGCCCCGTCGTTGGTAACAAGGTAGGTCCAAATGAGTGGTGTTCCTTCGACGAACAACGGCCCTGGCGCATCGTTGGCATCTTCGAGATCGGTGGGTGCGTAGACGTTGACGGCATTGACCGCCTTGACCAGTTGCACCCGATCCGCAACGCCGGTGAGTCGCGCATTGTCGGTGGCCGATGCCTGCTGGTTCGAGCCACTCGTCGCAAAGGCGGTGGCAACGTTCTCGTAGTCCCCTTCCGGCGCGATGCCGGTCGCTGAATACAGCCAGGTCTCGCCCGGATCGAGCAGCCCATTGCCATCGTCACCGGAGACATAGATTGGCGCGAAGTCATCGAACGTGTCGGTCGGTGTACCTGCGTCGTCTGTAATAGCCACCACCGTCACGGCCACATCACCCGTATTGGACAGAAGATAGGTCCAGGTCACGTCCTGCCCGGCACGAACCTTGACCGGGATCGTGTCAGCATCCTCCGCCTTGGTCGGGTTCAGCGGATCGACAGCATTCACCGCTTTTTCCAGCGTGATTTCGGGCGTGCCCGGCGGTGGAGAGCCATGATAACGGGCCAGGTCGCTGTCGCTGACCTGCGTGCCGTCGGCATCGGATGCGGTAACAGTCGCTACGTTGACGTAATCGCCCAGCGTGGCGATGCCAACGGCACTGTAAAGCCAGGTTTCGTCGGTATCGAGCAGGCCGTTGTTGTTAGCGTCGCCAGAAACATAGACGGGCGAGAAATCATCGGAAATGTCGTCTGGCGTGCCCGCATCGTCAATCAGCGATGCAATGGCAAGCGCGCCGCCGCCCTCGTTACCGACAAGATAGGTCCAGACGACCGCGTCGCCTGCCGTCAGCTCTGGGCCGCTCGGCGCGTTGGCGTCTTCGGCAGCGGTCGGATTCCACGGGTCGGCCGCGTTGACCGCCTTGACGAGTGTCACCTCCGAGCCACCGGGTATGGTGGTTCCGGTGTGGTGGTTCACGTCCGTGTCTGTCGCGACGCGGCCGTATGTGTCCCTGACCGTCACCGTTACCTCGTTGACGTAGGGGCCATCGGCGGCGACGCCGTCCAGGGACGCCAGCCAGGTCTCGCCGGGATCCAGAATACCGTTGCCGTCGTCGCCGGAGACATAGACCGGTGTGCGGTCATCCGAAGTGTCGTTCGGAGTGCCCGCGTCATCCACGATGCTGTCCAGCGAGACCGAAACGGTGCCGACATTGGTGATCAGATAAGTCCACAATACGGCAGACCCCGTCTCGAGCACCGGACCGGGCCCGGTGTCGGCATCCTCAGCGACGGTGGGGTTGAAGGCATCCAGAGCATTGATCGCCTTTTCGATCGTGACGGACGGCGGCGGGTCGGTGACCACGACGCCCACGTGATGGTTTCCGTCCGAGTCCGTCGGAGTCGCGCCCCGCGCTCCGCGCGCGGTCACGGTGGCGACGTTTGAATAGGTCCCCGCCACAACGGTGTGATCACCAACGCCTTCGGACGTGTACAGCCACACCTCGCCCGGATCGAGACGCCGGTTATCGTTGGCATCGCCCGCGACATAGGTGGGAGTGAATCGGCCGCCATCCGATGCAGTGTCGCTGACCGACACCCGGTGAAGCGACTCGTCCCCGGTGTTCGACACGAGATAGGTCCAGATCACATCGGTCCCGACAGCAAGTTCGACAGCCTCGGCGGCGGTGTCCGCATCCTCGGCATCGGTCGGGAACCACGGATCTGCGGCGTTGATCGCCTTTTCGATCTGGAGCCCCACCTCGATGGTGCCGGGCTCGGCCGGGCCGGACGGGGTGGAACCCGCGGCCGTTTGCAACGGCGCACGAACGGTGTCGTTCTCGGGCCCGCCGGCGCTGTCATAAGCGCCCCGACCATTTCCGGGCTGCGGATCACGCGGGGCACCGTGCTGGTCACCCCATTCGGGATCCCGCGGCGTCACCATGGCGATCAGGTCATAGGCTTCGGCCCGGCTGGTCGCGGCGCCCGTGGCCTCGGCCAGATCCAACAGGAACTCGACGGCGTGCGGCGATGGCAACCGGTTTACGGTGGGCGCACCGAACCGCGAGAACGGGACGATGAAACTGTTGTATTCGCCGGTCCAGTCGAACATCCGATCGGTGCCAGAGTTGGCGATCAGCACATCGCGACCGCCGCCGCCAAAGGCGAAATCAGCCGCACCGCCAGTGGTTTGCGGGGTAACCGCACTGTCCGAAGTGTCGTTCAGGCCGCCGTTTGTACCCAGGTTATCGTCGAGCTGGAGATAATCATCTCCCCACCCGCCAAACATCCGGTCATGGCCCGTGCCGCCAAACACGACGTCGTTGCCGTCGCCGCCAAAGATCGCGTCCTTGCCATCCTCGATCAAGTTGCCGTCGTCATCGAAGGTCCGGAAGTTCAGGAAGTAATTCTCGATGATCGGGCGCGGATCGTACGGGTCATAGAAGGTCTGGTAGCTGCCGGTCGTACGATCATAGAACTCTGACAGGATTCCGCTGTCCGGTTCGTACAGCATCGGCGTATTGGCGATGGGCCGGGTGTCGTTGTGGAAGATCGGCAGCGCCTCGGCGCCCGAAGCTGCATCATCCCCGGCTCCGGCATGGATGAAATCGTCACCCAGACCACCGTAGATGATGTCATTGCCACCCTCTTTGGGCAGGATCGCGTCGACGGTGATCTTCAGGTAACCTTCCAGATCCACCTCTGCGCCGATCCAGGGCCCGGGGATCGAAAGGGTCTGCTGCGCCTCTGCCCCGATGCCGTTCAGCGGCTCGGCCAGACCGTTGCGGCTGACCCGGATCACGCCATCGTCGCCAAGCAGACCGTCTTCGCCTGTCCCGCCAAAGATACGGTCGTCACCGGTGCCGCCGATGATCTGGTCGTCGTGGCCGTTGCCATAGCCCACGTCGTTGCCCGTCATCAGGTAGATGATGTCATCGCCGTCCTCGCCATAGACAAGGTCGCTGGCGCCGAGGCTGCCGACATCGGTGCCCGGCGTGTAGTCCAACTGAACCACGGCACGCGGGATCAGGCGGATGTCGCCGCGCAGGTGCGCTTGCGAGGGATCGGCCGTGTTGTTGCCGATGTCCGGGGTCCTGTCGTAGTTGTAGGCCAGCCAGACGTTGGGAGCATCGAGAAGGTCGAAGATGTTGCCGTTGTCGCCGACGATCACATCTGCATCACGACCATGTTCCGACGGGGCGCCCAGCATGCTGTTTGCATCGGTACCAAGGATGTCGATGGCGATCTGGGTCCCTGCCCCGCCAAAGATAACGTCAGACCCGTCCGGGCGCTGCTCGGGTGTTACGAGCGTATACAACGAAGAACTACCACCGATCAGATCGTCCTGACCCAGGTTGCCAAAGATCAGGTCGTTGCCGCCGCCACCTTCGACATAGTCGTCGCCATCGGTTTCGGCCTCGAACGAGGGCACGTGCACAAGCATTCCGTCCGCGTCGCGTGTGGCCGACACCGGGAGGTCGAGGATCGCACCGTCGCCCTGGACGGAATCATCCCCGAGTTGCGCAAAGATCTTGTCGTGCGAGGCACCACCCGCGATGTCGTCATTGCCGAACTGACCATCGTTGCGCGCCTGATAGGCAACGTCGTGATAGAGCTCGGTAATCTCGAAGGCGGTCCAAGGCGATCCCGCGTGTCGCGGGTCGAAGAACCGCGTTATCGTGTCCACGTTGGCCGAGCCATCGCGGTTGTAGATCGTCGACCCGGTCAGGCGCACGATACGTGCATCCTGGTCCTGGTGCGGTCCCTCCGCGCGCTGTACCAGCGTGACATTGTCGCCAAAGATCAGGTCCTGGTCGGTGCCACCGTCGATCCGGTCGCCGTTCGGCACACCCTGCACCACCCGGTTCGCGCCACCGATCAGGATATCGCGCCCGGCATCGCCAAAGATCAGGTCGTCACCGCCGTTGTCGATCTCTGAGCTAGCGATCTCTACAATGTACTCATAGGCCGTGGTCCGGATCCGCAGCGGCGGTTCGGTCACGTCGATACGACCGTGATCGCCAAAGACGACATCGTCGCCCATGCCTGCAAAGACGGAATCGTCCCCCACGATCATGGCATCGCCCGCCTCGGAGATCAGCGCGCCTGCAACTGGAATGGTCAGAACTGGCCCGGCCAGATCGCGCTTTTCAGCGATTGTCAGCGTATCGTCGTTGTAGACCGTCAAATCGCCAAAGATGTCGACGTTGAAGCCGCTGTCACCCCAGATCTGGTCGAGGCCCTGCTGGCCGAAGATAACATCGTTCCCCCCACCGCCAGCCAGATGGTCGCCGTGGCGGCTGCCCATGATCAGATCATCGTTGGCGCCGCCATAGGCGGTCACCTTGCCAGCATCGCCGCCCGCAGTGACCCGGGCTTGGCGCAGGCCATCCGGCAGGATCGAACCGTCTTCCAGCGTCAGGGTCAGGCCGTCATTCGAAACCTCGGCGATGCGATAGCTGGCGGTCGCGCCATTGGCCAGTTCGACCTCGATCGCGCGCCCCTTGCGGAAGCCCGCATCCAACCAACTCGACGTGGCCGAGATAGTCAGGGCGGTTGCGTCGAAAGTCATCTCTCCGGCCAGTTCGGCGAAGACCAGGATTTGGTCCTTGCCTGCGATCAGGAACGGATCGGCCAGTGGCATGATGAAGCTGGACCGGATGTCGGCCAGCGCCTCGGTGGTGAACGGCGGGAACGGCCGCTCGCCGAAGTTGTGCCCGTCACTATCTTCGCCCGAGCCGGAATAAAACAGGCCATCCTGGGATGTGTCGCCATAGATCACCAGAAGAGATTCAGACCCACCGCCGCCGTCGACCATGATCAGGTCGCCGCCGTTCTCGGTCCGGTTGCCGCCGCCGTGGATCATGGTCAGGCCGCCATGGATCGCAGTCTCGCCGCCCTGTCCCGATGTGGTGGGTTGCAGCGTTCCGTCAATGCGCAGGGCGTCGTCGCCACGGCCCATCATGACGTTAAGGATTTCAATGCTGGACAGTAGCGGATCGGTGCTGAAGTTGCCGCTCGCGTCGACCACCTGGGTACCCCACGAGATACCGCCCGGGACGGTGGTGGGTTCGCCGAAATCGGTTTCCTCGAAGCTGAGTTCGGTGGCCATCCCTAAGCCGGTAAGACCGGTAGAGGTCAAGACGCCCGACTTATCCTCTTGCGAAGCATCGTCGAAGATGTTCAGGACATCGATCTGCGCGTACTCGTCGGGTTGCGGGCCGATGTCGACGGCTTCGCCCGGCGTCTCGCCCGGCAGGATGATCGCAGGGATCAGGGTGCGGTCGGCACCTGTCACACCGCCCTCGACCGACACTGGACCCTGGATGTTGGTCAACCGGTGCACGGACGAGAACGACATCTTGTTCTGCAAGTAGACCGGCAGGGTATAGTCTTCGTTGGCCTCGACGGTGATCCGGACCTCGGTCGCCCAGTTGCTGTCGTCGAACTGGACAGCATCGGCCACGCGGACGATGCGGACATTGTCGGTGCCGGTGGTCAGAGAGGCGGACGGTGTAAGGCGCAGGAACTCGCGCCCCAGAACATCGATCTCCAAAAGCGCGATCTGGTACAGTCCCGCATTCGACCCGCTTCCTATGCGAATTTCGTGCCCCGGCAGGAACCCGTCGGCGTACCAGCTGCCGCCGTCGGTGCGCGTGATGGTGTCGCCATCGACGGTGACGCCGTTCTCGGTGATGGTCTCGTCGCCGAAAATCACCTGTCCGTTGAACAGCATGTCGATGGACACTTCGCCCAGCGAGGCGGTCGCGTCGGACCCGCTGGCAAAACTGGCGCCGGCAAGCGTGATCGTGGTGTCGGTGACAGCGGTGACCGTGTAGTATTCTTCGGTGCCGGTATCATTCGCCGTGCTGCCGGAAATCGCGATGCGGGCGCCCACGTAGACATTGGCATCCACGAAAGAACCCAAGTCGGTACGGGTGATTGTATCACCCGAGAAAGTGACCGGACCGTCGAAGAACTCGGCGACCTCGAAAGTACCGACATCGACGTCCTGGATCAGGCGGCTGCTGTTGTCGGATGTGTCGAAGGCGCTGACGATGGATGCCTGACCGTCGGTCAACAGCGGAATTGTCACCACCTCACCCGCAAGAGGCGCAGAGGTCAGCCGGATGGTGTAATCGTCGTTGGCAAGCGGCGTCACCAAAGTGTCGCCCGCGCTTTCGGTGATGACCACACCGGGGGTGTCGTTGTCCAGAACCTTGACACCCAGTACCTGGGTGGCGGCATTCTCGAACGCGCCGCCGCTCGAGGTTACCGTCGCCTGGATCTGAAGACCACGTGGGTCTTCGGGCGTGCTATCGTCAATGGCGGTCAGCGTGACGTATTTGACGCTATCCCAATCCGAGCTGTCGAACGTGATCGTGGGCGTGTCGAACGCCAGCTGCGCATCCGTACCCGGTGCAAACAATTCGGCCAGCGAGATGGTTACCGTCTCGCCGGGGTCTGGTGCACGGCTGAGCGAGATCCCGACCCGGTCGGTGAACCCTTCGGGGCCTTCGAGAACGCGGGTATCCGTACCCTCATGCGTCAGGATCACATCGGCCTGATCGTTGTCCAGAATCGTGACCTCGACATTGCGCACGGCAAGGCCGTCGTACAGATCAACGGCGTCTTGATCTGCGCCGTTTTCATTGATCGCCTGAACACTATGGCTGATGACGATCTTGCGCTCGCCCTCTTCCAGGCTGTCGTCCGAGGCGGCAATCCAGACGGTCTGCGCGTCGGACCAGTTGGTCGAGTCGAAAACCAGAACGACATCGCGGGTCGGAACCTGTTCGTCGGTTCCGTTGACCGAAACCGTGTCGAAGTAATCGCCCTCGGAGGCGCCGATCAGGACCGAGTCGCCGCCGTCCGGAATGCCATCGCCATCGCGATCCAGCAGGATGCGCGGCGCCTCGGTCGGGTCCCAGGCATCCTCGTCGTCCGACGAGCGGGCTGCGGAAACAGTGATATAAACCCGGGTGCCTACCGCAATTGCCTCGTTGAGCGAGATCTCATAGCGGTCGCCGAAATCACCTTCGCGAACAACGGAATAACCGTCTTCGTCGCCGTTCTCGTCGACCTCGCGAATGCTGACCGGACCGCTGCCGTCACCCGCCACGGTCATCTCGACACCTTCGATGGACAGGCCCTCGTAGCGTCCGTCGCTGAGGACATCATGGTTGATGACGGAACTCTGCCCTTCCAGCCCTGCGCTGCTGATCTGTTCGGTCACGTCGCCGGCGATGTTGATCACATCGCTGCCGAGGTTGCCGATGATGCGCACCGCCACGCCGATGGGGGTGGACAGGACGAAGAAGTCGTCGTCGCCTTCCAGACCATCGACTTCGAGCACCTCGATATTCTCAAAGCTGACGTTCAAGCCGCCGCCAAAGACGCCATCTTCGCGGATCACGAATGCGTCTCCAAACTCTGTACCGAGGACGACAACCTTGTCATAGCCGGCGCCGCCATCAATAGAGACCGGCGCGTTGAGGTTGTAGGTTACCTGGTCTTCGCCGGTGCCAGTGTTGATGATGTTTCGGCCCTCGACGGAGTACCGGTCGAGGATCGGGTCAAAGTTCTCATCGGCCAGCGCAAAGGCGCGTACCACGAAGATATCGTTGCCTGCGTCGCCTTCCAGTCGGATCTCTGCCTTGTTCGAATAGACGGTGAAGGTGTCGCCGCCATCGCCCCCTTTGGCAACCAATGGCTGGGACGGTCCCGCGGAAATATAGCCACGCGTGGTGCGGATAATTACTGCCGGCTCATCGCCAGGGGCCGCATTCAGGTGGAAGGCCGCGCCTTCGGGATTGTCGGCATCCAGGACACCGTGGAACTGGCCTATCTGGAAGCGGTCGGCCCCTGCCCCGGCGTCCAACGTGGTAATCGTGCTGTTGCCATCAACGGCAAACATGTCGTCGCCACCAAGGCCATAGACGGTCAGCCGACCGTTGACGGCGCGGTCATAGTTGACCCGTTGTACGCTGACCGGACGATCGGCGGAAGTCTGCGCCTGGTCGATGGCGTTGTCCAGCGATGTGTCCGTGCCGTTCGGATCGGCATGCAGCAGCGTAACGAAGCCCGGCCGGTCGGTGGTTCGGTTCTCGATTGCCGTGATCTCGCGCAGCAGGAACACGTCGGCGCCGTCCGAACCGGTGATCGCCAACGTGTCGGCGCCATCATCCGGCGCGCCGGTGTCGAGCACATTGATCACATAGTCGCGCTCTTCGCCGTAGGTGCCAGTGGTGTTTATGACATAGACATCGGTGCCTTCGGCCCCGTCAAGGTCAAGCGTGTCGCGATAGCCGTTGTTGCGATAGGTGTCCATCGTCATCAGCGTGTTGACGGTGATCTCATCCTCGTCGCCGGCCGTGCGAATGTAGCCTTGAGTAATCAGCTTCAGCGAATTCACCGTAATGATGTCCACGTCGTCGCCGGATTGCAGCAGGAACTGGTCGCTGTTCTGGTCGCCGCGGGTCTGAATGGTTCCGGTCAGCTCGGCATTGCTTCCATAACCGTCGTCGGCATCGGTGGTCGAACGGGACGAGCCGGTGCGGGTGGTGTCGAGCTGCATCGTTACCGTCTGACCGGCGATGATCAGGCTGTTGGACTCCATCGAAAGGTTATCGCCAACCCAGAGATCCACTGTGTTGAAGGCATCCACACGGGCGTTATCAAAGCTTTGCACCGCGTTCTGAACCACCAGGCGAGTGCCGTTTTCCAGTAGATACAGGTCCTCGGCCGGAGACGACACGTTGCGCGGCAGAATACGTGGTACCTCTGCATGGCTGTAAGGCGAAGCCGGCAGGGTCGGCGTGGCGGGCGTATCGGGCATAGTCAACCGAACGGCGCCGCCTGTGGACAGGGCGTAAAGGAGGTTCAACTCGTTCGCCGTCTCGGTCAGGTAGACGCCAGCGTCGCCATCGGCTGTCACCACACCGGACCAGTCACCCAGAATACCGGAATCGATATCCAAATCGTCCGAGTACAGACCGATGGAGCCGCCATCGGCCAACAGATCGACGTTGCGACCGGTGATGTTGTTGTCTTCGCCGGCACCGGAGTTCGAGTCCAGGATGGACCCAGCTCGGGTCGTCAGCGTGACATCGCCCAGTTCGGAATCCACCGTGTTCACGCGCATGTTGCCGGCGGTCTCGGTGATCCGGATGGTGCGCTGGGCATCTGCGGTCAGGACACCGGTCTGCGACACGTCCAGAACGCTGTCGACCAGATTGATTTCCAGGAAGTCCGCGTCGGTGCCGATGCCGCCGGTAAGGGCGGTCATGGTGATATTGACGCCGCCAACGTCCCAAGGATCAGGGGTGCCGTCGGCCGGATCGGAATCGAGGATTTGGCGCGGTGCCTCCAGCGTCACGTCACCAGCGGACGAGTCGATTCGTCCGACGCGCAGATCGTCGAGGTCGCCGCTCAGAACGGCGTCGATCTCGGTCAGAACGATATCACCATTGGTGGCGGCATCGATGTAATGCGCGCCATCACCATCGGTGTCGCCCTGGCGGATATTGGTGTCCGCGACGATCCGGACAGTGTTGTCGCCTGGCGCGCGCACAGTCGAACCATCGGGATCGGTGCCGTTTACCGTGATCCGGCTGCCTGCCTCGATCAGGTCGAAGTCCCAGGTGGTGGAGGTCAACTCGGTCGCCGTGGCGGAATAGCCCGCACCGGGTCCGAGATCACGGTTCACGGTATCCGGATCATCATAGAAGAACTGGTAGTAGGTGCCATTGTCGCCGGTGTCGCCGGTGAGGGGGTCTCCGGGATCGCCAGTGACGAGAACACCCTGGCTCTGACCATCCTCGTCCTCGCGAACGGCAGAGCGCAGGGCAAGTGTCGCCTCGGTCGCCGCCGCCACGATGCCAACCGCCACGGTGGCTGTGGTCTGTGTGGTGTCGCCGGTACGGAGGCGCAGGCCAAGATCCATCCAGATGCTGTCGCCCGAAGCCGCATAAAGAGCTTCGTTCTCACTGGCGAGGCGGGTCAGATCCACCTTGATCGCCGAACTATCGAGTCCGATGTCGCCCGTGGTCGCCTCGATCCCGTGGAACAGCGAGACGATACGGGTCGCGGTCCCGGCGGAAATCGAAGAGGCGCGGGTCAGTGTCAGCGTATCGCCGTTCACGTCGGCCACCTGATGGACCTCGTCACCGACGCGGATCAGGCCACGTTCCCCGATCCCCATGTCGGCCCAGTTCCCGCCATCGGTCCGCACCAGTTCCACAGCGCCCGAGGCCCCGGTTTGGGCGGTGACTTCCAGTTCGTCCACCGCGTGGGACATGAACTCTGTATCGCGGAAGCTGCGCGCCAGGCCGGCATCGCCCATCGTATTGGTACGGATGACCGCACCCCCGGTCAGGATGTCGCCACCCGTGTTCAGGATGCGGGTCTCGCCCAACGGGTTCTCAAGCGAGGCGCCGTTGACGTTGCTTCCGGCGAGAACGATGTTCCCTGCCCCGAGATTGCGGATGTCGATCAGGGCGTTGCCATAGCTTTCCTTGATCGAGAACTGCATGGCGCTTTCGAGAAGATCCAGGTCGACCAGCAGCACGCGGGCCTGGCCGGCCTCGGCGATCATGTCGATCCGGTTCACCACCAGATCGTAATCGGACAGGTTGGTCAGCCGCACTTCGCCAAACCCGCGCAACACCCGCAGTTCGGCCCAGTGTTTGCCATCGAAATTTCCGTTTTCCTGGCTGATGCTGCCAAACGGCGCATTGAAGACAACCGACCCAAGGTTCGCGGCAATGATGTCATCAACGACGATCTGGTCGCTACCGTTGAAGTCGTTGAACGCATCCGAGCCGACCTCGGGCAATACGAATGCACCGCTGTCGTTCATCAGTCTGACGTTATAGGCACGGACCACGTCACCGCTGGCGTCAACCACCAGTTCCGGTGACGGACCCGCGCTGATTTCGATATCGGAATCCCATTCGATCAAGTTGCCGGTAACGCTCACGTAGACTGCAAGGTCATTGTAACCCGGATAGGTGTTCAACGCGCTTGGCGGGACGTTGTTGACATGGACATTCTCACCGCCGATCAGACGCGGCGCAGCAAAAATGGTCGCACCAGCATCGCCATCGATAACGGTACGCGTGCTTGCAGAACCAAAAGTTTCCCCGGTCCCAGCGCCAATCCCCCAGAACACCGCCCGATAGTCGCTCTCGTAGCTATAGCTCGCCCGATTGACTTCAAAATCGACACCACGACGCCCCTGAATCAGGGTTCCATCGGTCAATTGGTCCTTGCCGACAGCCAGGCTACCTTCGATCAACACCGCGGAATCATAGTCGAAGTTACTGTCAGACTCGGCACGTGTGCCGCCGAACAGGCCCCCGGCCTCGGCCCGAGCATAACTATCCATGGTCAGATCGCCGGACAGCGAACTGGAGGTCGGGCTGTCGAAGATACCCATGTTGGCACTGACATCAACGGTTTCGGCATCGATCGAGGCGCCATCACCAATGACCGAATTCGAACGGGCCGTCAGATCATTCTCTACATAGGCACCAGCGCCAGCGATCAGCCCGCCACCGTCTGCGATGACTTCGGCCGTATGGTTGAAATCAAGTTGCGAGTACTGGCGGAAATTGCCTGCCGCCTCGATCGTGACATCCTGCGCCTGCACTTCGGTCAGTTCTGTGATGGCACTGTCGCTGCTCAGGATCGTGGCTGACGTCCCACCCGTTGTGACCCCTGTGATGCTGGCCAAACTGCCCACTGCGGTGGTCGAATAGCTGTTGGCGATCTGATCGCCATCCGAATCCTGAACGCTGAGAAGACCACCGGCGATGTTGCTGACCACAAGGTCGAGGTTGGTGTCAGTCAGCGAGTAGAGGGTCACATCGCCGCTTGCGCGGACGAGGTCAGCATTGATGTAGGCCTGCGCCATCACATCCGCACCGGAATCGGCCGTAGGGAACGTGAACGCGCCGAAGCCACCGCCGCCGCCGCGCGCCTCGGCCTTGGTCTGACCGTCGAACGAGACGAAAACGGCCTCGCGGATGTCGCGTCCCTCGGTCGTTTCCAGGCCCATGCCAGTGGCATCCGTCGGATCACTCGGAAGCGCATCCAGATTGACGCGGAATTCGTGCCGACCTTCGACGGGCGCGCCCAGGTTCACCTCGACCCGTTCCAGCCGGTTGGCGTTGGACAGGGTCTGAGCAACCACAGTGCCGTCAGCCAGAGTGACGTTCACGGTACCCGCAAAGGACATCGTATTGCCCGACGCGTCGCGCAGGACAAAACCGTCGGCCAATGCGCCGCCATTGCTGGCCACAGTGTAGGTCGTCCCTTCGTCCAGCCCGATGATCGGCAGGTCAGTAGCCTTGGTCAGCGACTGCACCGCGTCGTTGCTGGCCGAGCGGGTCAGCGCGATCGGAGTGATCGCGATGTTGTTCGAAGAGTCGTTGGGATCTGTGTAACCTACGGATTCATAATATGTTTCTGCCAACTGAATACGATAGGTGTCAACCACTATGACATAGTATCCACGGCCAGAGATCAGCCCGCCGACGGGCGTTCCGCCATCCTCGACCTCGTACACGACCAAATCGCCGTTAGCAAAACCATGCCCCTCGTACACATCGTCGCGATTGACGTCGGTGCCCAGGTAGATCGTGTTGTTGTCCGTGGTGAGAAGCTCACCGCCGCTGTTCGTGTCAGGTGTTTCGCCGCTGCCCTGAAGGTCGACGAACGAAGCCTCGAAGCTCTTGGTCGACCCGGTGTTCGAGTAGGTCACCAGATCATTTGCCGCAAAGGGCATAGTGGCCGGGTCGATGACGCCGGACGAGATGTTTCCACCCGAAAACGTCAGCCGGTCGGTGCTGGCGTTGAAATCCGAGGTGGCCAGACGGATGGTAAACTCATCCACCACGCGCACCTGGTAGGTCGCGTCGGCAATCAACCCGCTGATCGGCGCGCCGCTGGGTTTATAGACGATCTCCATGTCGTCCACGAAATTATGCGCATAGGCAAAACGAATGGTGTCGCTGAGCGCATCCACCTGCGCCGCACCCTCGGGCGCCGCCTGGTAAATCAGGTGAGTTCCGGTCGACGCGGTAAGGTCAACTGGCGTGCCAGTGCCGTTTTCAGCGTCGGATTGGTCTGAGTAAAGCTCGATTGCGTTCAGGTTCGCATCAACCACGCGGACATAATACAACTGTCCGACGGGCGCCACGGCGCCTGCGCTGCCCGGATCGTAACCGACAAGTTGCCCGGTATAGAGATCGGACGAAGCCCCAAGGTAGATGCGGTCCGCGGTGGCATCAACGCCCACCGGCGCGTCGACATCGAGAAGGCCGTTCTGCGACGAGGTGTCGAGGGCTTGTGCCTCGGTCCCGTATAGCTCGATCACAAAGTCGTTGATCGCGCGTATATAGGCCGTGCCGCCAGTGGCCGCATCACTGGAAACGGTATCCCCGGTCGCAAGCCCATGCGGTGAGGTAAAGGTGATCTGATCGGATCCTGTGTCGATCGCGGAAATCGCTGCCGTGACGCCGATCACAGGCAGGTCGGCCGCAGTCGCCAGGAAACTTTCCGAGGAATCGACGGTCAGCGCCGCGCCGAAGCGGAAATTGTCGGTTGGGTCGGGCGAGTTTCCGGCGATCTCCATCACCGTATAGGTGCCATTTGCCGACCCCGCACCGGTCAGGGCGATGGCATCGCCTTCCTGCAAACCGTGGCGTTCGAAATTGATCGTATCGTCGCTGCCATCCATCGTCAGCGCGTCGGACGGCGGGCTGGAATCCCCATCATCGACGACAGCACCTACTGTAACATCGTCGGCGATGACCACGCCGTTTTCGCCCAGGAAGGCCTCGACGTCGTTCTTCGCATAGGCATCCGATACGGAGGCCCCGACAAGGATCACACCACCACCATAGGCGCTGGCCTTGCCCTTGGCTTCGCCGACTATGTTCGACGCGGTGACGTTCACATCGCCGGTCAGGTCCAGCGAGGCACCATCGCCTGTATAGGCGGCAGTTTGAGTGTATGTGTAGGCGCTGGTTTGCGCGCCACCCCCGGCCAACAAGGCGCCGGTACCGACCAGCACGTCAGAGAAAGTACCTGCCTGGCTGGTAGCCTCGACTGTGACATTGCGACCGGTCACATCGACGTTGTCGCCAAGCCAGGCGAACGAGCTGGCGCTCAGGTCGGAATCGGACAACAGGACCGAAATGGCCAGCCCGCCGCCTGATCCCACATCGCCGTCGACAGACGCATAATCGTACGAAGTGACGCTTCTTACCGTCAGGTCGCCGGTCAGATCGATCGCTGCCCCGTCGCCGACCCAAGCCTGGGAGGTTGCGTAGGTCGAGTTGTCAGCAGACCCAACATAGGCAGTCCCTGTGCTGCCCGCGCCGCCAGCGATGCTCACGGCCACGACAAGAAGATCAACCGAAGCCTTCCTTTGCTCGGCATCGGCCGTGACCGTCAGGTTGTCGGCCCCGATATCCGTACCCGCGCCGACGTAGGCTTCCAATGTCGTGGTGACGTAGGCAGTGGGAATAAGAGCGGCGATGGCAATGGCGCCACCCGATCCACCATGGGTATAGGCATAACTGTCGCTGTCTTCGATCGCGGTGATGGTGACGTCACCGCCATTGATCATCGTGGTGGCGGCCGCGTTGCTTCCAGGAGTCGTGCCATCCCCGGGGCCGAAGCTGGCAGAGGTCTCTCCCATGATGGCGCTGTCGGCCGAACCGCCGCTGCCAGTGATCGCAGCGACACCCGCAGCAAGCACTTCACTGTCGGCATCGCGGAAAGCGTCGGCGGTGACGGTCAAGTCGCCGCCGTTGATCTGGGTGCTTTGACCGACGTTGGCGATGACGTCGGTGTCTATGGTCGTGCTGGCCAGCAGCGCTGTGATCGACAAGCCGCCGCCCGAACCGCCGTCCGACAGGGACTCGGCGATGGCCTCGGACTCGGCCCGCACAGTGGTACCGCCGGCCCCGATTGTCAGAGCGGTGGGGACAGTCGACGACGCCCGGTCGCGGTCGGACCCGACGGTAGCGCGCGTGGTGCCGGAGATCGATGCCACGGCGTTCGATCCGGCACCAGCCAGCAAGCCCACAGCAGCACCCGTGATCTCGACATAGGCGTCCAGATAGCTGTCGGCATCCACAATCAGAGCACGGGCGTTGACAATCGCGCCTTCGTCCACGACGGCCAGGATGTCACCGGAAATGTCGGCCCCTGATAGCGAGGCACTGATCGCGCCGCCGCCGACCGTGACAGCGGTCGCATCGACGTTGGCATAATGCGTGGCGTCGGCCTCGACCTCGACTTCACCAGAGCCTTCCTCGGTGCCGGTCGCGGTGACCGTCTGGCGCGCACTGGCCTCTGGTATACCGATCAGTGCTTCGACGCTGCGGCTGACCATCACGTTGCCACTGGCGCCCTCTTCTGCATCCGGAGCAGCACCGATACCGGCACCTGTGAGCAGGCCGACACCCACCGAAATCAGCTCGCCGTCCGCAGTGGCGGTACTTTCCGAGTTGACCCGAACGTTGCGGCCAGTGACGGTGGACGTACCCGTGATCGCACCCCGCACAAGGCCGGTGACTTCGGCACTGGCGAGCATGACGGAGATCGACACGGCACCGAAAGCGCCGCCCTGGGCAGTGGCATAGGCCAGCGAATGGATCTGTGCGTCGACCACAACATCGCCGTCGGTCGCGGTGACAGTGGATCCGTCGATAACAGCGGTCACATTGCTGTTCACCAACGCCTCGGCGGATACACCTGCACCGGAAATCGACAGCGGGACCACAGCAATGGATGCCGCGGTGCCCGTGGACTTCAGCACGTTCTGCGACGCGTAGGCATCGACTGTGACGTTGTCAGCAGCGGTGACAGTGCTGGCTGCGACAATCTCGGCTGTGACATCGCGATCAATCTTGTTCTCGATTGCAACACCGGCCCCGGCAAGACCCGCCATGCTGATCGAAACGGTGACGCCCACGGCTTCGCTGTCGAGCGAGGTGGAATCCGATGCATCCACCGTCACATCACCGGTGGCGCTGATGGTGCTTCCATCGATCGATGCGGTGACAGAACCCAGCGCGTGGTTCTGCACAATCACCACGGCGGCGTTCAAAGTGATCGAGATCAACGAGATGGCGCCAGAAATGGACACGGCGACGGTGGTGTCGTCGAAAGTGACGTTGGAGTCCGCCTGAACACGGACATCCCCGGAAAGATTGTCGATGCTTGCGGTATCTTCGTCGATGCCGGTCGCCGAAACGGTTGAATTGGTGATGTTCGCATCCAGCGTCGAACTGAGCGTGTTGTAGACCCCCGCCCCGGCGCCCGACACGGACACGGACACACCGTCCTTCAGATTCAGTGCGACGCTGAACGCTATCGAAGCAGCGACCCCAATGCCATCCATGCTGGAGGTGTCTTCTGCATAGACGTCGACTGCGCCGCCGGAGACACGCGGCGTGCCAGAGTTGTCGGTGGAATCGACGATCTCGGCCGTGATCGTGTTGCCGATCGTATTGGCGACATAACCGCCCGCGCCGCTGATCGCGATGGCGGTTTGTTGGCCGATTGAAATCGAGGCCGCAGCGCCGACCGAAATCGACTCGATGGACGAGGTGGTCCTGGCGTGCACGCTGATCGTCTCGGTCGCCTGAACCGTGGAATCCGAGATCCGCGCGGTCACCACATTGTCGATATCGTTGACCGACACGAAGGCGGCCAGCGCGATCGAGATCGCCGGATCGCCGAAGGACAGGCTGATCGCGCCGCCGTCGGCGCTGGCAAAGATGTTGGCCTGGTCATAGGCCAGAACATCGACCTTGCCGACCTTGTCGCCGTCGTTCACCCCTGCAACGGTGCTGTCTGCGATGATCTCGGCAGTGATCGTGTTGTCGATGTCATTGAAGGCGAAACCGCCTGCAAGGCTCGCCGAGATCGAGGCGTCGCCAGGGCTGATGGCGACCGCACCCGCCACGCCGATGGCGATGGCGTTGATCGTTGCATCCTCGGTCGCGACATAGTCAAACTCGGCAATGCCGGCGAGCTGATCCTGCGCGTTCTGCGATGAGGTCGGTACCGTGCTGGCGCTGACTGTCACGTCGCCGCTGGTCAGGATGTCCGACCCCGAGACCCGGGCCAGGATGCCATTCTCTATCTCATTGACCGAAACCGAAGCGGCGATGCTCGCCGCAACCGCTGTTCCGCCACTGGCCACGGCCAGGGTAAAGGACCCGGCCAATGCGAAAGTGTCGATGGTCGAGCCATCCTGCGCCAGAACTGTCGCGTTGCCGCCAACGTTGCTGGTGAAGGAGGAATTCGTCAAGGATGCCTCGGTGTCGTAGCCAATCCGGCTGATCGCAACGCTGCCCGCGCCAGAGAAACCGATGGAGGTACTGTCGGTGAGGCCGATATCGGCGGACACCGACACGCCCAGCACGAATGTATCGATATCGGCGCCGGAAATCGCGCCAATCGACAGGTCACCTTCATCCGTCACAATTGTGGAATCGTTGATCGTCGCACCGATTGCGGGGGTGGTGACGTTCTCTAGCCCTTCAATATCGTTGACCGCCACGGCAATGCCGAGCGAGACCGATGCGGTTGAACTGAGACCCAGTGCAATCCCGACGCCGCCCGCGTCGGCCTTGATCTTCGAGTCATCTCCCAAACCGCCCTCGATGCGGATGCCCTTATCACCGCCAGTGATCGTGGCGCCGTCCACATCTGCCAGCGCACGGATGCGCAGCCGGTTGCCCGACCCGGTCCCGGCCAGGGCAAGCGCGGCATCCCCCTGCGAGGCGGTACCCGCCCCGGCGATTGTCAGCGCGGTGATCTTGGGCGTCAGGTCGGCCTGGATGACGACGTCGTCGTCACCGTCGTTGGACACGGTACCCGCGGTAATCTCCGCTCCTTCCACTACTGCCATAGTGTCCGAGCTGAGGTTGTTGATCGCAAGCGAGAGGCCCAGCCCACCCGCAAATCCACCGCCGCTACTCCCTGCAAGAGCCAAAGCCAGGCCAAAGCCGCCGGCATCGGCGTCGATCTCGGCATGTTCTTTGGCAATGATGGACACGGCGCCTTTGGTCGCCTTCAGTTTGGTTTCGTCATTGTCCTCGGTCACCTCGGCATAAACGACCGTATGCAGGTTGTTGACAGATACCGACCCGACGCCGCTGAATGCATAGGAACTACCGCCAGAGCTGTTCGAGATCGCCAGCGCGACGCCGTAGGTGTAGTTCTCAATCTCGGAGAGATCGTCGGCCTTAACGGTGATGTCTCCGTCCATTACCTCGATATCAGAGTCGTGTACGCGGGCGATAACCTCGAACGGATCATCTTCAGTGCCGATTTCGTTGACGCTAATCGCGATTCCGACCGCGGCGGAGGTGCTGCTGCCGCTGACCCCACCAGAATACGAGAACGCCAGCGCGCCGGAAATCGACAGGATGTCGGGTGCGGCTGTGGCCAGAACCTGGGTGGAGCCCTTGTAGACCGTGGCGTCGGAATCCGACATGTATGACCGCACCTTGCCCGACAGCAGGTTAACGCCGACGGAAATGGCGACGCCAGCCGAAATGGTACTGTTACTCTGCGAGGTGGTAACAGCGCCTCCCAGGCTGCCGGCGAGCGAGAAAATGTCGCCCACCCGATAGGCGTCGACGATCATGCCTCCATCGCCGGTCGCTTCGACGCTGTCATCGTTAGGATCCGGATCCTGGGCGATTGAAAAATCGGTGCCGAGCACCAGTGCCTCGGTGTTGCCGTCCAGAGTGTTGGCACTGACAGCGCCTGCGACGCCGACGCCAGTCTGCGTGCCGGAATTTCCGGTCTGCCCGCGTGAAACGGCAATAGCGAAGGAACCAGAAACCGAAACCACCTGCGTTTCGTTGTTAGACGTGACCTCCAGAGAGCCGGCATTCACCATCCCCGCATCGGTGATCGCGGCGCGGGTGGTGTCGTCGACGAAGTTCAACGCGACAGAGCCAGAAACCCCCACCCCGGTGGTGACAGGGTTCTCCACCGGCGTATCGCCGAACAAAATGCCCAGAGACACGCCGTCGAGCGGATCGTCAGATCGGTCGGGATGCTGTTCATTGGACTGGATGGCGCCCGCAATCGAAAAGCCCCAGATCGCGCCGTCGTTGATAGCCCGGACCGACAACTGGCCGTCAAGGTCGAGGTAATTGGCGCTAGCCGCAGTATAGGATGCCTCGGCATCCGGTTCCTCGGGGCCGATCACGGCGCGGGTGTTGCGGGTCACGTCGTTGACCGCGACCGAGACGCCGACGCCGATGGATTCCCCCAGGAAAAGGCCACCGGTGATGCCGATATGGGTGTCCAGCGAACCGGCATACAAACGCGCATCTTCGCCCGTCACATGGGCTCGGTTGCCCAACTGGACCAGCGTGTCGCTGTCCTGCTTGATGACCGAGATGGTGCCGCCAACCGCAAATCCCGAATCCGAGGCTGCGCCGGACTGGGCAAAGCCAAGGTTGAAGAGCGCCTCTTCGGCCTTCATGTTGAAACCGCCCGAGCGACCGGTGAAGATCCGTGCGTTATCCTCGACGATTGCTTGAGTGGTGTTGTCCACCAGCTTGACGTAGAGCGTGGCGCCAATACCGGCCTTGCCACCACTATTGCCAGCGACGCTGGGCGAATTCGTGTCGAACGGCGTCCCACCATCGAACGAAGCGCCGCCGCTGGATACATACAGATCGTTCAGCCCGAGCGAGCCGAGCGACCAGCCGAAGATCCCGGCCATATCGATCTGCTGCATATAGGACGTTGCCTCGACCGAGACGACCTCCTGACCGAAGTAGGGATCGGTTTCGTCTGCGTTGAACGAGGCGTCCTGGTTGATCAGCGCGCCGTCCTTAACAGTGGCAATCGCCGACGTATCCTGAACCTGGAAGTTGATCGAACCGGCAACAGAAACATTGTCACCCTTCGAGGTCGAGGACGACCACGTGTTCAGGAAACTCGACAAACCGAAGGTGTCATCGACATATTGGGTGATGGCGCCGTAGCCCTCGGTCTTGAACAGGTCGACCACCTCTCCGGCCGTGGTCGGCAGGAACTGATCGAGCGTCTGGGCAAAGGGATAGGTCACACCGGCAATCACGCGGGTGGCCCGTTTGGCGTTCATCTCGGCGCCGCTGTGAATCGTCGACTGGGCGTCGTTGTCGGTGATCGTCAGAATGACCGCGGCGCTCACGGTGTTCGGGGCGCTCTGCTCTCCTGTCGAGTTTTGTTCCTGCGGCTCGGTACTCGATGACGCAAAGCCTTTGTTCAGGTGTTCGATCTCGGCCTTGACCTCCAGATCTTCACCCGAGGTTATCCGCGCCGTCGGATGCACATTGGCCGACACATCGTGATCGTTATAGGCGAAGGCGAGTGCGACCGCCGCGCTCAGACTGTTGGGGCTGGCGCCGGCGCTGTTCATGGCCGAGTTGGAGGAAGACTCGGTCGAGATGCGCCCCATCAGGTTCGAAAAGATGTTGCCCAGCAACGAGTCGCTGAGATTGTAGCCATCGGGGGAATTCGACCCGTTGGAGGACGCCGAACTGAGGCCTGCGCCGGCCTCTGTCGTGGTCTCGACCTCCAGGTTGGCGCCGATACCGACGCCGGTGGCAAAGCCCGGGTCCAGAATATGCGCGGCCCGAAGCGTGAAATCGTCGCCGGTCACGTTTCCAAGCTCGATCGCGACGCCCGCGTAAGCCTCGTTCTCGGTCTCGGCAAGCTGGATGGTCTGGCCGTCGGCGCCGACAAAAGAGCGGGCGCCACCGTCCAGGTTGAACTGGTTGGTGCCGGTGATGACATAGTAGGTATTGCCGCTGACCAGCCCCTCGATTTCAGAGCCCGCTGCCGCCTCGTAGATCACCGCCTGTCCCAGCGGGTAAGTCTGGTCGACAGTCGTGAAATCGGTTCCGGTCCCGGTAAAGGCGCCGTTCGGCAGACTGATCTCACCCGTCTCGGAATTGACGTCGGCGCCAGTGAACGACTTGTTGTTGGTCGCCGGGTATAGCGGGCTGCTGGCCGTGCCGTTGAACTCGACCAGGTCGATGGCGTCGCCACGAAAGACGCTGTCCTCGAACTTGGCAAGCTGAATGTAGTTGGGATCGGCCGCATCCTTGAGCACGTAATAGGTGGCGCCATCAATCAGGCCGCCGATGTTCTGCCCGCGGCTGGAGGTGTAGACGACCGTATCCTCGGTCGCCAGCGCGTTCGGACCGACAAAGATCTTGTCATTTTCCAGATCGACATAGCCGCGCTCGCCCGGTGCTGCGAGCGGATCGAACTCCAGCTTGACCACCGCGCCCGGTTCGTTACGGCTGATGACCGTGCCATAGATGTTTGTGTGAACATCGGCATTCGACAATTCGATCGACAGTGCCGCCCCGGCCGCACCGGAAGAGAACAGCCCCGATGAGGCCGAGGCCTGGGAATCGACCTCTCCGCCGGCCAGCAGATTGGCCGTCAGACCCGCCTCGATCCTCGCACCATCGGCTACCGTCAGCGTCGAAGACAGCGTCGACCGCGCCACCGCCAGCGACAGCGAGACCTGACTGCTGGAAGACGTCGGAACGGTGCCAAGGCTTGTATTCGTCTCGACCGACATGTTGGCGGTCGAAGAGGCGTCGGAGGTGACGACGACGAAGCCGTCGGAATAGATGTTGGCGTCGCCGATATCGACCTCGGCATTGGCCGTTGAATCCGCCCAGCCGAGGCTGGCAATCGCGAAGCCCGCCGAGCCGGAGGCGTTGGTGACCGAGTTGGCATAGATGCCCACCCCGGAATGGCCGACAATATTGGCGCCGTCAGCAACAGTTACCTTGGCATCGGTCTTTTTGACGAGAACCTGAAACGGCAGGCCCAGAACCGAAGTGACCTGATCCAGCAGCGGGCCGACCAGATTAGTGTCCAACTCTTGCGAGATTTCCAGCTGTTCGGCATAGCCGCGTTCCTCGGCCTGGGCGATCAGGTAGACGCCGCCCGCCTCGATGCTGGCATTCTCTCCGATATCGACGGAAGCGTATTTGGGGATACCCGGAAAGATCGGCGACAGGTTTTCCAGCTCGGCCGTGCCCAGACGGCGGCTGCGGAATTCGATAAAGCCATCTTCGGAGGTATCACCGGTGATCGAGACGTTGTCGTTCACCGTGATCGTCTCGGCAATGACCTGCATCGACCCGCTGCTGCCAAGGTCGATGCTGCCCGAGAAGGTCACGTCATCTTCGCCGCTGTCGCCCAGAAAGGTCTCTGCCCCCTCGTATTCGCCGTAGATGTACAGCGATGCGTCCCAGTTGGCCGAAAGACTCTCGACTGTCAGTGTATCGGACCCGGATTTCAGGTTGATGGTCAGCGAATTGGTCGGGTTGACGAAGGTGATATTCTCGAATGTCGGGATGAGACCACCGGTTGTGCCGATGTACATAGTGCCCGCATTGAAGGCGTTCAGCACTGCATCATCGTCAAAGTCCGTCAGGTCGATCACCAGATCGTCCGAGGCGGAATTCTGTGTGATCGGTTCCAGCCCCTGATAGACCAGCGCGGTGCCGTCCAGCAGGATCTGACCATCGTTGGCCGTCGCGGCCTGATAGGACACGCTGGAATAGCTGCCATCCAGAACGAGGCTGTCGAAGTCGCCATCACCGCCATCGATGGTGATGCCTTTGCGCATCTCGCTGGCCGCGAGATAGAATGTGTCGTCGCCCTGGGTGCCCGATAGCACCTCGATGCCGCTGAACGCGATATCGAACGTCGCAACTTCTACGTCATCGCCGTTGCGCAGCGTGACCGACGCGACACCCGCAGCGCCCTCTTCGGTGACATCGTCGATGTGCCAGTCGGTATAGGTGCGCAATCCGTTCTCCAGATCGCCCCCGACGACTCGCAAAGTGTCGGCACCTTCTCCGCCCTCGACTTCAAAGAGCGGTAAATTCGATGATTGTTTCGATATTTCGAACAATGAAAGGGCGTCTATCTCGATCCGGTCGTCTTTTTCCGTCGAAATAACACGGATCTGAGAGGTGAGCGGGACCGCATCAGCCCCGCCAAACGCCTGCGCGATTTGCGCGCCGCTGGAATTCAAAGCCCGCAGGGCGGCCCCTGATTCTGACTGGAAACCTTCGAGTCGCAGGGCGGCCGTATCAGCCTGCATCGCGTCTGCCATCGAGACCGCGAAATCAGCTGCCAGCAAGAGTCTTGGCTCAAGCTGCTCCACATGAACTTTGCGCCCGCTAGTTCCTGATTTCCGGGCAAATAGTGACCGACTGTCGCGTCGCGAACCAGGTATCTTCAAGCCCCGAACAAATGGGAAAGACATGGACAAATCCCCTCTGGCAGCGACACATTTTTTCGCAAGAATAGGGTGACGCAGTGTGCAGCAGCGTGTTTAGCAATACTAAAAAGCTTAGACATAACCGGCCCATTTGGCTACAATTTCTTTCGGGGCCCCGATAGTTTCGGAAGGAAAAACAATGACATTCGAGAGGAATGATTGACCATGCCCGTGCAGCAACTTTTCTATAAGACGGCCGTTCCGGTCAGCGCCAAACGGCATGGTGATCTTTCAATCATCAGCGGAAAGACTTATGCCTTCGCGCGCCACTCCAACTCCATCCCGCTCACCGCGCTTGAATTCGGCCCGGCTGCAGGCACTCATCCGATCGTATTTGCGGGGACAGGCGACGAAGTGGTTCCCGCCATTATCGTCGGCACCCGTGACGACGAGAACCTAGCGGTAGACGCCGACGGTAACTGGCACGGCACCTACATTCCCGCCTTCGCGCGGCGCTATCCGTTCATCTTCTCACTCGACAAGGACAAGAACCAGTTCACCCTGCTGGTCGACGAAGAGTTCGAGGGCGCGAACCGCGACGGTCGCGGCGAGCGCCTGTTCGACACGGACGGCGAACAGACCGGCTATCTCAAATCGGTATTGAAATTCCTTCAGGACTATCAGGCCGGGTTTGCCCGTACACAGGCCTTCTGCAAGCGCCTTAAGGAGTTGGATCTTCTGGTGCCGATGCAGGCGGAGTTTTCGCTGGGCGCAGGTCAAAAGCGGACTCTGGGCGGCTTTCAGGTCGTTGATCGGGAAAAGTTGAAGGCACTGTCAGGCGACACGCTGGCCGATCTGTGCCGCAAGGACGAACTGGAATGCATCTATTTGCACCTGTCGTCGTTGCGCCATTTCCGCGAGATGCTGGAGCGCGCCAACACCGAAACCAAAGAGGCAGAGACCGGGGCCGACACCGAAGACGCAGCCGAACCGATGGCAGAGACCTGACGCCTGCCATGCGCACAGCAATCTACTTCGCAGCGGCTTTGGCCGCTGCACCTTGTAGCGCTGAGGTCTATGACTGCGTGATCGACCCGTCCGAGACCGTCGATGTCGCCGGCGCCTCTGGCGGCGTCGTCGCGCAGGTACACGTCGAACCTGGCGAACAGGTTGAGAGGGGACAACTCCTAGCCAAATTGGACTCGACCATCCAGCGTGCCACGGTCGAGATGCTGCGCCTGCGTGCCGACGACACGTCGGAGATAGAGGCGCAGAAGACTCAGCTTACCTTCCTGGAGGCGCGCCTGAAGCGGACGCAGGAGCTTTCGACACGCGGCGTCGTCAGCCGCGAGGTTCTGGAGGAAATCCAGACAGCCGTAGAAGCCGCCCGGTCGGTCCTTGTCCGCGTGGAACTCGCCCGCCGCGTGGCGATGGAAGAATTGAAGCGCGCAGAGGCGGTGCTGTCTCTACTTGAAATCCGCAGCCCGATCGAAGGGATCCTGCTGGAGCGGTACTTCGACGACGGCGAATACCTGCCCCAGGAAGGCCGCTTTGCAACGATCGTCCGACTGGACCCGCTGGATGTGATCACCTTCTTGCCAGTCACGGAATACGGCACGATCCAGGAAGGTGACATGGCGCAGGTCCGCCCGGCCCCGCCCATAGACGGGGTCTATCAGGCAGAAATTCTGCGGATCGACCGGGTCTTCGACGTCGCCAGCGGTACATTCGGCCTTCATCTTCGGCTGGACAATCCGGACCTTTCCATTCCGGCCGGACATCGTTGCAAGGTTACCTTCGGTAGCGAGGTAGATGCACCCCCGCAGGACTGAGACATCTCGCTCGGGCAATACGAACGGCTTCCTGGCTATCATCGATACTTCGCCCCTGCCGCGGATCCTCGTCGTTCCGCGCGGATAGCGTAAATCCGACGCACAGCATTACAGCCGGTCAGATGATCTCGCGGCCTGCGAGGATGAGGACCTATGAAGCGCGGCTTGTCGTGGTGCTCATGAAAGGGATCGCGGCACCTGTCAAAGCAAAAATTGCAGCTTCGGGAACACCGTGTCGGTTTGAGATTGTGCCGTTTCCGGGCAATGGCCGGCAGGCCAAGTTCCGTTCAGCGATGACAGCGAACATGCCGAAGCTGCTGAACCGGTAGTCGAGAGGGTCAGATTCGACCCGAAATGACCCGGATTTACCCACGCCGTGCTTACTATTTGCTTACCGTAGTAGTAAGCACAATTGTTGAGGGCTTGTAAGTAATTGAAAATACTGGTCGGAGTGAGAGGATTCGAACCTCCGGCCCCTGCCTCCCGAAGACAGTGCTCTACCAGGCTGAGCTACACTCCGACCGTGGCGGGTGATCTATACCCGCCCCGGACGACATGCAAGAGGGATTCCGCCGCAGCAGTTTGAAAAACATCGACTTGTCCCGGCGCCGATCATTGGCAAGACTGCGGGTCCGGAGAGGGTCCGGCGAGCTCGGGAAATGGTGGGAAATCTCTTTTACCTGATTGGTGGCATCGGCATGTTCCTGCTGGGAATGGAGTTGATGACTACTGCCTTGCGCGATGCGGCGGGCAGTCAGTTGCGCGGCGTGCTGACGCGTTTCACCACCACTCCGCTACGCGGTGTGATGACCGGCGCCGCCGCGACGGCCGTGGTGCAATCGTCCAGTGCCACGACAGTCATGACGGTGGGATTTGTCGGGGCCGGGCTGATGACGATGCCGCAGGCATTGGGCATTCTCTACGGGGCCAACATCGGCACGACCGCAACCGGCTGGCTGGTCTCGCTGTTGGGCTTCAAGCTCAAACTTGGCAATCTGGCGCTGCTGCTGTTGTTTCCGGCGGCCCTTGCCGATCTGCTGGCGCGCGGGCCGCTGGCCCGGGCCGGACGCACGGTCGCGGGATTGTGCTTGTTGCTGATCGGGCTTGACCTGATGCAATCGGGGGCAAGCGACCTGACTTCGTTTCTGACGCCCGAACGCCTGCCGGGAAGCGGGCCCGGAGGATTGCTCCTCCTCGTGGGATTGGGGGCAGCGGTAACCATCGTCATGCAATCGTCCAGCGCGGCGATGGCGTTGGCGCTGGTGATGCTGTCGGGGGGCGCGATCACGCTGTTGCAGGCAGCCGCAATCGTGATCGGCATGAATATCGGCACCACCTTTACCGCTGTTCTGGCCTCGACCGGTGGCTCGGTGCCGATGCGGCAGACCGCGTTGGCGAACCTGATCTTCAACATCGTGACCTCGGTCCTGGCCTTTCCCATGTTGCTTCTTCTGCGGCCGGTCTTCGATGGCGCGACGCAGTTGGGTGACGATCTGAGTGTTCTGCTGATTTTTCACACCGGCTTCAATCTGGTTGGAACGGCGCTGTTCCTGCCGCTGACCGGGCGCTTTGCCGGGCTGGTGGCGCGGCTCTTGCCCGAACGCGAGACCGAACAGCTGTTCGTTCCCGACCGCAGCCTGCTCAAGGACGCAAACGCCGCGTTGCTGGCGGCACAGTCCGGCGCGCGGACAATTGCCGAACGGTTGTTTCTCGCTCTGGGTGCCGGCTTGGCCCCCGCGCCCGATTACCGGCGCATCGCGGCACTGACGCCGTGCACGCGCGCGCTCGAGGATCTACGTGCCTTTCTGTCCGAGATCCGGCTGCCACCCGATCGCGCACAGGATATCGAGACCTTTTCGGACATCCTGCACCAGATCGACCATCTGACCCGGCTGCTGGATCGGGCGCGGCAGACCGGCAATATCGACACCCTGCTGCATGACAGGTTGTTGCGGCGCTCTGCCCTTGGGGCCGGGGCGGCGCTGCGGCGCTCTGGCGGGGCAGTGGGCGGGGTGCCCGAAGGAAAGCGGCTGGAGCGGTTGCGTCTCTTGATCGCCGCGCGACGCAAGCGCCATCGCCGGGCGATGATGCTGGGCGAACATGCGGGGCTGTTTGCGTTGGACCAGGTTTTTGCCCATACCGACGCGATGCGCTGGCTGGACCGGGTATTGCACCATGCCGAACGGGTGGCGCATTACCACCGCGCGGCGGCAGCACGACTGCCCGCGGCAGACGCGCCGCCGCGGGCAGAAACGGATTAGAGGCTGGCGTCGAGTTTCGCCAGGATCGCCGCCCCCATCTCGGTGGTCGAAACCGGGGTCACGCCCTCTTCGCCCAGCAGGTCGGCGGTGCGTACACCGTCGGCCAGAACCTGTTCGACTGCCGCTTCAAGGCGATCGGCCTCGGCACCCTGGTCAAAGCTGTAGCGCAGCGCCATCGCAAAACTGAGGATACAGGCGATCGGGTTGGCCTTGCCCTGGCCCGCGATATCAGGGGCCGAGCCGTGCACGGGTTCATACAGCGCCTTGGGACGCCCGTTGGCCATCGGTGCGCCCAGCGAGGCCGAGGGCAGCATGCCCAGACTGCCGGTCAGCATCGCGGCGCAGTCCGACAGGATGTCGCCGAACAGGTTGTCGGTCAGGATCACGTCGAACTGTTTCGGCGCGCGGACCAGCTGCATGGCACCGTTGTCGGCATACATGTGGCTGAGTTCGACCTCGGGATAGTCCTTGGCCACGCGGGTCACCACCTCGCGCCACAGGATGCCCGATTCCATCACGTTGGCCTTTTCCATCGAGCACAGCTTCTTGCTGCGGCGCATCGCCAACTCGAAGGCCGAACGCGCGACCCGTTCGATCTCGCTTTCGGTATAGCGCTGGGTGTTGATGCCCACCCGTTCATTGCCCTCTTCGAAGATGCCGCGCGGCTCGCCGAAATAGACACCCGAGGTCAGCTCGCGCACGATCATGATATCCAGACCGGCAACGATGTCCTTTTTCAGCGACGAGAAATCGGCCAGCGCGTCGAAACACTGGGCCGGGCGCAGGTTGGAAAACAGGTCCATCTCCTTGCGCAGGCGCAGCAGGCCGCGTTCGGGTTTGACGCTGAAATCGAGATCGTCGTATTTCGGGCCGCCAACGGCGCCCAGCAGCACGGCATCGACCTCTTGCGCCTTGGCCATGGTCTCGTCCGCCAGCGGCACGCCATGCACGTCATAGGCGGCACCGCCGACCAGATCCTCGCTGACGTCGAAATTCAGGCCGCGCTTGTCGCCGAACCAGCCGATGATCTTGCGCACTTCGGCCATGACTTCGGGGCCAATTCCGTCACCGGGCAGGATGAGGAGCGAGGGATTGGACATGGAACTCTCCTTGCGTTTCGTCGCAATGGCCCTAGCGCGCCAGAGGCGGACGGTCAATGTGGCGCGAGTGATCTGCGCTGTCCTGACAGGGGAAAACCGGGGATCAAAGGGGCGCGGCCAGCAAGCCTTCGGCCAAGAGGTCCCAGACCCGGCGGATCCGGGGCGTCAGCCGCATCGCCTGCGGCGCGGCGAGCCACATTTCGAGCGGTGGCACCGGCAGGTCAAAGGGCAGCACTTCGACCAGCGGATCGGCGGCGACGATGCTGCGCTGGCCAAAACCGATGCCGCACCCGGCCCGGATCAACTGCCAATAGGCGCTCTGATTGTCGCAACGGATGGCAAAGCTGTGCCGCGTCGCCGGCCAGCCCAGCGCCTGCATCGTCTTTACGATGATCGGGTCCGCGTCATAGCCCACCAGATCGAAATCGAGAAGGTCCTCGGCCCGCGCGGGACGACCCTTGCGCTCCAGATAGCTGGTGGCGGCGCAGGCGCAGAGCGGTATGTCACCGATATGCCGGGCAACGATATCCACCTGCCGGGGCCGGTACATGCGCACGGCGATATCGGCGGCACGAAACAGCAGGTTCTCGGTAGTGTCGCTGGGCACCAGCTCCAGCTCGATCGCGGGTTCGGCGGCCCGGATACTCGCCAGGATCGGCGGCAGGATATGATGCGAGGCAAAGACCGAGGCGGTGATGCGCACGGTGCCTGCCAGCGATTGCGATTGCCCGGCGGCGGTGACCGAAATCGCCGTCATCGCCCGATGCGCCTGCTGCGCCAGCGGCAGGATCCGGGCGCCGTCCGCGCTCAGCTTCAAGCCGCGCGCGTGCCGATCGAACAGCGACAGGCCCAGCGCCTGCTCCAGCGCCTGCACATGTCGGCCCAATGTGGGTTGACTGCGGTCGAGCTGCCGCGCCGCCGCTGACAAAGTGCCGGTCTCGGCCACAGCCAGAAAGCTCTGGATCAGGGACCAGTCGCCAATATCCGAGAGTTCATCCATTCATCAATGAATACATGATCTGCGGTTTTGGGCAATTCTCTCCATTCATTTGAATGCTTATTTAAGTATGAACAGTGATAGGAGAGCCAGCATGACACAGACAGTTCTTGTTCTCGGGGCCTCGGGCCGGTTCGGGCGCAACGCGGCCGAGGCGTTTGAACGAGCGGGTTGGACAGTGCGCCCGTTCGACCGAAAGCGCGACGATCTGGACGCTGCCGCGCGCAGTGCGGATGTGATCGTGAACGCCTGGAACCCGCCCTATCCCGACTGGGCCGCTACGGTCCCCGGCCTGCACGCGCGGGTGATCAAGGCGGCGCGGGCAACGGGCGCCACGGTGATCATTCCCGGAAATGTCTATGTTTTTGGCCCCAACACTCCTGCTCCCTGGGGGCCTGACAGTCCGCATGCCGCGACCAATCCGCTGGGCCGCATTCGCATCGACATGGAGGCCGCCTATCGCGCCTCGGGCGTTCGTACAATCCTTCTACGCGCGGGGGATTTCCTCGATACCTGCGCCTCGGGCAACTGGTTCGATCAGGTGATGATCAAGCGGCTCGCCAAGGGGCGGTTCATTTATCCGGGCGATCCAGACATAGCACATGCCTGGGCCTATCTGCCCGATCTCGCCCGCGTCACCGTTACCCTGTCCCAGCAGCGCGAGACGCTGCCGGTGTTCTGCGATCTCACCTATCCCGGCTACACGCTGACAGGTCGCCAGATAGCGGCCGCACTGGAACAGGTGACGGGCCGGCGCATCACGCTCAAGCGCATGAACTGGCTGCCCTTGCATCTGGCCCGGCCCGTCTGGCCGATGGCGCGTTCACTGCTGGAGATGCGCTATCTCTGGAACACACCGCACGGTCTGGACGGGGCCGCGTTTGCAAAGGTTCTGCCGACGTTTGTGCCAACACCGTTCGGGCAAGCGCTTGCTTCTGCGATCCCCGTCGAGCTACTCGCGGATCAGGTCCACCCAGACCAGGCGGTGACGGCTGGCCTGTGACACCAGGCCTGCGCTCGGATCCTCCGGCGCCGGCCAGACCACACCCGATCCCGTCACGCGCCAATGGGTCGAAGGCAGCACGTAATCGACCCGGAACCTGCCGATCCCCGGCCAATCGACCGTGTCCTGTGCATCCGGCCCCCTGTGACCGTGAGAACCCGCCTTGGCGGCGCCGGGACTTACTGGCGCCGGGTCCTGCAGCCGGGGGTCGGTCAGAAGTGTTTCGATGGCGCCATGGTGGCCCTCGCCATCCTGCGGGTCCAGATTGGCGCCTCCGGCAAGGACAAAGGGATGGGCGGGCATTTCACCGATTGCCCCATCCAGCAACAGCTGCCAGAACCGGGTTTCGTCCCGGTTGCGCAGCCCGTTGCGGTCTTCGGGCCCGTCAAAGACCGGCGGCCCGGCCTGATAGGTCAAGAGCGTTATCCGCCCCTGCCCCGTGTCGATCGGGACCAGCCAGTGCCCGGTGGAGGACAGGCGCTGCGCGGCCTGCGCCTCGGATGAGGGGAAGGGACGTCCTGCGACCGCTGGCAAGGTAGCACCGTGCAGATCGCGCCACAAAAAGGCCGTGAAATCCTGTATCTCGTCCCGTGCGATCGGGTGACGAGACAGCACCGCGATACCACCCTGACCGGTAAAGCTGCCATAGCCTTGCGCGTCTCCTGGGCCGCCCATGCGCCCGTCACCATCCAGGTCAAGCGTGCTGGCACGTCCGCTATTGGGTTGTGCGGCAAAGCTGTAGGGCATGTCCCACCCCGCCTTGCCCAGCCGCACGCGCAGCGCATCCAGTGCCCGGCCCTCGTGATCCCAATCAACCCCTTGGAGTGCCAGAATGTCAGGGCGGGCAGAAGCGATCACCGAGACCACCGCCGCGACCTGCTTGTCACGGCCACCGACAATATCGCGCAGCATCAGGCCCGGGCCCTTGCGGCTGAGTTCCGTGTTGAAGGTCGCCACCCGCAGCGTCTCGGCCGCCGCCACCTCCGGCAACAGGCACAAGACCAGGGCGGCCAGCCGGATCATGCGGTCTGCATCGCCTCGGCGTTGGAATAGACCCGGCGGCGCTTTTCCTCGATCAGTTCAGCGATGCGCATCATCGCAAGCCCGCGCATGATCATCGAGGCAGGCAGAAACGCCCAGGCGCTCATGGTCCAGATCAGCGTTTGCGGGCTGTAGAGGCTGATCGGATCGAATAGGTCCGAGGCCATCTTGACCAAGGCAGGGATGAAGAATGGCAACAGCACGCCCAGGATCATGTTGATCCGGCCGTCACGTTGCAGCCGCGCGACGACATCGCCGCCCGTAGTCGGGTCGAACAACGGCAGGTTGATCCAGACGTTGAAAGCGCCGTTTGCGGTCGGCCATCCACGCACCCGCACGGCGAACCAAAAGGCCAGAACCGTCAGCAATGCGATCACATAGGCCACGGCGGCAGTGACCCGCACATCATAGATAAGCTCGGGCGCGGCCCCTGCCGGCAGCATCAATACTACCAGCCGCACCGGAGAATAGGGAAAATCGGCCATATTCGCGATGATCAATCCAAAACCGGAAAACAGCGCGGTGATATTGCTGGGTTCGATCCGTTCCTTGCAGATCAAGGTCAGAAAGGTGATCATTGTCATCAAGGCAATGAACCGCATCCGGTTCAGCGGTGGCGCGTCCCGGAATTCGATGAAGCTGGGAAAGGTCGAGTTGTACTCGGCAAAGGTAAGCACAAATCCAAGGATCGCCAGAAGGACGACGATCTCGGTCGCTGTCGTGGCGGCGCTGGGCAGATAAAGCGCCGGAATCACGACGACAAGCGCCACCAAGATTCCGCGCAGAGCCGCGCCTGTGATGCGTGCAATCACTGTCCGATCCCTTCAAACTGGACAGGCCGATGCGTTGCCGAGCCTTTGTTCCAACTTGAGTCCACCCGGTGGGGCGGAGTGCCTCATTTTGGCCTCATTTGTGCCGCCATTCGGTCACCCACTCAAGTCATCGAGTCACGAGACCGCCGATTTAAGGCAAAAACATGGCGCAACTGGTGCCTTCTTGCATCAGAGATGGCGTAATTTTTTGGCAAGTTATTCGGGACAACTACATTTTGTGGTTGTGCGGACCCTGATCGCAATCAGCCACTGTTGGTTCGGGCAGCAACAACGGAACGGGGCCGTTCCCAACGGAAACGGCCCCCTTCCAGCACCGAAACAGGATCAGACCCAGGGCCGCGCCTGTGCGGCCTGCGCTTCGAACGTGTCGATCGCGGCGGCCTTTTCCATGGTCAGGCCAATATCGTCGAGACCATTGAGCAGGCAGTGCTTCTTGAACGCGTCCACTTCGAACGCGATGACCTCACCATCCGAGGTGGTGATTTCCTGCGCGTCCAGATCAACGGTCATGCGGGCATTCTCACCCTTCTCGGCATCCTTCATCAGCAGGTCGACCTGCTCTTGCGGCAAGACGATGGGCAGGATGCCGTTCTTGAAACAGTTGTTAAAGAAGATGTCGGCGAACGAGGTCGAGATCACGCACTTGATGCCGAAATCCTTGATCGCCCAAGGGGCGTGTTCGCGCGACGAACCGCAGCCGAAATTGTCACCCGCGACCAGAATTTCGGTTTCGCGGTATTGCGGCTTGTTCAGGACGAAATCCGGGTTTTCGGACCCGTCTGCGTTGTACCGCATTTCGTCGAACAGGTTCACCCCAAGGCCCGACCGTTTGATTGTCTTGAGAAATACCTTGGGGATGATCATGTCGGTGTCGATGTTGATCAGCGGCATCGGCGCGGCGATGCCTGTAAGCGTGGTGAACTTGTCCATTTCCAGTCTCCTGGTTCGGGCCCGCGTTCGCAGCGGGCGCTGTATCTTTGATTGCGGATCGGGTCCGCGCGTGTGCGCAGCCCGATCCAGTTTCAAAGAGTCACAGGTGCGGACGGACAGTCCCCGGCCCCGTGACCCCGGTTACGCGTGTTTTCCCGCGCTGCGCACGAAGAGCGCGGCGAAGATCAGGCCAAAGCCGTTGAAGAGCATCTCGATTCCCATCAGGATACCGAGAAGGCTGAGCGCCAGACCGACCCCTGCATTCGCCATGACATAGGCAGCAAGACCCAGCGACAGGACGCCGGAAATGAGCGTTGGCATGAACAGGCCGGTGCCGCGCATCTGGAACGACAGAATGATCCGGGCGATGCCGCCGGCGGCAAACAGGATCATCACAACCGAGGCCAGCGTCAGCGTGCCTTCGAGCGGGTTCGACAGGAACGACCAGCCGAGGAACACCATGATGAGACCCATGATGATCGACAGGATCTTGTTGCCCGCCCCTTCGACGGTGAAACCACCCACTGCCTGAAGCCCGCCACCTATCAGCAGCATGATTCCAGTCAGGGTGGTAATGGCCACCGAAGCCATCACCGGCGCGCCCAGGATGATAATCCCGAACACGACCGACAACAGGCCCAGCAACATCAGTTTCAGCCAGTCACCCATTTCATTCTCTCCCTAGAAATGAAGTATGAGCGAAGCCTACATCATTTCCCGCACATCCGTCAGCTTTCCCGTAATGGCGGCGGCGGCGGCCATCGCGGGGCTGAGCAGGTGAGTACGACCGCCCCGACCCTGACGACCCTCGAAGTTGCGGTTCGAAGTCGCGGCGCAACGCTCGCCCGGTGCCAGCTGGTCGGGATTCATCGCCAGGCACATCGAACAACCCGCAAGGCGCCATTCAAAACCCGCCTCCTTGAAGATGTCGGCGATGCCTTCCTCCTCGGCCTGGGCGCGGACAAGGCCCGAGCCGGGTACGACCATGGCGCGGATACCGTCCTTGATCTTCTTGCCTTTCAGGATCGCGGCAGCAGCGCGCAGATCCTCGATCCGGCCATTGGTGCAGGATCCGATAAAGACGGTGTCGATCTCGATATCCGACAGTTTCTGGCCAGGGGTCAGACCCATGTATTCGATCGAACGGCGCGCGGCCTCGACTTTACCGCCTTTGAAATCCTCGGGGTTGGGGACGGTCGCGGTGATCGGCAGAACGTCCTCGGGAGAAGTGCCCCAGGTCACGACGGGGGCGATATCCTCGCCCTTGATCGTCACCACCTTGTCCCAATGGGCGTCGTCATCGGAATAGAGCGTCTTCCACCACGCAAGTGCTGCTTCCCACTGGGCGCCCTTGGGCGCATGCGGGCGGCCCTGCACATAGGCAAAGGTCTTTTCATCCGGCGCGATCAGGCCAGCGCGGGCGCCGCCTTCAATGGCCATGTTGCAGACGGTCATGCGGCCTTCCATCGAGAGGTCGCGGATCGCCTCGCCGCAATATTCGATGACATAGCCGGTGCCGCCGGCGGTGCCGGTCTTGCCGATCACGGCCAGCGTGATGTCCTTGGCGGTGACGCCCGGGTTCAGCTTGCCGGTGATCTCCACCTTCATGTTCTTGGATTTCTTCTGGATCAGCGTCTGGGTGGCCAGCACATGTTCGACCTCGGAGGTGCCGATGCCATGGGCCAGCGCGCCAAATGCGCCATGGGTCGCGGTGTGGCTGTCACCGCAGACCACGGTCATGCCCGGCAGGGTCCAGCCCTGTTCGGGGCCGACGATATGCACGATGCCCTGACGGATGTCCGAGACCGGGTAATAGTGGATGCCGAAATCGCGCGCGTTCTTGTCGAGCGCCTGCACCTGGATGCGGCTTTCCTCGGTCATCTGTGCGGGGTCTTCGCGGCCCTCGGTGGTGGGCACGTTGTGGTCCGGCACGGCGATGGTCTTATCCGGCGCGCGCACCTTGCGGCCCGCCATGCGCAGACCTTCGAAGGCCTGCGGGCTGGTCACCTCGTGCACGAGGTGACGGTCGATATAGAGAAGGCAGGTGCCGTCTTCGGCCTCGTGGGCCAGATGGGCATCCCAGATCTTGTCATAGAGTGTCTTGGGGGACATGTGTCCTCTCCCGTTCTTGAGAATTGGCTGTAAAGACGTGGCTGCACCCTGCCTATAGGCGGGCAAGAACCGAACGGGTCGCGCCAAAGAACCGCTCGCGCAGGCGGGCGCGGTCTTGCAGGTCCATGGTCGAGGCGTCGTGGGGTGTCATTCTGTCCAGATACATGTCCGTCCCGAGTCTCGCAAGGTCTTGCGTTTCCGGCGGCAAGCCTGCCAAGCTGGCGGCGGAGCCTATATATGAACGAAGACATTCTCCCGGCCTCGCTGGACGAACTGATCGCGACCCTGCTGACCGAGGGGCACAGGCTGGTTGGTCTTTTCCTGACGCCCGGCTGGCGCCAGTATCAGTTGCTGATCATCGCGCTGCTGATCGGCGCAGCGCTGCTGCTTTCGCTGCTGACGCGCACCCATTGGGATGCCTGGGCCCGCTCGCGCGAGGGCTGGCCTAAGTGGCGGCTCAGAACGCTGGTGCTGCTGATGCGGCGGCTGTCGCTGCTTTATTTCGTGGCTTTGAGCTGGCTGACCTATTTGGTCATGCAACAGATGACCTGGCCTTCGCGCAGCTATGTGATCGGGGTGGTGGCGACTCTGGCCACGGCGCTGCTGGTGATCGCGCTGGTGGCACGGGCGGTGCGCAATCGCACCATCCGGCTGGTCTTCCGCTGGTCGATGTGGGTCTATGCCACGCTGGTGGCACTGAACCTGACCGACGATGTGGCCCGCTTCCTCGATGGCATATCGATCGAGATCGGCGCGCTGCATATCTCGGTACTGGGAGTGATGAAGGCGGTGCTGCTGGTCGGCGCGTTGCTGGTACTGGTTCGGCTGGCGTCGCAGGGCGCATCGAACGCGCTGGCCCGCAACGACGATATCTCGCCCTCGATGCAGGTGCTGTTGGCCAAGGCGGTGCAGGTTCTGCTCTATGGCTGGGTCTTCATCGTTGCGATCCGCACGCTGGGGTTCGACCTGACCGGGCTGGCCTTTCTGTCCGGTGCAATCGGTGTCGGCATCGGCTTTGGTCTGCAAAAGGTGGTGTCGAACCTGATCTCGGGCATCATCATCCTGATGGACCGCTCGATCAAACCGGGGGACGTGATCTCGCTGGGCGAGACCTTTGGCTGGATCAACGCCTTGGGCGCGCGCTATGTCTCGGTGGTCACGCGCGACGGGCGCGAATACCTGATCCCGAACGAGGATCTGATCACCAGCCAGGTGGTGAACTGGTCGCATTCGGACCAGTTTGTCCGGCTCGACCTGAATTTTGGTACCAGCTATGGCGACGACCCGCACAAGGTGCGCGCGGTCGCCATTGCCGCCGCACGGTCCGTCGGGCGGGTCCTGGCCGGAAGCGGGCGCGATCCGGTCTGCCATATCGTTGGCTTCGGCGACAGCAGTGTGGACTACGTGCTGCGCTTCTGGATCACCGACCCGACCGCTGGACTGACCAATATTCGCGGCAATGTGTTCCTGGCACTCTGGGATGCGTTCCAGGCCGAGGGTATCTCGATTCCCTTCCCTCAACGCGAGGTTCGGATGCTGGAGGATGCGGCCACGCCTGTCCCGGCAGCCGGACAGGGTGGTGCCGATTGACCCCAGTACCATGCATACCGTATGGCGGTTCATTGAAAAGTCACAGACGGGTTGCTAAATTCGACCTGACCCAGCGCCGGGGATCGGTCGGCGCGCCCTATAGGAGGACGATGTCCTGTTACCTCATACAGAGGCGGCCATGCCCGCCCATGCAGGGGCCAAGATGATGGCCCAAGGCACTTATACCAGCGAACAGCTGCTGGACCGCATTCTGACCTCTCTCAACGATGACAAGGCCGAAGACCTCGTGCAGATCGACCTGCGGGGCAAAACCTCGATGGGCGATTACATGGTCATCGCCTCGGGCCGGTCGACCCGTCAGGTCTCGGCCATGGCCGAGAAGCTGGTGCAGCGGCTGAAGGAAGATTTCGGCCTCAACTCCAAGATCGAGGGCAAGGATGCCGGCGACTGGGTACTGATCGATACCGGCGATGTGATCGTGCATATCTTCCGCCCGGAAGTGCGCGAGTTCTATCAGCTGGAAAAGATGTGGATGCCTCAAGGCGCCAAGACATCGGCCAACTAAAGGCGTCCGCCCGGCCCTGATCCCGGGGCCGGTGGGCGAATGACCCATGCGTGTCAGCATCCTCGCGGTCGGCCGTTTGCGGGCAGGACCGGAAAAATCCCTGATCGACGACTACCTGACCCGGTTCGACAGAACCGGTCGCGCGCTGGGCCTGGGGCCCGCGCGCGTGATCGAGGTCGAGGACAAGAAGAACGCCGGCATGGGCGCCGAGGCGGCACTGCTGCGCAAGGCGTTGCCGTCGGGCGCGGTTCTGTGCACCCTGGACGAGCGTGGCAAACAGCTATCCTCTCCCGATTTCGCGGACAGGCTGGCCAACTGGCGCGACACGGGCCGGCAGGATCTGGCGCTTGTGATCGGCGGCGCCGATGGGATTGATCCCAGCCTGCGGGCCGAGGCGGATCTCTCGATCTCTTTCGGCGCGATGGTCTGGCCGCACATGCTGGTTCGGGTGATGCTGGCCGAGCAGCTTTACCGCGCCGCGACCATCCTGGCCGGTAGCCCCTATCACCGGGTGTGAGCTATGGCAGAGCTGTTGATCGTCTATCACTCGCGCACCGGCGGCAGCCGCCAGATGGCCGAAGCCTGCGCCGCAGGCGCGCAGAACGAGTTGGCCACAACGCTGCTGACAGCCGAGGCGGCAGGCCCTGAGGACCTGCTGCGCGCGAGTGGTTACGTGTTCTGCTGCCCCGAGAACCTGGCGGCGATCTCGGGCGTGATGAAGGATTTCTTTGACCGCTGCTATTACCCCGTTCTGGGCCGGATCGAGGGGCGCGCCTATGCGCAGATGATCTGTGCCGGATCGGACGGGCAGAACGCCGCCCGGCAGGTGGCCCGCATCGCCACCGGCTGGCGCCTGAAAGAGGTTCAGCCGCCGCTGATCCTGTGCTCCCATGCGCAAACGCCCGAGGCGATTCTGGCGCCCAAGCACATCCCCGAAGCCGAGCTTGATCAATGCCGCGAGCTGGGTCAGGCGCTGGGTGCGGGTCTGGCGATGGGAATGTTCTGATTTGCATGACCCGGCTGATGTGACGGCGCGCGAATCCGACGCGGCAACGGATCACAAGGGACCGGAATGGGGAACCAATATAGCTGGTAGTCGTCTTCGGGCCGAAGCCTCGCGCCAGTCACATACCGGCAAGAAAAACCCCGCCGGCCGGGGCCGACGGGGGGAGTGAGAACCAATCGGGATCAGACGATCAGGCCGCCTGTTTCACGATCAGACTGGGAGAAACGACGTCCAGACCCAGCGCCTCGCCGACCGCGTAATAGGTCAGCTTGCCGGCATGGACGTTCAGACCGTTGAGCAGGTGCACATCGTCGGCGCAGGCCTGTTTCCAGCCCTTGTTGGCCAATGCCAGCATGAACGGCATGGTGGCATTGCCCAGCGCGATGGTCGAGGTACGTGCAACAGCGCCCGGCATGTTGGCCACGCAGTAGTGCATGATGCCGTCGACCTCGTAGATCGGGTCGGCATGGGTGGTGGCGCGCGAGGTCTCGAAACAGCCGCCCTGGTCGATGGCCACATCGACCAGCGCCGCACCCGGCTTCATGGTCGACAGTTGCGCGCGGCTGATCAGCTTGGGCGCCGCGGCACCGGGGATCAGGACTGCACCGATGACCATGTCGGCCTCGGACACCAGCTCGGCGGTGTTGCCTTTGGAGGCATACGAGGTCTTGAACTCGCCACGCATGGTGTCGTCAAGATAGCGCAGACGCGGCAGCGACATGTCCAGAACGGTCACATCCGCGCCCATGCCGGCAGCCACACGTGCCGCATGGGTGCCGACAACGCCACCGCCGATCACAACAACCTTGGCCGGGCCCACACCCGGTACGCCACCCATCAGCACACCACGGCCACCATTGGCCTTTTGCAGGGTCCAGCTGCCGACCTGCGGCGCCAGCTTGCCGGCAACCTCGGACATCGGGGCCAGCAGCGGCAGGCCGCCATTGCGGTCGGTCACTGTCTCGTAGGCGATGCAGGTCGCGCCCGAAGCCAGCAGGTCATGGGTCTGGTCCGGATCGGGGGCCAGATGAAGGTAAGTGAACAGCAGCTGGTTCTCGCGCAGCATCTTGCGCTCGATCGCCTGCGGTTCCTTGACTTTGACGATCATGTCGGCGGTGGCGAACACCTCTTCCGCGCTGTCGACGATCCGTGCGCCGGCATCGACATAGGCGGCGTTGTCGAACCCGGCACCGGCACCGGCATTGGTTTCGATGATGACCTCATGCCCGTGCGAGACAGCCTCGCGCGCTGCATTCGGGGTCATGCCGACACGGAACTCCTGAGGTTTGATCTCCTTGGGGCATCCGATTTTCATTTCTGCGTCCTCCGTTCGCAATCTGCCCAAATATGTGGCAGATACGGGAAACAATTTCTGTGAAACTCCACTCGCCATTTAGAGAATTTTCGGGATATTCTTCGAACTCTGAGCCAAGAGTTGCAAAGGATGTGCGTCAATGAGCCTGGACGCGACAGATCGAAAGATTCTCACCGCCCTTCAGGCAAAGGGACGGATGTCCAATGCCGAACTGTCCGACAAGGCCAACCTGTCACCCTCGGCCTGTCACCGGCGGGTCCAGCGGCTGGAATCCGAGGGCTATATCCGCAACTACGTGGCCCTGTTGGATGCCCGCAAGATGGGCCTGCCCACAACGGTTTTCGTCGAGATCACCCTTCAGGGTCAGGCCGACGAGGTGCTGGACGCCTTTGAAAAGGCGGTGGCCCGCATTCCCGATGTGCTGGAATGCCACCTGATGGCCGGCACGGCGGATTACATCCTGAAGGTGGTGGCCGAAAACACCGAGGATTTCGCCCGCATTCACCGCCAGCACCTCTCCCGCCTGCCGGGGGTGGCGCAGATGCAAAGCTCGTTCGCACTTCGAACCGTCTTCAAGACAACGGCGCTACCGGTCTGAGCATTGCAGCACCCTTGCATCCACAAGGAGCAGGCGCATATTTGCACCAACAGTGGCCGGTTTTTGATTTCCCGCAACGAAATTGCCATCTGTCTGTGACATGCAAGGGTCATACGCGCCCAGCAAGGGCAGACGGATCAACTGTATTGAGAGGAGCGCATTTTGACCCATGAATCCGACGACCCCAGCTTGGATTGGCTTGAGGCCGAATTGGAGGATTCGCTGGACGAGGATTTCGAGATCGAATTCAGCGAGCCAATGCTGTCGATGGAAATCCGCCGGATCTACAAGGATCAGCGCCCTGACCTGCTTGACCGGCAGGTCTATTTTCGCAACCTGCTGCGGCTTCAGGCCGAACTGATCAAGTTGCAGGATTGGGTCCAGCATACGAATTCCAAGGTGCTGATCATCATGGAAGGCCGCGATGCGGCCGGTAAAGGCGGGGTGATCAAGCGGATTACCCAGCGGTTGAACCCCCGTGTTGCACGGGTGGTCGCCCTGCCCGCCCCGTCCCGCCGCGAGCAGAGCCAGTGGTATTTCCAGCGCTACGTGCCCTATCTGCCCTCGGGCGGGGAAATGGTGCTGTTCGATCGGTCCTGGTACAACCGTGCCGGGGTCGAGCGGGTGATGGGCTTTGCCACCGAGGATCAGGTCGAGCAATTCTTCCAGGACGTTCCCGAATTCGAGCGTATGCTGGTGCGGTCGGGGATCATCCTGCTGAAATACTGGTTCTCGATCACCGACGAGGAACAGCAGCTGCGCTTCCTGATGCGGGTGCATGACCCGATGAAACAGTGGAAACTGTCGCCCATGGACCTGGAAAGCCGGATCCGCTGGGAACAGTATACCAAGGCAAAAGAAGAGATGTTCGCGCGCACCAACATCCCCGAGGCGCCGTGGTACATTGTCGAGGGCAACGACAAGAAGCGCGAGCGGCTGAACTGTATCGAGCACCTGTTGTCCAAGATACCCTACGAGGACATCCCGCACGAAAAGGTCACGCTGCCCGACCGCCGTTACAACCCCGACTACGAGCGCCAGGTGCTGCCGGACGAGCTTTACGTTCCAAAGGTCTATTGACCCAGAGCGTTTCATTGCCTCGAATGTCCTTGTCATTTCGCGCCATCGCCACAGGCAGATCGGAGCGATCAAACCGGTAGAACGCGCATATTTCAGGCAAGCAAGGTGGCCATCGTGGGTTTGGCAATTGGGGCATTTCTGACGCCGGCATTTGCGGCGCCGGCACAAGAGGCTGTGGACCGGACCTTCGAACAGATTGCTGCGGGTGTGAGCGGATCTGGGCTAGAACCGGTTGTCGATATCGACCACGCCCGCCTCGCTGCCGAAGCGGGGGTCGAGATGCCACCCTCTCGGGTCCAACTGTTCTCGGACGCCGCAGTCAACTCTGCCCTGTTGGCGCAGGACCTCAGCACCGGGCTTGATCTGCCGTTCCGGGCGCTGACCTATGCCGGGGCCGACGCGGTGCAGGTGGTCTATACATCCGGCGATTTCCTGAAACGTCGGTATGGCCTCGAAGATACCGAGGCGCTGGCCGGATTTGACGCGGCGTTGGCCCCCGCGCTTGAGGGGCTGGATGGGGTCGAGCCAGTGCCGGTGCCGACCGAAGGTCTGGCCGACGGTTACGGCATTCTCACCCTGCAAAGCGCCCACGACGTACCTGAAACCGTTGCCCGCCTGCGCGCCATCGTCGCGGCGCAATCCGATACCGTCTGGTTCGGCGAGGTCGATTTCACCGCCGAGGCGGCGGCGCTTGGCGTCGATCTGCCGCCCGCTGTGCTGCTGCTCTTTGGCGGACCGGCACCCGGTGGCGTTGCCATGGCCAAGTTCCCGTCGATCGGCGTCGACGCCTTTTGCCAGAAGCTCTTTGTCCATGCCGCGCCCGAAGGCGGTTCGGTGGTACTGTTCAACAGTATCGTGGCGCTGGCCGAACTGCACTACGGCACTTCGGCGCCGCCGCATGCGATGCTGGATGAACGGTTGACCGCGACCTTTGCCAAGGCGCTGGAATAGGCTGCGCAGGGGGGCGCTGCCCCCCGCGCCTGCGGCGCTCCCCCCGGAGTATTTCGAACCAGAAAGAAGCAGGGTGCGGGACGCAGTTGACGAAGGCGCGGCGCGCAGGTCACTCTGTCCGGCGGAGGAACCATGTCCGACGCACCCATCTATGAAATCGACCCGGGCGCCTTTTGGGCCGATCCCTATCCCGACTTGAAACGGATGCGGGTCGAGATACCCATCGCCTATGTGCCGCAACTCGGCGCGACGCTGATTACCCGACGCGATGACATTTTCGAACAGGAGAAGCGGGTCGAGGTTTTCTCCTCGGACCAGCCACAGGGGCTGATGACCGTTCTGATGGGTCAGAACATGATGCGCAAGGATGGCGCGGCCCATATGGCCGAGCGCAAGGCGATCTTTCCCACCGTCTCGCCCAAGACGGTGAAACAGATCTGGACCGCGCAGTTCCGCGCTGCCACCGAGCGGGTTCTGGACGATCTGGCGCCGCGCGGCGCCTGCGACCTGGTGCGCGACTATGCCATGCCGGTCTCGGCCGAGGCGCTCAAGGTGATCACCGGGCTGACCAACATGAGCGCCGCCGAGATGGACCGGGTCAGTCAGGGCATGATCGACGGCTGCGCCAATTACGCGGGTGATCCAGCGGTCGAGGCGCGCTGTCACGACTGCACCGCCTCGATCGACTCCCATATTGACGCGATGATCCCGGTGCTGGATGCCAGCCCCGACCATTCGTTGCTCTCGGTCCAGCGCCGCGCGGGTCTCAGCGACGCGCAGACCCGCGCCAATATCAAGCTGGCCATATCGGGCGGCCAGAACGAGCCGCGCGACGCCATCGCCGGCACCGCCTGGGCGGCGCTTAGCCACCCGGAGGCGCTGGCCCGGCTGCGGTCGGGCGCCGTACCCTGGCTGCGCGCGTTCGAGGAATATGCCCGCTGGATCTCGCCCATTGGCATGTCGCCGCGCCGGGTGGCGCAGCGCGCCACGGTGCAGGGTGTGACACTGGAGCCCGAGGACCGGGTGTTTCTGATGTTCGGATCAGGCAATCGCGACGAAAGCGTTTTCACCAATCCAGACCGCTTCGATCTGGATCAGGATATTGCTGCGGCGATCTCTTTTGGCGCCGGGCCGCATTTCTGCGCCGGGGCCTGGGCATCAAAAGCGCTGATCGGAGAAGTGGCGCTGCCGCTCCTCTTCAAGCGGTTACCGGGCCTCGCACTGGATGGCGAGGCCCGGTTCGGCGGCTGGGCCTTCCGTGGTCCGATCACGGTGCCGGCCCGTTGGGATCCGGCACCGCGGGAGGATTGATCAGAACAGGAAGTCCTGCGCGTCCAGCATGTCCATCTGGACACCGCACAGGATCAGGCTGTTGCCCGCCGCATCGGTGATCACCGCATCACCATCCACCTCGGTCAGGTGGTTAGACCTGAGATCATCGAAATCGGCGATACCATCGGCCTTGCCCAGATTGATCTGATCGGCTTGACCCCTCGCACCGAAATCGCGTGCAACATCCTTGCCGATCGAGAAGCGGAAGGTATCCGCCCCTGCGCCGCCCAGCATCAGGTCGTCGCCTTCGCCGCCATCGATCACGTCCTTGCCGCGACCACCGGCTATGAAGTCATCTCCCTTGCCACCGGCGAGCATGTCCTTGCCCCGACCGCCAAAGAGCATGTCATCGCCGTCACCCCCAGCAAGCTTGTCCTTGCCGTGGCCACCGATCAGGATGTCATCGCCCGCATCACCCCAGAAGATGTCCATGCCGCGACTACCGATCATGATATCGTTGCCGCCATTGCCACGGGCCTGTCCGCCGGCCTTATCGGCAATGATCAAATCCGGCCCATCGCCCCCGTCGCAAGCGTTTCCGGGTTCCGGCGTCGGCTCGGGTTCGGGCGTCGGCGTCGGTTCGGGCTCGGGCGTCGGCGTCGGCGTCGGCTCCGGCTCGGGCGTCGGCTCCGGCTCAGGCGTCGGCTCAGGCGTCGGCTCTGGCTCAGGCGTCGGCTCTGGCTCGGGCGTCGGCTCCGGCTCGGGTGTCGGCTCAGGCGTCGGTTCGGGCGCGGGCGTCGGCGCACCTGTATCCAATTCCACCTCTGCATCGGTACGCGCGAAATTCTGAGTCACCATGACAGCGTCATAGCCTTCGAATTCACCGCGTTCGATCCCGATCCCCACCAGGGTCACATCGGGGTTGAGGATGTTGGCCCGGTGGCCGGGACTGTTCATCAGCGATTCATGCAGGTTCTGCACATCATCCGACAGGCCCGGCGCGCCGCGCTCGCTCTGCCATGCGATATTCTCGGCCCAGATCGAATTGCCCTCGAACTGGAACCCGGCCTGTTCGATGCGATCCCCTGGAGAACTGCCATTGACCCCGGTATGCGAGAACACATCGCGCTCCAGCATCCACTTGCTGTGATCCTCGGAGGCATCGTTGAGCTTGAGCTCGAGCGTGACCGGGTTCAGCCCCCGCGAGGTCCGCTCGTTATTGATAAGCTCCAGCATTTCCCTTTCGAGAGTACTTGCCTGTGACATGGTCAAAAGTCCTGTTGCTGTGTCGAGTGGCCATGTCTTGGCGCAGGACGGGACGTCGGCATAGAAGGGCGGGCGCCAAGGGGGGATTCGCGGCGCCGCCTTGCCGGATGAGGTCAGGACACTGGGCGGGAAGGCGCACGGCCAAACCCCCGTTTCCAGCTCCGGCGGAGCGCCGCGCGTGCCCAACCCGACTTTTGGCAGAAAACTGGTTTTGCAGACCACGATCGGGCCGGTTCGCGACCTCTCTGTCGTCCCTCGACAAGACCGACGATTCGATCCGGGGCGACATGGAGAGGCGCCAAGGGAAAGATACGATGACCGCAGCCGATCCGAATCTCTCCGCCGGGGCGGATCAGCCAGAGGGCGCAACCACGCTGACTGGCATCCTGTTCCTGCTCCTTGCGACCACGATCTTTCCGATCCAGGACGTGATCATCAAAAGCCTCAGCAGCGATTTCGCGGTGCATCAGATCGTGTTCTGGCGCTCGGTCTTCGCCTTGCCGGTCGCGATGGCCATGGCCCGGTACGAAGGTTCGCTCTGGCCGCTCAAGATCGGGTCGTGGTCGTTGCAGTTGACCCGCGCGGTGGCGGCCTTCTTATCCTACCTGGTCTACTACATGGCGCTGGCCGCCATCGGCCTGGCCGAGACGGCTGCCATCACCTTTTCCACTCCGATCTTCGTCACCCTGCTGGCGGCGGTGTTTCTGGGCGAGAAGATCGGCCTCTGGCGCTGGCTGGCGGTGTTTCTCGGCATGGCCGGGGTGCTGGTGATCGTGCAGCCGGGGGCGTCGGTGTTCGAACCGGCGGCCCTTTTGGCACTGGCGGCGGCGTTGTTCTATGCGGTCTCGATCATCGCCACGCGGCGTCTGGGCAACCGTACCAATGGCGGCACCATGACGCTGGTGACCCTGCTGGTCTATATCGTCGGGGGCACCGTGCTGGGGTTGGTGTTCTCGGGGCTGGAAACCGCCTCGCCGCACCCCAGCCTAGCCTTTCTCTACCGGAACTGGATCGCGCCCGCGCCGATGGACTGGCTGGCGCTGGCGGCGCTGGGCGTGACCTCGGGCATCGGCTTCTTCGCGCTCAGCCAGGCCTATCGCATGGCCGAGGCCAGCGTCGTCACCCCGTTCGAATACACCTATCTGCCCTGGGCGGTGCTATGGGGCTATGTGGTGTTCGGGGTGCTGCCGGTGATGTCCACCTGGATCGGGCTCTTGCTGATCGTTGGCTCGGGCCTTCTGATCCTGTTCCGCGAGACGATGCGCGGTCGCCGCCTCGTCCGCCGGCGCGGCCTCGGCGTCATGCGTCAGCGATAGGCGCACCGCGCGCGGTCAGCCACCAGGTCTCCAGCCTGCCGATCCCCTTGATCTCGACCGCCCTGCGCGGTTCGAAGTCATAGGCGTCCTTCAGCGCCTCACGCGCGGCAGCGGTGACCTGGATACGGCCAGGCTGGCCGTGGCTTTCCATCCGGCTGGCGGTGTTCACGGTGTCGCCCCAGACGTCGTAGAAGAGCTTCTGGTGGCCGATCACCCCGGCCACCACCGGGCCGGCGTGGATGCCGATGCGGATGTCGATGGGGTCGTTCAGTTCGGCGGAGAGATCGCGCAGGGCATCCAGCATGTCGAACGCCATTTCGGCCACCCGATGAACGGGGCGGTCGACCGGCTGGGGCAGACCGGCAGCGACCATGTAGGCGTCGCCGATGGTCTTGATCTTCTCCAGCCCGTGTTTCGCGGCCAGTTCGTCGAAGGTAGAGAAGATGCGGTTGAGGAAGCTCACCAAGTCCTCGGGCGCCATCCGGGCCGAGCGCGGGGTGAAATCGACGATATCGGCAAACAGGATCGCGGTGTGATCTAGGCTGTCGGCGATGGTCTGGTCGGGCGCGTCCTTGAGCCGCGCGGCGATCTCGGTGGGGAGCAGGTTGTAGAGCAGGGCCTCGGAGCGCGCGTGCTCGGCTTCGAGGGCGGATTCGGCGCGCTCGGCGCGCAGGAAGCCTAGGTAGGCAGGAAAGACAACGAGTGCCAATACGCTGACAATGGAAGTAATCATGAGGCCCTTTTGTAAGCCATCATGGTTTGCAGCACTTAGAGCTGGCTCAGAGACGAACACGGTGCAAAAAATCGCGCCAGCCAAGCTCGTGGCGAATGCGATTGCGAGAAGATCGGTGCTCGCTGGGCCGAAAATCAGCATGACCGCCCCAGGGACAATAAACAACAGCAGGTAGATTCCTGATGAGATACCGATAAGATAGGTAAGAAAAACGAGGTTGAGGCTTACCACAATCGCGCCCGCAAAAAAGGTCCACGTCCTACTGCGTTTGCGAATGAAAGGCAGGCTGATCAAGATGAGCGCATTGATCGCGGCGCCCAAGGCACTTGGCCAGAGCCCCCAATCAAAAAGCAAGTAAACGATGACATAGGACGATGCGGACAGGCTTCCGCCCAAAGCCACGAAATTCAAAGCCCGCTGCTGTCGTCTTTCCCTCTTTTCCTTGCCTGCCAAATCATAGCTCAAATACCACGCCAGCCAGCGCGGCAATCGGGTTGTGAACTCGGGTTGAACCTCCGCCAAATCCGGCGCCTCCTTGATTGAATGCGTCCAGCCTACCCCAGTCTCGCTTTGCAAGTCAGGTCCTTTGCGCCAGCCACCATGTCTCCAGCCTGCCGATCCCCTTGATCTCAACCGCCCCGCGCGGCTCGAAATCATAGGCGTCCTGCAACGCCTCGCGTGCGGCGGCGGTGACCTGGATGCGACCTGCGGCTCCGTGGCTTTCCATTCGGGAGGCGGTGTTTACCGTGTCGCCCCAGACGTCGTAGAACAGCTTCTGGTGCCCGATCACGCCCGCAACCACGGGGCCGGCGTGCAGTCCGATGCGTATCTCGATCGCCTCGTCGATCTCGTCCGATAGGGCGCGCAGGGCGGCGAGCATGTCGAAGGCCATCTCGGCGACGCGATGGACGGGACGGTCGACGGGCTGGGGCAGACCGGCGGCCACCATATAGGCATCGCCGATGGTCTTGATCTTCTCCAGCCCGTGTTTGGCGGCCAGCTCGTCGAAGGTGGAAAAGATGCGGTTGAGAAAGCTCACCAGTTCCTCGGGCGTCATCCGGGCCGAGCGCGGGGTGAAATCGACGATATCGGCAAACAGGATCGCGGTGTGGTCGAGGCTGTCGGCGATGGTCTGATCGGGCGCGTCCTTGAGCCGGGCGGCGATCTCGGTGGGGAGCAGGTTGTAGAGCAGGGCCTCGGAGCGGGCATGTTCGGCTTCGAGCGCGTCTTCGGCGGTTTCGGCTTGAAGAAAAGCGACATAAGCGACCGCTATTGAAAGTATGCACGTCCCAAAAACAGAAAGAATGATCAATGTGGTCTGCAGGCTCTTTGAATTGCCTGCTGCAAGTGCCGGTTCCCCATTGATGAGAAGAATCGCTACAATAGTGCCAGAGCAAATGACTACAGCTGTGGTTAGGTGCGTGCGCCACGCTGGTCCGAGAACCACAAGTATTGCGCCGGGAACGATCAAGAGAAAAAAGTATAGGCCAGACCCCGATCCAAGAAGATAGGTGAGCCAAAAGAAAAAGCCGCACGACCCCAATACGACGTAAAGCAAGGTCAGTGTTTTAGGCAGAGCATGAAAAACAGCGGGCAAACTGAGGTAAAAAATTGTAACAAGGCTGGCGACGAAAGCAGCTGGCCAGAGACGCCAGTCAAAAAGCAAATAACCGGCTACGAAGGCCGATGTATTTAAACCTGCGGTAAGTGAAATAACGTTCAGAGCAAAGTGTTTGCGCCGCTGACGCTTTCCTTCCCCCTCCAGCCCATACTCAAGATACCACGCCAGCCAGCGCGGCAATCGCGATGTGAACTCGGGTTGAACCTCCGCCAAATCCGGCGCCTCCTTGATCGAATGCGCCCAGCCTAGCCCAATCTCGCGCGGCGCGTCAGGTCTTTTGCACCAGCGACGACGCGGCAAGAGCGGCTGAAATGTGATGCCGGAGCCTGTACAAAACGGTCAAAACCCCAAAAAACGACAAACCCCCGAGGCCGGGCCACGGGGGTCGTCAAATAGTGTCATCCAAAGCCGGACGAGAGCGAATGCCTTAGAGCATGCCTTCGCGCTGTGCTTTCTTGCGTGCCAGTTTACGGGCACGGCGGATCGCTTCAGCCTTCTCGCGCGCTTTTTTCTCGGACGGCTTCTCGAAATGTTGCTTGAGCTTCATCTCGCGGAAGACACCCTCACGCTGCAGCTTTTTCTTCAGGGCACGAAGCGCCTGATCGACGTTGTTGTCGCGAACACTAACCTGCATGTGGTTTTCACCACCTTTCTAAGTTGAGTTGCAAGGATTTGCAGGAGCCCGCCGTATAGCAAAGCGGGACCAAGTTGTCTAGATAGGGATCAGAACAAGGAGATCGCCCATGTCCCTGACCTATGAAGAGGCCCGGAACCGCCTGCTGGATGCGGCGCTGGCCCATGTCGCCTTTGACGGCTGGACCGAGGAAACCTTTCGTGCGGCGGTCGCCGATGCCGGGCTGGACATGGATTTCGCCCGCGCCATCTGCCCGCGTGGGGCGGTCGATCTGGCGCTGGCCTATCATGCGCGGGGCGATGCGGCGATGCTGGAACGGCTCGCTGCGGAGGATCTCTCGGACCTCCGATTCCGCGACCGGATTGCGGCGGCGGTGCGGTTCCGGCTTGAGGCGGTCGAGGACAAAGAGGCGGTGCGCCGTGGTGTGACCCTGTTTGCCCTGCCCGCCCATGCGGGCGAAGGGGCAAAGGCGATCTGGCAGACCTGCGATGCGATCTGGACCGCGTTGGGCGATACCTCGGACGACGTGAACTGGTATACCAAACGTGCCACGCTATCGGCGGTCTATTCGGCGACCGTGCTCTATTGGTTGGGGGATGAGAGCCCGGCGCACGAGGCGACTTGGGAATTCCTCGACCGGCGCATCGACAATGTGATGCAGTTCGAAAAATTTAAGGCGGATGTGCAGAAGAACCCGCTGCTGAAACCGTTTCTGGCCGGTCCTAACTGGCTTGCCGCACAGATGAGGGCGCCTCGGGGCAAGGATGATCTGCCCGGTTCGCTGCATCCACGGCACTGATATCGCTCCGGGCGCAAACGAGCCCGGTCAGTCGATGGGTTGGTGTCCCGAGACAGGCTATCGCGACAGCAGTACCGCCTCGACCCGGCGGTTGGCCTCGCGGCCCTCGGGCGTGAGGTTGCTGGCAATCGGGGCGAGATAGCCCACCCCGTCAGCGGCAAGCTGTGCGGCAGGGATGCCGTATTCCTCAATGAGCCGCGCGCGCACCGCCACAGCACGTTTTCGACTCAACTCGATATTGGGTTCCAACCCGCCGACCGTATCGGTGTGCCCGACCAGAACCAGCCGCAGGTCACCATTCCGCAGAAGCAACTGCGCCAGTTCGGCCAGCGTATCGAAAGGCCCGGCGCCCAGCGCATCCGACCCGGTGGCAAAGTCGAGCCCCGACAGGATCACCCTGCCCCGAGTCTGCAACCTCCCGGCAAGATCGAGCGGCACCGTCGCCGCAGCGGGTTTCTCGACCGTGACCGGATCGGTTGCCACCGACCCGGCTGGAAACACCTGGATCAGCTGGACATATGCATCGGGCGGATTGCGGCTGACCAAAAGGCTCAGCGCCTCGTCCCCGCGCATCGCCGACAAAAACCGATAGTCACGCACCGCCACATACATGTCAGGGCTGGGCACCACCTCGGTCGCAAAGCGGAAATCGAAGCCGCCGCAGTTCTCGGCCGGGCAATCGAGGAGGATCTCGTATCCGGCCTCAAGTATCTGGTCGCGCAGCGGGGCGAAGACCTGCAAGGTGGTCTTGGAGCCGATGCTGATCCGCCAGGTGCGCTTTTCGATCCGCCCCTCGAGCTGAACCGAGGGCACCCCCTCGGCCCCGTGTACACCGGTCGGCAAGGCATAGCTGTCAAGCGCGCGAATACGCTCGGTCAGTTGCCGGCTACCCTGCGGCAAGGTCAGGCTCAACTCCTGCGCCAGTGCAGGTGTCGCCGCCAGTGCGGCGCAGAGGGCAAGCCTGACGATCATCGGAATTGTGAATGATACTCGTCATTGGGCACCATCGCCGTGGCGCTGGCGACCCGGTTCGACATGTTATAAAAACCGGCGACATTGGCGATGTCCCAGATGTCGCGGTCGCTGAACCCCACATCGCGCAGGGCCTGGCGATGCTCCTCCTCGATCTCGGCGCTGGCGGTTGTCATCTTGGCGGCGAAATCCAGCATCGCGCGCTGACGCGCATCCAGCGGCGCCACGCGATAGTTCATCACCAGCATCTCACCCAGTTTCGGATCGCCCGACAACTGCCGCACGGCAGCGCCATGCGCGACCAGGCAATAGAAACACTTGTTGATCGACGAAACCACAACCGCGATCATCTCGCGTTCCAGCTTGCTCAGGCCGCTGGGTGCCAGCATCAGGTCGTTATACATCGCGGTAAAGGCATTGAGCTTGGCAATGTCGAACGCGTTCGCCTTCAGCACATTGGGCACCATGCCCAGCTTTTCCACGCAGATGTCGAAATACTTCTGCGTCTCGGGCGGCAACGGGTCCACCATCGGCAGGTCCAGCGCGGTGGGGCGGGTCTGGTCGGTCATACGGTCTCTTTCTCCTCCAGCAGGCGATAATGATACCCTCCGACCAACTGCATGCCGAGAGAGCGGTAGAGCGCGTTGGCGCCCTCGTTCGCCTTGGTGCAGATCACGCTAAGGGTATGGGCGCCGTTGTCCATCGCCCAAAAGGCCGCGCCGCGCATCGCCCATTGGCCCAAGCCCTGACGGCGCTGATGCGGCGGAATCTCCAGCGCATGCAACATGGCGACACCGTCATGGATGGCGACAAACGCCACACCGCCCGGCTTGTCCCGATGCCGCATCAGAAGGCCGGTCTTTGGCCCGGTGACCCGGTCCATCACGGCGAGGCGGGCGGGTCCGATGCCGCCCTGCGCCCATAGCTCTCGCATGATGGCCAGCGGCTCCCACAGGGCAAAGACGGTCACACGCGGGATCGGGATATCGGTCAATTGGGTGACGGGACAAGCATAGATATTGACCGGGTCGATTATAGTGTAACCGCGTTCTTCCAGTGCCATATCCAGCGCCTCGTCACCGGGACGCAGCTGAAACAGCGGCGATTGGTCCATTTGCCGCATCGCGGCCTCGGCGGCGTCGATCTCGCCTTCGGAAACAAGGTCCAGGGCAGAGGCGGCCGAGACCCGCTTGCCGCCACCGCGCCCCTCGCGCAAGGTCAGATTGCCTGCGGTTCGGCGTTCGGCGGCGGGCCAGGTCGCATCGACCACCGCGAACCAGTCAGGCGTCATTGCGCGGTCTCCCGAGCAAGCCGGGTGACCGCGGCGTCGATCTGCGCGCCATCGGTGCCCCGCACCACCACGTTGGCGCCAAACGCGCCGTTGATCTGGAACGGGTAGCACCCGATCGTCAGATCGGGAAAATCCGCAGCAAGCTGCGTCAGGGTGGCGGCGATGTCGCCCTCGCCCCGGTCGATGCGCAGGGTCTGCGACAACAACGGCTCACCGCCGGTCAGTGTCGGCAGGATACTGGCGACCATCGCCTGAAACACGCTGGGGACACCGGCCATGACATGCACATTTCGGATGGTGAAACCGGGCGCCGTGCTGACCGGGTTGTCGATCAGCGTGGCACTATCAGGGATACGGGCCATGCGCAGGCGGGCCGCGTTCAACTCCAGCCCGGTCTTGGCATAATGCGCCTCGAGAAGGGCGCGCGCATCGGCGCGGATGTCGATATGATCGCCAAAGGCGCGGGCGATGCAATCGGCGGTGATGTCGTCATGGGTGGGGCCGATGCCACCGCTGGTGAACACGTGGTCGAACCCGTCGGACAGCGCCCTCACCGCCGCCTCGATGGCGGGAGCGTCGTCGCTGACGACCCGCACCTCTTTCAGGTCGATCCCGTGCTTGGTCAGTTCCCCGGCCAGATGGTACATGTTGGCGTCGCGGGTGCGGCCCGACAGGATCTCGTCCCCGATGACAAGCATGGCGGCAGTTGGGTTTGGCATGATGGGCCCCTTCCCTGAGTTCTGAACCGAAAATATCGGTCCTGTGCCCGCCTGCAAGAGAGCAGCGTCACGCCACCGGCATTTCCGCGCTCAGCGCGCGAACACTTTTGTCGAACAGCGCCATGTCCCCCATGGCGCGCGCCAGGATCATCCCGCCTTCGAGCGTGGCGATGGTGCGGGCGGCGCAGCTGTCCGGATCGACCCTGTTCGCACGGGTAAAAACGCGTGTCAGCCATGCCAGATTGCGTTCAAAGAACCCGCGCGTCTGCCTCGCCACGGGGTTCGGCAGCGACCCGATCTCGGCCCCGAACATACCGCACAGACACATCAGTTCGTCCGTGACCAGGGCCGCGCGATAGGCGTCGATATAGCGCAGCAGCAATTGCGGCGGCTCCCCCTCCTCGGGGTCGCCCAGCGCCTTGAGGAACCTGTTGGCATAGCGTTCCGCCAGGGCGGCCCCCAGATCCTCCTTGGTGGCAAAGTGATAGTGGATGCTGGCCGGCTTCACGCCGATCTCGGCGGCGATCTGACGAAAGCTGAACGCGTTATAGCCGCCCTGCCGCGCCAGTCGCTCGGCACTGTCCAGAATGCGGGTCACCGTGTCGGGTTGGCTCATCTGCCCACGCTCTCGTGATCGGAATATTTTTACCTACCTATAGATAGGGGTTGCAATTACCCGTGCCAATGTCAATTTACCTACCTATCAGTAGATAGGGATTCATCTCATGAACAACAAAACCACCCTGATCATCGGCGGCAGCAGCGGTATGGGCCTGGAAACCGCCCGGCGTATCGTGGCCCAGGGCGGCCATGTCACGCTGGTCGGATCCTCGGCGGCCAAGCTGGAGGCGGCCAAGGCCGAGCTTGGCGCGGCGGCGGATATCATCCGCACCGATCTGACCGACACCGACGCTGTCGAGGCATTGATCACCCGCATCGGCGCCGAGCCGCGCCATATCCACGGCCTCGTCAACACCGCCGGTGTCTTTGCACCGAAACCCTTTCTGGAGCATGAGGCCGCCGATTATGACCGCTACATGAGCCTGAACCGGGCGACATTTCTGCTGACCCAGGCGGTGGCGCGCAACATGGTGGCCCATGGCGGCGGCGCGATCGTGAATATCGGCTCTATGTGGGCCAAACAGGCCGTACGCGCCACGCCGTCCTCGGCCTATTTCATGGCCAAGGCCGGCCTGCACGCGCTGACCCAGCACCTGGCGATGGAACTGGCGCCGCATGGCATCCGGGTAAACGCGGTCTCTCCGGCGGTGGTGGTCACGCCGATCTATGGCGCCTTCATCGAGCCCGAACAGATCGAGGCAACGCTGACCGGTGGCTTCGACGGCTTTCACCCCATTGGGCGTGTCGGCCGACCGGCAGATGTGGCAGCCACCATTCAGCATCTGCTGTCGGACAATACCGCCTGGGTCACCGGCGCGATCTGGGATGTCGATGGCGGGGTGATGGCGGGCGTGGCCTGACCCTTTGCAAGCGGGCGGGGCTGCGATATGCGAGGGGTCATGCAGTTTGCGACCCCGCTTGTCCCCGCCCGCCTGATCCGCCGCTACAAACGCTTTCTGGCCGATTGCCGGCTGGAGGACGGGCGCGAGGTGACCGCCCATTGCGCCAATCCCGGCTCCATGATGGGGCTGGCCGAACCGGGGATGAAGATCTGGCTGGAGCCGAATGACGATCCGAAGAAAAAGCTGAAATTCGGATGGCGGCTGGTCGATCACGAAAACGGCCATTTCACCGGTGTCGACACTTCGGTTCCGAACCGGGCGCTGAAGGCTGCGCTGGAACGTCGCGCGCTTCCAGCGCTGGCCGCCTACGAAACGGTCCGACCCGAGGTGAAATACGGCCAGAACAGCCGCATCGACTTTCTGCTCAGCCAGCCGGGCCTGCCGGATGCCTATGTCGAAGTCAAAAGCGTGACACTCAGCCGACAGCCCGGCCTGGCCGAGTTTCCCGACAGCATGACCGCGCGCGGCGCCAAACATCTGGCGGAACTGGCCATGATGGCACAGCAGGGGCATCGGGCGATCATGCTGTATCTGGTGCAGCGCACCGATTGCGACCGGTTCGCGCTGGCCGCCGATATCGACCCGACCTATGCACGTGCCTTTGATACGGCCCATGCGCAGGGTGTGGAAAAACTGATCCTTACCACCCATATCTCGCCCGAAGAGGTCGAAATCGCCGATATGCTTTGACATATTGCGACCCTGCGCCCTCTGGCACTTTCTGCGCAAGCAGCGTAAACAAAGGTCCGCGCGCAACAAATGGAGCCCCGCACCGATGAAAGAACATCGTGGCCGCCTGACCAAGGATGGCATCCGCATCTACGAACCCGCGGACTTTGCCGGCATGCATGCCGCAGGAGCGGTTGCGGCGCGCATCCTGGACGATATCGCGGAACATGTCTTTCCGGGACAGACCACCGGCGAGATCGACCGGATCATCACCGAGATGGTCGAAGCGGCCGGTGCGATATCGGCGACCATCGGCTACAAGGGCTATCAGCACGCCAGCTGCATCTCGGTCAACCATGTGGTCTGCCACGGTATTCCCGGCGACAAGCGTCTGGGCGATGGCGACATCCTGAACATCGACGTGACCGTGATCGTCGACGGCTGGTTCGGCGACACAAGCCGGATGTATGTGGCGGGCAAATTGCCGCGCAAGGCCGAGCGACTGATCCAGGTCACCCATGACGCGCTGTTCAAAGGCATCGAGATGGTCAAGCCGGGCAACACGTTCGGCGACATCGGCCACGCGATCCAGGCCTATGTCGAGGCCCATCGCATGTCGGTGGTCCGCGATTTCTGCGGGCACGGGCTGGGCCAGGTGTTCCATGCCCCACCCAACGTGCTGCATTACGGCCGTCCCGGTACCGGCGCGGTGCTGGAAGAGGGTATGTTCTTTACCATCGAACCGATGGTGAATCTGGGCCGTCCCGAGACCAAGACCCTGGCCGATGACTGGACCGCGGTCACCCGCGACAAGTCGCTTTCGGCACAGTTCGAGCATTCGGTGGGCGTGACGGCAGACGGGGTTGAAATCTTTACCCTGTCGCCGGGCGGCAAATTCCATCCGACCTATGCCTGACCAGGGCGGAACCGGGGGCCAGCCCCCGGACCCCCGGGATATTTTTGGCAAGAGGAAAAACAAGGCGCGAAGCCGCTGGAAGGGTGCGCGCTCGGACCTGTCAGAGCCCCAGCAACGCCGGAACCTCGGCCATTTCGTGAAACACCTCGGCCCCGAGTTCGCGCAGCCGCGCGCCGTCGTCATGGGCAGCATAGCCAAGGCAGCGCATTCCAGCCCGAATTGCGGCGGTCACACCGCTGGTGCTGTCCTCGATCACCACGCAATCCCTTGCCTGCACCTGGAATTGTCTGGCAGCGGTCTGGAACAGACCCGGATCGGGCTTGGAAACACCTAGTTCATGCGCTGAAAACATGGCATTGGGATGGAACCGCTCCCACAACCCGTTTTGGCCAAGGGTGATGCGCATTTTGCCTTCGCTGCCGTTGGAGGCCACGCAACATCGGATGCCAGCGGTATCCAACCTTTTTAGCAATTCCGGGATACCGGACACCAGCGGCACGCCCTTTCGAAGACAGGCGTATTCCTCGGAATAGACCTGCTCCACCCAATCGTCTGGCAGTTCTGCACCCAGGCTGATCGCCCTTTCCTTTACCCCGGCCATGGAACAGCCAACGAACAGTTCCATCGACTGTTCCGCGGTCAGCGGCAGCCCATGCCGCGTCAGGTTTTCCGCCATTATCCGGTTGGACGTTGGCTCGCTGTCTACCAGAACCCCGTCACAATCGAATATCACCAGTTCATGTCGCATGAGGTGCTCCGAGTTATCCAAACGAGGTCTATCGCGGCCAGGGCGTAGGGGCAAATCAGCAGCAAGCGACGGCATGCCGATCCTGTTTCACCCTGAAACATCCCTCCACATCAGAGATATGTGGGTATCGCCATATTTGCGGGTATCATGAAGGGTGAACCCTTGGGGCGCGGGCATGGGGGCGCTTTCCTCCCACACGATCAGGGCGTCATCAGCCACCCAGCCGCCAGCCAACGCTGCCGCAAGGGCGCGCGCGCCGATTCCCTTGCCATAGGGCGGGTCGAGAAAGATCAGGCCGCAGGGCGCACCGGGATTGGGGCCAAGGCGGGTGGCATCGCGGCGGATCAGCGTGGTGCTGTCACCGCTGCCGGTCAGCGAGATGTTCTTGGTGATCAGCCCCTGCGCCATCCGTCCGTCATCGACGAATGTGACATGCGGGGCCCCGCGCGACAGCGCCTCGAGCCCCAGCGCGCCGGTACCCGCAAACAGGTCGAGCACCTGCGCGCCCTCGATAACATCCAGATGGGTGAGCACGCTGAACAGGCTTTCGCGGACGCGGTCGGTGGTGGGGCGCAGATGCGCGCCCGCATCACCCTTGCCGACCGAGGCCAGCGCCCGGCCCCGGAATGCGCCTGCGATGATCCTCACGCCTTGAGCAGCGGCTTCAGGTCCGCCGACGGGTCGGCCACGACGGCTGGATCGGCGGTCTTGCCGCTGTCGATCAGCCGCTTGCCCACCATATAGGCGCGCGGGTCGTTCATGGCGTCGACCGCCACCAGCTGGTCACCGGTGTAATACCAGAAAGACACCGTCTGCCCTTCGCCTGGACGGGTTACCACCCGGTCATACCCGGTGTTTAGCCCGGCGATCTGCAACTTGACGTCATATTGGTCGGACCAGAACCACGGTTGCGCGACATAGTCCCTGCCCGCGCCCAGCATGTTCTGTGCCACGGTTTCGGCCTGGTCGATGGCGTTGGGTACGCTTTCCAGCCGGATGCGCCCGCCCTTGTACGGGAAAGAGGCGCAATCACCCGCCGCCCAGATCGACGGGTCCGAGGTGCGGCCCTGCGCATCGGTGCGGATGCCGTTTTCGATTTCCAGCCCTGCCGCTTCGGCCAGGGCAGTGGCGGGCGCGATACCGACGCCAACCACCACAAAATCGACCGGCAATTCGCTTCCATCGGTCAGCACCGCGCCGGTTACACTGCCTTGCGCTCCGGTCAGTCGGGTCAGGCCCACGCCCTCGCGGATATCGACGCCGTGGCCGGTATGAAGCGCGCGGAAATAGGCGCTGGTTTCGGGTGCCGCCACCCGTTGCAGGATGCGGTCGGCCATTTCGACCAGCGTCACCTTCACGCCGCGCTTGGCGCAGACAGCAGCGGCCTCAAGCCCGATATACCCGCCGCCCACGATCAGGGCGCGGGCGCCTTCGGTCACCGAAGGCGCCATGGCGTCGATATCGGCCAGATCGCGCACCACATGCACACCCGCCAGATCGCCACCAATGGCGGCGGGCAGGCGCCGCGGTTCGGACCCGGTGGTCAGCGCCAGCTGGTCGTAAGAGATGACCTCGTCACCCAGCGAAACGGTCTTGGCCGCAGGATCAATTGCGCTTACCCGCGTGCCCAACCGGAGTGTGATGTTCTGCTCGGCATAGAAACTCTCGGGCCGCAGGAACAGCCGCTCTTTTTCCATCTCGCCCAGCAGATAGGCCTTGCTAAGCGGCGGGCGCTGATAGGGTGGCACCGCTTCGGCGCCGATCAGGGTGATCTCTCCGGCAAACCCGTCCTTGCGCAGCCGCGCGACCAGAGACGCCCCCGCCTGTCCTGCACCGATCACAACGATATGGCTCATCACTCTGCCCGCCCCGCTTTTTCCCATGGCCTTGTCATAGCTGACAGCTATATGCCGGAGGGACGAGTTCCGCAAATCCAACAGAGAGGTTCACGAGGATGATTTCAGTCGGAGATACGCTGCCGGACGCCACATTCATGGTCTTCAGTGACAAGGGCCCCGAGACGGTCGATCTCGGAGCCAAGCTCAAGGGCCGCAAGGTGGTGATGTTCGGCCTGCCGGGCGCCTTTACCCGTGGCTGTTCCATGACGCATCTGCCCAGCTTCATCCGTACCCGTCAGGCCCTGGCCGACAAGGGCGTGGACGAGGTGATCTGCGTTTCCGTGAACGACCCGTTCGTGATGACGGCCTGGGGCCAGCAAAGCGGCGCGGCCGAGGCCGGTATCACCATGCTGGCCGACCCGACTGCCGAGTTCACCAAGGCCATCGGGCTGGCATTCAGCGCGCCGGTGGTCGGCCTCTACGACCGCTGCCAGCGCTTTGCCCTGATGGCCGAGGACGGCGTGATCAAGGTGCTGAACCTCGAAACCGAGGCCGGCGCCTGCAAGCTGACCGTGGGCGAAGAACTGCTGGAGCAGATCTGACATCTCAGACCGCGTGGCCGCGAATGCGCCTGCGCTGCAAGATACCCGCGATCAGCGCCAGCGCGCTGATCGTTGCCAGCAGCACTCCGGCCCCCAGGTAGAGCCCGTCAAAGCCTATGGCGGCGATGATGGGCAGGCTCAGGAAAGGTGACAGGACCTGGCCCAGGAAGATGGCCGTGGTCAGCAGACCACCGGCGGCCCCCCGACGCCGTGCCGGGGCAATCGCCAGCATCACAGTCACAAATGCGGGCAGCACCCAGGCAAAGCCGATCCCGATGCACACCGCCCCGGCCAGCATAGCGGGAAGCCCTGCCTGGGCCCCGATGGAGGCCATGCCCGTCGCCATGGCACCATATCCCAGCGCCCAGCTCCCGCTCACACCCACCCGGGCGGCCAGTCGGCCATAGACCAGCGCAGCCAGCCCCCCGGCCAGCGTCAGCAGGCCCAGCACCGTGCCGGTCATTACCGCGCTGTCATGGCCGATAGCGTCCAGATAGAACGGGATCTGCGTCGGCATGATGAAGAAGGTCATGTTCGTGACCATCTGGAGCAGCAAGAGGCCAGTCAGGATCAACAGCCAGCTTCGGTGCCCGTCTGTCGCCGAGGCCTTACCGACCTGCGCGGCGACCAGGCGGACCGCACGCGGCAAGGATTGCAGGACAAAGGGCAGGACCAACAGCGGCAAGGCATAGATGGCAAAGGGCAACCGCGGCGACAGCGCCGCCAACACCCCGGCAGTCGAGATGAAGACAAAGCCGCCAAAATTGCGCGCCGAGGTCTGCAAACCGGTCAGCGCCGCCCGCGCCGGGCCGCTGAAGTAGTCCCCTATCAGCGCGGTCTGGGTGGTCATGATCGCGGCCACCGCGATACCCAGAATCAAGCGGCTTACCAGCATGCTCTCCAAGCTCGGCAGCACCAACCCGGCACTGCCCGCAAGAACAAAGAGGGCGATGCCCCAGACAAGCAAGCCGCGCCGCCCGATGCGGTCGGACAGCACCCCAACCAGCGGCGCGACGAACACCACCGCAAGCGAGGGCGCAGGCACCAGCAGGCGGGTCAACAAATCGACTCGTGGATGAGCCGCAAACTCGCGCGCCAGACCGGGCAGCGCCGGGCTGATGGTGGCGTTTGCCATGATGGTCAGCGTCGCCGCCAACAGCAGCGCCTGCGCGCGCCGGTCGTGCCAGATCGCTTGGGCAGGGGGGATTTCGATAGGGGATTTCATGATCGACCTCTTGATCCATTCGCATCAGGCGCGCACTCTGCGAATTCAAGCCAACTTGAGGTCAAGCGTGAAAATCCTGGATATCGGCGAGGTTGCCGCGCAATCGGGCGTGCCGCCCTCGACGCTGCGCTATTACGAGGAACAGGGGCTGATTGCACCCATCGGGCGCAAGGGACTGCGGCGGCAATACGGACCACAGACCCTGCTGCGGCTGACCCTGATCTCGATGGGCAAGGCGGCCGGGTTCAGCCTGCCCGAGATTGCACAGATGCTGGGCCCGGACGGGCGCCCCGACCTGCCCCGCGACGAATTGCACGCGCGCGCCGACGATCTCGGCCGCCAAATCCGGCGCCTGCAACTGTTACAGGATACACTCAGACACGTCGCCGACTGCCCGGCGCCGTCACATCTGGACTGTCGCAGTTTTCAGAAGCTGATTCGCCAGGCCGAGCGGACGGCAGCGCGGGGTGGGAAACACGCGACGCGCTAGCAGAGGCTGTCCATCTTGCGTGCCAGCTTGGCGTCCAGCGCGCTCAGCCCGTCGACATCATGGGTGGTCAGCACCACCGCGACCCGGCCATAGACATTGGACCATTCGGGATGGTGGTTCCATTTCTCGGCCCAGATCGCCACCCGCATCATCCAGCCCATCGCCTCGACGAAATTGTCAAAGGCAAAGGTCTTGGTGATCGCATCGCGGCCATCGACCATGGTCCAGCCATTGGCAAAGAGCGGCCCCAACAGCGGCCCCCGGGTTTCTTCGGACAAACGTTCGGTCATTCCCGCTCCTCTACTTGTGCCCGTCTGAATGGGCCGTAATCGGTCAAGATCTCGATCTCTTCATCCACTGCCGCGCGCTCCGCCTCCAGATACCGGGCCACCGCATCGGCAAAGCCCGGGTCGCCAACCCAATGCAGGCTGTGCGTCACCGCCGGCAGATAGCCGCGCGCCAGCTTGTGCTCGCCCTGCGCCCCGGCCTCGACCCGGGCCAGACCATGGGCGATGGCCCAGTCGATGGCGCGATAATAGCACAGTTCGAAATGCAGGCAGGGGTGATATTCGACGCAGCCCCAATAACGGCCGAAAAGCGCCTCGCGCCCGATGAAGTTCAGCGCGCCCGCCACCGGAACCCCATCGCGTTCGGCCAGCACCAGCACCATGTCATCGGCCATGGTCTGATGCGCGATGTCGAAAAACGCCCGCGTCAGATAGGGCGAGCCCCATTTGCGCGCGCCGGTATCCTGGTAAAAGCGCCAGAACGCATCCCAGTGTTCAGGTCTGAGATCACTGCCGGTCAACGCACGGATCTGGCCACCGAAGCCCTGCGCCTGGGCGCGTTCCTTGCGGATTGCCTTGCGTTTGCGCGACGACAAGGCCGCCAGAAAACCGTCGAAATCGGCATAGCCGTCATTGACCCAGTGAAACTGTTGCGAGACCCGGTGCATCAGCCCCATTTCGGCGCCTGCTTCGGCCTCTGCCTCGGTGCAAAAAGTGACATGCAGGCTGGAGACATTGTTGTTGGTCGCCAGTTGTACCGCGCCCTGCACCAGCGCCGATTGGCCGATACCTTCATATCCCGGACGCACCAGCAGGCGCCGGCCGGTCGCGGGTGTGAACGGAACCGTAATCTGCAGCTTGGGGTAATAGTGCCCGCCTGCCCGTTCATAGGCATGGGCCCAGCTGTGGTCGAAGATGTATTCGCCCTGGCTGTGGGATTTCACATACATCGGCGCGACGGCGATCATCATGCCGTCCAGATGGGCGGTCAGATATTGCGGCTGCCATCCGGTGCCGCGTCCGACCGATCCGCTCTCCTCCAGCGCGCTCAGGAAGCGGTGGGTGGTGAACGGGTCATGCGGCGGGCCACCATCGGCACTTTCGGGACAGGCGCAGGCATCCCAGTCCGCCGCCGCGATCGCTGTCAGCGACGGCACTATCTGAACCTCGATCTGCGCCTGATCCATGCCGGCCTCCTTGCCGGTTAATCTGTGCTGGCGCGCGAAGGGATCAAGCCGCGTAGCCCTCGAAGGTGACATTGTCGGCGACCCGGCGCGCCTCGGCCTCTTGCTCTGCCGAGCGTACCGTCCAGCACAGAACCGGCACACCACGAGACTTCAACTCGGCCAAGCGCGGGCGGGCAAGGTCCTCGACCTCGTGGCTGATGAAGCTGGCGCCAACCCGGTCGTAATCAGGGATGTCGCGCAGCCGCTCGCAGGTCGCCAGCGACAGCGGCCATTCGGCGGGATCGTAGGCGCTGGTCACCAACCCGCGCGGCAGATCGGGGGCGAACCGCGCCATGGCCGCGATACTGTGCGGGTTGAAGGACATGACCGCAACCGGACCGTGATATCCACTCAACGCCTCGGCGGTGGCTTGTTCCAGCGGCCCCACATCCGGCCCCATGCCGCCATCCTGATCCTTGAGTTCGATCAGCAGCGGCACCCGACCCGCCACCAGGTCGAGGATTTCGGTCAACGTCGGGATGCCCTCGCCATCGCCATGCAACAGCGCAATTCCAGCGGCCTCGGCAGCGGAGATCTGACGGATCGGGCCGGGCCGGCCCGTCAGCCGACCCATGTCATAATCGTGGAACACCATCGCCTGCCCGTCGCCTGTCAACTGAAGGTCGATCTCGATCCCATAGCCAACCCCGATTGCCGCGCGGATGGCCGCGCGGCTGTTCTCGGGCCGTCCGGCGGCGATGTCGTGATATCCGCGATGCGCGATGGGCCGCCCCAGCAGGGCGGCGGGCAGTGCTGGCGTCATTTGACCTCGAAGATACCTTCGATTTCGACCGCAACGCCCAGCGGCAGCGCAGCGGCGCTGACGGCGGAACGTGAATGCCGCCCGGCTTCGCCCAGCGCCTCGACCAGGAAATCTGAGGCGCCGTTGATCACCTGCGGCTGCGCGGTGAAATCGGCGGTCGAGTTGACGAAACCTGTCAGTTTGATCACCCGCACCAGTTCGTCGAGGTCTCCACCACAGGCCGCCTTGACCTGCGCCAGCAGATTGATCGCGCAACGACGCGCGGCGGCGGCACCGGCATCGACTTCCATGTCGTCGCCCAGCTTGCCGGTGATCAGGCCATTCTCGTCATTCGAGATCTGACCCGAGACATAGACGATATTGCCGACCTTGACGAAAGGCACATAGTTGGCCGCCGGTGCCGGCGCGTTGGGCAGGGTCACCCCCAGGCTGGCCAGCTTGTCCTCATATCCCATGGCGTGCGTCCTCCTGTTCGCATTGACGGGCGGACGCTAGCCGGGAACGTCCGCCACGAAAAGGGCCAAAGATCAGGTTTCCCGGAACGCCTTGGTAAAATAATCCGCCAGCGGCTTGACCAGATAGTAGATCGGCGATTGGTCCGCAGTGCGAATAAAGGCCTCGACCGGCATGCCGGGGATCAGCACGGCCCCCTCGGGCAGTTTGTCCGCCTCCCCCTCGTTCAGCTGGATTTCGGTGCGATAGTAAGACGCCTGGCTGGCCTCGTCGACAAAGGCATCGGCCGAAACCTGCGTCACGGTCCCGATCAACTCGGGCGTCAGGCGCTGATCCAGCGCGGAAAACCGCAAGGTCACCGGCTGGCCCACGTGAATCTGGTCGATATGGATGGTTTCGACCCGCGCCGCGATGACCAGCGGCCGGTCCTGCGGCACCAGAAACAGCACCGGATCGGCCGGTCGGATGACCGAGCGCGGCGTATGCACCTGCAAGCCATATACGATACCCGAGACCGGGGCCTTGATATCCAGCCGCGACAGCTGTTCCCGCATCGAGCGGCGCTGTTCGGCCACTTCCAGCTCGCGATATTGCAGATCGCGCAGCTGGGTGATCGCCTCCTCGCGCCGGGTCGTGCCCAGCTTCAGGATCTCGATGTCGATCTCGGTGATGCGCCCCTCTTGCTGCGCCTGCGAGGCAATCAACTCGCCCAGCTCCCCTTCAAGCTCGGCCTTGGTCCTTTCGAGGCTGAGAACACGCCCCGCCTGTGCCAAACCCTTGTCCAGCAGCGATTGCTGGCTGATCAGTTCCTGTTCGATCAGTTCCAGCTGCGACCGGCGCGAGCGTTGTTGCGCCACGATCCCCTCGATCTGATTACCGATCTGGCCGCGCCGCTTTTCAAGCTGTTCGGTTTCCTTGGTGACCGATTCCTGCCGCGCCCGGAACAGACGTTCCTGACCATCGATCAGTTCGGCCACTTCGGCGCGACCGCGCGCCGCCTCCAGCAGTTCCTCGTCGAACACGATCTCGGTGTTGCCATCGCGCTCGGCCTCAAGACGGCCACGCCGGGCCATCAGTTCGAACAACTGGCCCTCGGTGATCAGCAATTGCGAGGTCAGCAGATTGGCGTCGAGCCGGATCAGCGTTTGCCCCTCGGCGACGGTGTCGCCCTCGTCCACAAGAATCTCGGCCACCACACCGCCATCGAGATGCTGCACCACCTGCCGGTTACGATCGACCTCGATGCGACCACCGGCAACCACGGCACCTGCGATCTGGCTGAGCACCGCCCAGGTGCCGAACCCGCCGACCAGCACCAGCAGCCCGATCAGGCCCAGAATGATGGGTTTACGGGCCGAGAAGTCTTGCGCGCTCATCGGACGCCCCCCATCGTCTTGTTCTGCTGAATAACCTGATGGTTGGTCACCATCTCACGCAGCACCTTGTCCTTGGGACCAAAGGCCACGCGCGTACCGTGATCGAGAACCAAAAGCATGTCGCATTCCGCAATAGCGGCGGGACGGTGGGCCATGATCAATACGGATTTTCCGGCCTCTTTGAGGGATCTGATCGCCTTGTTCAAGGCGACCGAACCTTCGTTGTCGAGGTTCGAATTGGGCTCGTCCAGAATGACGATCACCGGATCATCATAAAGCGCACGGGCCAGGCCGACCCGTTGCATCTGGCCGCCCGACAGACGCCCGCCCCCGGCGGTGATATGCGTGTCATAGCCATCCGGCAGTTGCAGGATCATTTCATGCACGGCGGCCTTGGTCGCGGCAGCGACCACCTTTTCGGGGTCCGGCGTCCCGCTGAGCCGGGCGATGTTCTCGGCGATCGTTCCTTCGAACAGCTGCACCCGTTGCGGCAGATATCCGATATGCTGGCCCAGAACATCGGCGTCGTACTGGTCGAGCGCGGCACCATCGAGCCGCACCGTACCACCCGCAGGCCGCCAAACGCCGGTCAACGCACGGGCGAGCGTCGACTTGCCCGATCCCGACGGACCGATCACCCCGACCGCCTGTCCCGGCTGTACCGTGAAACTGACCGTCTTCAACTGCGCCCGCGTGTCCCCCGGCGGCACCACGGTCAGCGACTGCACGTCCAGTTTCGCCTTGGGCTTCGGCAGGTCCATGCGCTTGTTCTCTGGCGGTACCTTTTCCAGCAACTCGCTCAGGCCCGACCAGCCCTTGAGCGCGCGCTGAACCACCTGCCATTGGTTCACCATCATCTCGACCGGCGCCAACGCCCGACCCATCAGAATCGAGGCGGCGATCATCGCCCCCGGTGTCACCTCTCCCTGCAAGACGAGATAGGCCCCAAGCCCCAGCATCGCCGATTGCAGAAACAGGCGCAGCGTCTTGGTCAGGGTCGAAAACCGCCCCATGACATCGCCAGCAGTGAGCCCGTCGTTCAGCGATGCCAAGCGGGCCTTGCGCCACCTGCCAAACGCCGCACCGCGCATGCCCATGGATTGGATCGTCTCAGCCTCGGTACGAATCTCGTCTCCCATCTTGCTGGCGCGATTGTTCGCAATGGCGGCGTGCAGGGCGGGCTTGCGCGAGAACAGCTGATTGAATCCCGTAATCGCGATCAGCAACGCTCCGCCGACGACGGCCAACAGGCCAAGCCAGGGATGAAAAATCGCGATCGCGAACAAAAAGATCGGTGTCCATGGCATGTCGAATATCGCCATCGCCACCGGCGAGGCAATGAACCGCTGCACCGATTCGAGATCGGCCAGCCCGGTTTGCGCCACCGGATCCTGTGCCACCGCTGACCGCCGCACCATGGCGTCGAACACGCGCTGGTCCAGCGCCTCCTGAAACCGGGCGCCGGCGCGCGACATCACCCGGCCCCGCGTGTAATCCAGTATGCCCATGACGCCATAGAGAAATACCACCAGCAGCGACAGCGCCACCAAGGTCTGTTCCGACCGACTGCCCAGCACGCGGTCGTAGACCTGCAACATATAGAGCGGCCCGGTCAGCATCAGAAGGTTGGCAAAGAAGCTGAACAAGGCAACGAACCAATAGAGTCCTCGGCTTTGCCGGCGCGCGGCGCGCAGCTCCTCGGCACCGTGAAGATATGATTTTGGTTTCATGTCACCTTGGTTCCAACTTTGCGCATCCTAGACTGGGACACAATTACGATATCCACAGGGCGGGATAGAACCGACCCTGTTTCAAATCCCGGGAAGATAAACTATGTGTCTCCAATGCATCCGTAGAAACACATCCTAGCCACGTTCATTTCAAGCCCGAATCGAATATCAGCTCGCAGGTTACGCACCGAGACCGCCATGCCCAAACTCTCAATCTCCATCTTTCGGTTCAGCCTTGTCCCTTTGCTTGCGGTCCTGACCGCCTGTGCCGGGCCGGCCCCGGATTCGAACGGCGGCGGGCGGGTCCACGACCCTTATGAAAACACAAACCGAGCGATACACAACTTCAACCGGGGGGTCGACAAGGCGTTTTTCCGCCCAGCGGCCAAAGGCTATGTCACGGTTGTGCCCCGTCCGATGGTGAATTCATTCAACATGTTCGCGGAAAACCTGTCGCTGCCCGGACAGGCGGTGGACTATCTGTTGCAGGGAAAGCCCAAGGAAATGGGCACGACCCTGGCCCGTTTTCTGGTGAATTCGACCGTCGGTTTTGCCGGCCTGGCCGATCCGGCCAGCGATTTCGAGATCCCGCGCGCCGATACCGATTTCGGCGAAACCCTGCATGCCTGGGGCTTTGCCGAAGGCCCCTATCTGGAACTGCCGCTCTATGGCCCGTCCACCACACGCGATGCAGTCGGCGTTTTTGTCAATCTGTTCACCAATCCCGTGGACTTTGCCCCGACGCGCCCGATCAACAACCTTGGTCTTTATGCCGAAATCGTCCGGCGCCTGGGTGACCGCGGCCTGTACTCTGACACAGTCGATTCGATTCTCTATGGCAGCTCTGACAGTTACGCCCAGCTTCGCCTGATCTATCTGCAAAACCGCCGATTTGAACTGGCAGGCGACGACGAGGATGCCTATCTGGGTCTCTACACCGACCCCTATGCGGATCCCGGCTCTGCCGCTGCGACCGACCCCTACGAGGACCCTTATGCCGAGTAAGCTCTTCTCCCGCCGCTCCTTCGTCACTACCGTCTGTGCTGGCCTGACTTCTCTGGCACTGCCTTTGCCGGCCTTTGCATTGACCGAGGCACGCGCGGCATCGCTGGTCAACGAGGTGGTGACAGAAATCAACCGAGTGATCGCGTCGGGCAAATCCGAGAGTGCGATGATCCGCGATTTCGAGAAACTGTTTGTTCGCTACGGCGATGTGCCGATCATGGCGCGCTATGCGTTGGGGCCGGACGCACGCACAGCCTCTCCTGCACAGCTGCGGTCCTTTACCCAGGCGTTTCAGGGGTACATCTCGCGCAAATATGGCAAACGGTTCCGCGAGTTCATCGGCGGTGAGGTGACCGTCAAGACCGCGCGCAAGATCAAGGCAGGTTACGAGGTCAAGACCTCGGTCAAGCTGCAAGGTCAGGCACCGTTTGACGTGACCTTTCTGGTTTCGGACAAATCCGGCAAGGACAAGTTCTTCAACATGTTCATCGAAGGGGTGAACCTGTTGTTGACCGAGCGTACCGAGATCGGCTCGATGCTGGATCGACGCAAGGGCGACCTGAACGCGCTGATCCGCGATCTGGCCAGCGCGGGGTAACCCCGCGCCCGGCCCGGACCGGTCAGTTCCCGAACAGATCCCGCAACAGCTGATCCACCGCCTGACCAAACCCACCCTTGGGCTCTTGCGGTTTGGGTTGGGCAATCGGCTTGGGCTGGCGTGGCGCCTGCATCGGCAGCGGATTCACAGGGGTGCCCTCGTGTACACGGATCATGGTCTCGTGCCAGATCTCGGCCGGCAATCCGCCGCCGGTAACCCCCTTGAGCGGCGTGTTGTCGTCATATCCCATCCAAACACCGGCCACGTAGTCGGCAGTAAAGCCGATGAACCAGGCATCGCGGGCGGCCTGGGTGGTGCCGGTCTTGCCCGCAGCGGGACGCCCCGGCAACGCGGCGCGACGGCCCGAGCCTTCGGAGATCACCTTTTCCATCATCCAGATCAGCTGCGCGGCGGCGTCCTTGTTGATCACCCGTTCACCGATGCCGGTTCCGGTCGCCATCAGCACCTCGTTCTCGCCCTGAAGGCGCAACTCGGTCAGGCCATAGGGCTCGACCGACGAACCGCCGTTCAGGATGCCGGCATAGGCGCCTGTCATCTCGATCAGCGAGCTTTCCGAGGCGCCCAGCGCCAGCGCCGGCCCCGCCGCCAGATCGCTTTCGATACCGAAATCACTGGCCACCTTGCGCACATTGTCCAGCCCCATCGCCTCGGCCACCTTGACCGCGGGCACGTTCAGCGAGTCCTTGAGCGCATCGGCCAGCGTGACCCGGCCATAATGCTTGTTGGTATAGTTCTTGGGGCACCATTGCCCCGATCCCGGAATGTTGATGCAATAGGGTTCGTCCACAACGGTATCGAGCGGTGAATGCCCAAGTTCCAGCGCCGTCGCATAGACGAACGGCTTGAACGAAGAACCGGTCTGCCGTGCGGCCTGGGTGGCGCGGTTGAACGCGCCCGTTACCCTGGTATCGCGCCCACCGACCATGGCGCGCACCGCCCCGTCGGCAGACATCACCACGATTGCGGCCTGTGCCTTGGACCCGTCGCGCACCTTTTCCTGGAACACGAAACGCATCGCCTCTTCAGCCGAGGTCTGGATACGTTGATCAAGCGTGGTGCGGATGATCACGTCTTCGGTTGTGTTGCCGCCGAAATAGTCGGGCAGCTCGCTCATCACCCAGTCGGCGAAATAGCCCCCCGCCTGGGCGGCGGCGGCCTCGGACAGGCGGGCCGGATTGGCGCGGGCGTCATCGGCCTGAGCCGAGGTCAGGTATCCCTGCTCTTCCATCAGTGCCACGACGACGCGTGCCCGCTCCTGCGAGCGCGTGAGGCTGTTGGTGGGCGCATAACGGGTCGGCGCCACCAGAAGCCCGGCCAGCATAGCCGCCTCCGCCGGGTCCACCTGGGCCGATGATTTACCGAAGTAACGCTGGCTGGCGGCCTCGAAACCACGCGCGCCAGCACCCAGGAAGGCACGGTTCAGATAGATGTTGAGGATCTCGTCCTTGCTGTACTTGGCCTCCATCGCGAGGGCATAAACGGCCTCCTTGACCTTGCGCCACAGCGAACCGCGACGGCAGTCGGATTCGTACTCCGCTTCGGATTTCCATTCGTCGGGATCAAAAGGCACCCCCAGGCACAGAAGTTTCGCGGTCTGTTGGGTGATGGTCGATCCGCCATGCCCAGACAGCGGACCGCGCCCTTCGCGCAGGTTGATGCGAACGGCGCTGGCCACCCCGCGGGGGCTGATGCCGACATGGTAGTAGAACCGCTTGTCCTCGGTCGCGACGACCGCGTTCTTGAGATGTGGCGAGACGGTATCTGTGGTGATTACCCCGCCGAACTGGTCGCCGCGCCAGGCAAAAACATCTCCCTCGCGGTCGAGGAGTGTGACCGACCCGCGCGCCCGTCCGTCCAGCAATGCGGTCACGTCAGGCAGGGTCGAATAAACCAGCGCCACGGCCAGACCGATCAGCAGCATCACGATCATCCCGATCCGCCAGGCAAAGCCCCAGATCAGGCCGAAGATCCAGCCAAAGAACCGCCCGATCCAGCCCAGCGGGCCGCTGCGACTGGGGCGTTTGGGAGGTGGCGCCTTGCGCTTGGGCGCGGGTTTTCTCTTGGGCCCGGTCTTGGCGGCCGGTTTGCCCTTGGTCTGATATCGCTTGTCCGCGACAAGCTGCGATTTGCGACGCTTGGAATCCGTCATGCCCATTCTGCCCGGTCTTTGCCTGTGCCGCACCATAGCGCGGGTGGGCAGGGCTGTTGAGGTGTGTTTTTCCCGATCTTCCCCTTTAATCGCCGATGATTTTTTGTGCATTCGCGCGCAGATGTGCAAAAAATGTGCAACATTCCACGATTCCGACCCCGATCTTGCCGAGATTTCGTTCCGAAACCGCCTCTGACGCTGTCTTTCTGCAAGTGCAAACACGCCGGATACGCCGGCTGAACGAAGGGGAAAGACGTGAAACTGATCATTGCAACGATCAAACCGTTCAAGCTGGACGAAGTGCGCGAAGCGCTGACCGAGGCCGGCATACGCGGCATGATGGTCACCGAGATCAAGGGCTTCGGCACCCAGTCGGGCCATACCGAGATTTATCGCGGCGCGGAATACACCGTGAACTTCGTGCCCAAGATCAAGCTGGAACTGGTCGTCGCCGACCAGATGGCCGAGCAGATCGCCGACACCATCGCCCGCACCGCCCGCACCGGAAAGATCGGTGATGGCAAGATTTTCGTCCTCGACGTCGAGCAGGCCCTGCGCGTGCGCACCGGGGAAACCGACGACGACGCGCTGTAAGCCGACCGTCAGAATCATCCAAGGGAACCAAAGCCATGACGCTTATCAAGACACTTCTTCCGGCGGCGGCGCTGATCGTGCTGCCCACGCTGGGCCTGACCCAGGAGGCCGCAGCGGACACTACCCCGCCGAACGAGGAAATCGGCTATATCTTCACCACCTTCATGTTCCTGGTCTCGGGCTTTCTGGTCATGTGGATGGCCGCGGGCTTCACCATGCTCGAGGCCGGGCTGGTCCGGCAAAAGAACGTGACCATGCAGCTGACCAAGAATATCGCGCTGTTTTCGCTGGCGGCGCTGATGTATTTCCTGATCGGCTATAACCTGATGTATCCGGGCGATGGCTGGTCGATCGACGGTGTTCTGGGCGCCTTCTCGCCCGCCGCGATGGAACCGGTTGGTCTTGCCGATACCGAGACCGACCTGACCTATGCCTCGGTCGGATCGGATTTCTACTTTCAGCTGATGTTTTGCGCCACCACCGCTTCGATCGTGTCGGGCACGCTGGCCGAACGGATCAAGTTGTGGCCCTTCCTGATCTTCGTGCTGGTACTGACCGGGCTGATCTATCCCATCCAGGCGTCGTGGAAATGGGGCGGCGGCTTCCTTGACGGTGCGGGTTTCCTCGACTTCGCCGGTTCGACCGTGGTGCATTCGGTCGGTGGCTGGGCAGCGCTTGCCGGTGCCCTGATCCTGGGTCCGCGTCTGGGCAAGTACAAGGACGGTCGCGTGATCCCCTTCATGGGCTCGAACCTGCCGCTGGCCACGCTGGGCACGTTCATCCTGTGGCTGGGTTGGTTCGGCTTCAACGGTGGCTCGCAGCTGTACATGGATACCGCCGGGAACGTCGCCGATATCAGCCGCATCTTTGCCAACACCAACACCGCCGCTGCCGGTGGGGCCATTGCGGCGCTGCTGCTGACGCAGCTGCTCTACAAGAAGGTCGACCTGACCATGGTGCTGAACGGCGCGCTGGCTGGCCTGGTGTCGATCACCGCCGAGCCGCTGACCCCGGGCCTGGGCTCGGCCACCCTGATCGGTGCAGTGGGTGGCGTGATCGTCGTGTTCGCCGTGCCCTTCCTCGACCGGCTCAAGATCGACGATGTGGTCGGCGCCATTCCGGTGCACCTGATGGCCGGTATCTGGGGCACGCTTGCGGTCTGCCTGACCAATGGCGACGCAAGCCTGGGCACCCAGCTTTATGCCATCATCGTGGTCGGTGTGTTCACCTTTGTCGTATCGGGTGTGGTCTGGTTCATCCTCAAAGCAGTCATGGGCATCCGTGTCAGCGAAGAGGAAGAGATCAACGGTCTCGACATGGCGGAACTGGGCATGGAGGCCTATCCCGAATTCTCGAAAAGCTGACCTTCCTTCCTCACCATTGGTGAGACCTTGCCCGGGCCATCGTGCCCGGGTCTTTTTTGTGCCCGACACTTGACGAATCAATTACGGATACTCTTTATCCGTATTTATGAAACACACCGAAGGACTGGAATGGGCGGCGCATGCCTGTAGCCTGCTGGCCGCCCTGCCCCCCGATACATCCCTGCCCGCGCGGTTGCTGGCCGAATTCTTTGACCTGCCCGAGCCCTATCTGGCCAAGCAGATGCAGAAACTGTCGGCGGCGGGCATTGTCGAAACCCGCCGCGGGCCGCGCGGCGGCTATGCGCTGGCCCGCCCACCTGCGCAAATCACCCTGCTCGACATGGTTCAGGCCATCGACGGCCCCGAGCGCCAGTTCCGCTGCACCGAGCTCCGCCGCTGCGGGCCCAGCGGCGTGGCCGATGACAAATACCTTCGCCCCTGCGGCATCGCCCGATCCATGTGGCGGGCCGAGGCGGCGTGGCGGCGCGAACTGGCCGGTGTGACGCTGTCGGATATCCTGAAGATGGGGATGCAGGACACCCCACCGGAACAGGCCGCCAAGGCGCTGGCCTGGTTCCAAGACAAACTTTCGCAAGACACGACCGCCAAGGAGTAGGCGCCATGATCGCCCGCAAGATTCACCGCTGGAACGGGGCGGTGTTTGCCGCTTTCCTGCTGCTGCATTTCATCACCCACCTGTCCGGGCTATGGGGCGTGAACGCCTATAACGCCACCCAGGATGCACTGCGCCTGATCTATCGCAACCCGGTGGTCGAGCCGCTGGTTCTGGCCTCGGCGCTGGTGCAGATGGGACTGGGCTTGAAGCTGCTGATTGCCCGTGTCCGGCGCGGGTTACGCGAGCCTTGGGCACGGGCACAGGTCATTTCGGGCGGGATGGTGCTCTATTTCATGACCGAACACCTGATCGCGCTGGTATTGGCGCGCTGGGTCGATGGGCTGGACACCAATTTCTATTGGCCCGCCTCGGTGATGAGCGGCGCGCCCTTCACCTGGTATTTCATCCCCTATTACAGCCTCGGCGTGATTGCCCTGTTCGTGCATCTGGGTTGTGCCTTGCGGCTGATCCTGCTGCGCTGGGGCGTACGGGGACAGGCCCGCGCGGCGTTCTGGGGCATCGTGCTGGCAGGGATCACCGTCGCCTGGCTGATCGTGGCGATGTTGCTGGGGGCGTTCTACGAGATCACGCTGCCGCCCGAATGGCTGGCCTATCTGCACCAGTTCGTGCCGGGCTTTACCCCCTGAAACGACAAAAGGCCGCCCGTCGGGGCGGCCTTTGCCATTGGGCGCTGGGGTTCAGATCCCGGCGTCGATGATCGCCTTGGCCAGAATTGGTACCGTCTTGGCGTTCAGCCCGGCGATATTCATCCGGCTGTCACCCACCATGTAGATGCCGAATTCGGTCCGCAACTTCTCGACCAGCTCGGGCGCCGCGCCGATGCGCGAGAACATGCCGCGATGCTGCGCGATGAAGCCGAACCGGTCCGAGCCGCTCAGACGCTGCAACTCGTCGGCCAATTGCTGACGCAGACCCAGCATCGACAGGCGGATTTCCTCCAGCTCGGCCATCCAGTCGGCGCGCAGCGCGTCATCGTTCAGGATCGTCGTCACCACCCGCGCCCCGTGATCGGGCGGGAAGGAGTAGTTCTGACGGTTCAGAAACGCCAGGGTTGCCTGGTTAAGCGCGGTCTGGCCGCTGTCCTGGCTCACCGCCATCAACAGGCCGGTGCGCTCGCGATAGACACCGAAGTTCTTCGAGCAGGACGCCGCGATCAGGCACTCCTTGACCGACGCGGCCACCAGCCGGGTACCTTGCGCATCTTCCTCCAGCCCGTCGCCAAAGCCCTGATAGGCGATGTCGATCATCGCCACCAGACCCTTGGCGTTGATCAGCTTCACCACCTCTTGCCACTGGCTCAGGTTCAGGTTGGCGCCGGTCGGGTTGTGGCAGCAGCCATGCAGCAGCACCACGTCGCCCGCGCGCGCCTGACCCAGATCGGCCAGCATACCCTCGAAATCGACCCCACGGCTTTCGGCATCGAAATAGCGATAGGGCACCATGGTCATGCCCAGATAGTTCAGGATCGAGATATGGTTGGGCCAGGTCGGGTCCGACACGAAAACCCGCGCCTCGGGGCTGGCCATCTTGATCAGCTCGAACGCCTGCCGACAGGCACCGGTGCCACCCGGCGTGGCCGCAGCGCCGACATTGGCGCGCGGCACGGCATCGCCCAGGATCAGCTTGATCATCGCATCCGAATAGGCCGGATCGCCAATCAACCCGGTATAGGATTTGCTCTCCTGTTGCTCCCACACGATCTTTTCTGCGGCCTTCACGGCGCGCATCACCGGGGTCACGCCCTCGGCGTTCTTGTAGACGCCAACGCCCAGGTCGATCTTGTCGGTGCGCGGATCGTCCTTGTACATCTGCATCAATGCAAGGATCTTGTCCGCAGGCTGCGCCTTGAGGTTTTCGAACATCAGTTCTCTCCAGTTGCGACGGGCAGGGTCGGGAAGGCACCCCATTCAGCCCAGGAGCCGTCATAAAGCGAGTGATCGGTCTTGCCCATGCGCTGAAGCGCCAGGCTGAGAATCGCCGCCGTCACACCCGAACCGCAGGTGGTGATCACCGGCTTGGACAGATCGACGCCCGCGGCCTCGAACACGGCGCGGCAATCGGCGGGCGATTTCATCGTGCCGTTCTTGTTCAAGAGCGTGCCAAAAGGCACGTTCTTCGACCCCGGGATATGGCCGCCACGCAGACCCGGGCGCGGTTCGGGATCGGTTCCGGCAAAGCGCCCGGCCGAGCGGGCATCGACGATCTCGTGATCATTGAGCTTGGCCGCCGCCGACACTTGGGTGACATCCCGCAGCAGGTGGTTCTGGACGCGAACAGTCATGTGCCGGTCACGGATCACCGGTGGCAGGTCCTCGATCGGATGTCCCTCGGCCTGCCACTTCGGCAGACCGCCATCCAGAACCGCTATATTGTCCTGCCCCATCAGCTTGAACAACCACCAGACGCGCGCCGCCGATTGCAGGCCAAGCGTGTCATAGACCACGACCTGATGGCCATCGCCCACGCCCATCGCCCGCAGTCGCGACATGAATTTCTCGACCGGTGGCACCATATGCGGCAGGTCCGAGCGGTGGTCCGAGATATCGTCGATATCGAAGAACCGCGCGCCGGGGATATGGGCGGCATCATATTCAGCCTTGGCGTCACGTCCCAGATGCGGCAGGTGCCAGGACCCGTCGAGAATCCGCAGATCGGGATCCTTCAGATGGGCGGCGAGCCAGTCGGTGGAAACCAGTGTTTTCGGATCGTCCTGCATAAATGCCTCCCGATTGCGCGCATTCTGTCCCTACCGAACCCGAGACACGGGTTCAAGCGGGGATGGCGGGCCTGCGATGCGCTGTCACTGGCCCTTCGCCCTGCGCGATGATACGCGCGATTGCCGCAGCGGTCGGCTCATAAGCGACCGCCATGTCATTGGCATTGGCGTGCAGGATGCGGTCGGCATCCGCGACCAGCGCCACGTGACCGCTCCAGAACAGCAGATCGCCACGCTGAGGCTGGGTGCCAGGCGCCAGCAAGGTGCCCACGGCGCGTGATTGCGGGCCGCTGTCGCCGGGACAAGGGTGACCACAGGCCAGCAGCGCCGCCTGCACCAACCCCGAACAGTCGATACCCCAGCGACTGTCCCCACCCCAGAGATAAGGCGTTCCCAGAAACAGCTCGGCCACCGCCACGGGGTCGGTCAACGTCTCGCCCATCGGGGTCAGGTGCTGCACCGGGATATGGCCTTGCGCCGTTTCGGCAAACCGGTCAGACACCGCGCGCACCCTGACCCGTGACCCGAAACTCAGCGCCATCAGGTCGGGGCTTTTCAGGTCGGCGCGGGCATAGGCATGGGTTGCGGGCGCACTGACCCAATGGGTCGGCGCCTCCTCTGCGCCCAGAGTATCGGCGCGCAGCCAGCCCTCGTAGCCGTCCTTTTCGGCGCGGATACGGGCCCAGTCGCCCAGAGTTTCCAGCACCTCGACCCGTGCGCCCAGCAGAACCTGCCGTTCTCGCGGCCCCTCCGGGCGGCGCAACAGGTCGACGACCGGGCGCAGGATGCAGGGGCCGCTCACAGGTTCAGCATCCGTGGCAGCGCCGCCAACAGCGCTCGCGGACCCTGACCCACGCCACCCTTGGGACGGCCCGGCGCCTTGACCGGCTGCCAGCCATAGATATCGAAATGCATGTAGCGCGCGTCGACAAAGCGGCGCAGGAACAGCGCGGCGGTGATCGACCCGGCGAAACCGCCGCCGGGTGCGTTGTCCAGATCTGCGATGCCCGGCTCGATCATCTCTTCATACGGGGGGTGGAACGGCATTCGCCAGACCGGATCCGCCGCGCCTGCCGCCGCCTCGGCCAAGGCCTGCGCGGCGCTGTCGTCATCACTGTAGAAGGGCGCCAGATCGGGGCCAACCGCGACCCGCGCGGCACCGGTCAGCGTTGCCATCGAGATCACAAGATCGGGCGCGCCCTCGTCCGCCAGTGCCAGCGCATCAGCCAGCACCAGCCGCCCCTCGGCATCGGTATTGTTGATCTCGACCGTCAGCCCCTTGCGCGAGGTCAGAATATCGCCGGGTCGCAACGCATTGCCCGACACCGCGTTTTCCACCGCAGGGATCAGCACCCTGAGTTGCACCGGCAGATCCAGCGCCATGATCATCCGCGCCAGGCCCAGGACGTTGGCCGCCCCGCCCATGTCCTTTTTCATCAGAGCCATGCTGTTGCCCGGCTTGAGGTTCAGACCGCCGGTATCGAAACAGACCCCCTTGCCCACCAGCGTCAGTTTCGGACCGCTCTTGCCCCGGCGCAGTTCGATCAATCGCGGCGCGCGGGCGGCGGCACGTCCGACCGCATGGATCATCGGGAAGTTGTGGCTGAGCAGGTCGTCGCCGACGATCGCGGTGCAGGTCGCGCCAAATTCATCCGCAAGCGCCTCGACCGCCGCTTGCAGCGCATCGGGGCCCATGTCCTGAGCCGGCGTGTTGATCAGGTCGCGGGTCAGCACCTCGGCGGCAGCCATCGCCTCGATGCGGGCGGCGTCAACCCCGGCGGGGGCCACCAGACGCGCCTTGGCCGGCGACTGACCCTTGTACCGGTCAAACGCATATCCGGTCATCAGCCAGCCGAAACACTCGGCCTCGGCCTGCGCCTCGGGCAAGCCCGAGGCGATGCGCCAGATACCTTCGGGCAGCTTCTCGGCCGCGGCGGCCAGGACAAAGCGTTTGCGGGCGCGAGTCTGGGCACTGCCGTAACCCGCCAGCGCCATGACGGGCGCCCCGGTTTCGCTCGGGACCGCCAGCGCCTGACCAATGGCGCCGGTAAACCCGCTCGCCTTGACCCAGGTCACGATCGGCGCCGGTTGACCGCGCAGCCAATCGTCCAGAGCGGCCTGATCGATGACATGAAGTGGCAGCGCATCCGCGTCGGCGGGGGCGAAACTGAGGGGCATCTGCGACCTTTCCAACATGGTGACAGGTCCAGACTATCGGGCCTGCCGCGACCTGCAAGCCCTCAGATAGCAGGTTCAGATCGACAGGTCCTGCTGATCCCAGACCTCGGTCAGGGATTTCTCGCCCACGCGGATCAGCCGGTAGAGCACGGCGCTGGTGGCGACATAGTCGCCGTTGTCGATAGCATCGGTGAGCAGACGCGCGACACGAGCGAGCGCCACCATGCCGATCTGTTCGGATATCGCGATCAGCGAGCGGGCGCATTTGCGCAATGCTTTCCAATCGCGGTCCCGCCACAGCCTTTCGCAATTGGTCAACCTCACGGCCAATTCCTCGATCGCACGACACACGACATCCTCGGCACCGGCATCTCCCAATTGCCGATACAGCCCGCCCAGCCGATCCGGGTCCAGCCGCACGGATTCGCTTTGCACAAGCGTGATTACTTCAACCACCACATCTCACCCCAAAGTCTTGTGCCCCCACGACACGTTCGACATCCTGTTCTGCGAGAGGTTTTCAAAAGGTTTCCGCTACGACGGGAAATACCTCGAATTTTCTTTCAAACTGGCCTAAAGGAGGCTGTCACGACAGGTCAGCGACAGGAAAGACAAGAATGAAACTCGCCCGCCCTCTGCCCAACTATCTGGTCCAGCGCTACCACGGCTGGAAGGCGACAACCTATGCCGAGAACCAGGTTTGGTACCGACGCCTCGCGACCGAGGGCCAGCGGCCGCGTGCCATGGTGATCTCATGCTGTGACAGCCGGGTGCATGTGACGTCGATCTTCGGGGCCGACCAGGGAGAGTTCTTTATCCACCGCAATGTCGCCAATCTGGTGCCGCCCTATCTGCCCGATGGCGACCACCACGGCACCAGCGCCGCAGTGGAATATGCAGTAACGGTGCTGAAGGTCGCGCACCTGATCGTGCTGGGCCATTCGCAATGCGGTGGCGTGCGCGGGTGCCTCGACATGTGCAAGGGCCACGCCCCGCAACTGGAAGCAAAAGAGAGCTTTGTCGGGCGCTGGATGGATATCCTCAAGCCGAAATACGATCATGTGGCCAAGATCGAGGACGAGGACGAGCAGGTCCGACAACTGGAAAAACACGCCGTCGTCGCCTCGCTGGAGAACCTGATGACCTTCCCCTTCATCGCCTCGGCGGTCGACGAAGGCAGCCTGAGCCTGCACGGGCTCTGGACCGATATCGGCGAAGGTGGCCTGCAATGCTACGAGCCGGCAGAGGAACGTTTCGTACCCGTCTGAGGCGGCCTGAACATAGCTGTGTCGACTGAGCGACCAGTCGCCAAACGGGCCTTTCCGCTCGACACGTTGAAAAGAAAAGGCGCCCGGCGGGCGCCTTTTGCACGTCCAACCGAATATGGTCTCAGGCGGCGATCCGCTCCTCCTCGACCCGGGCCCGCACCGAACTGAAGATCGGTTTGGCCATTTGCCGCGCGCGGTGGGCAAACAGGTTGATCACCTCGCTCTCCATCTCGGCGCCCTGTCGGGTCAGGCGCAGATGTTGCAGTGCTGCGATACGGTTCTGGCGGGCTTTCTGGGCAAGATTGGGGGTCATTTCTGTCACTCCTGAATATGGTGTTGAACGGTCTGGATCAGGCGGCGTCGCCGGAACTGCCCCAGGGGCTCGAAACGAAGAACACGCCGTTTGCGGTACGCAGCGCCCGGCCCCGTGCCCGCCAGTCGGCAAGTGACAAGACATTGTCGGCGTTGGCCTCGACGCCCGAAGCGGGGGTTTGGATGTCGCGACGCGGGAAGGTGATGATGGTTGCCATTTTCGTTTTCCTCTTTGTCCAGAGGCGATACCGCCTTGTTATGTTCGATCCGTTGGGTGGCACCGCGGCAGGGCGGCGCTTCGGACTCTTTACGCTTGGCACAGCTTCGACGGCTCAGGGTGCAGGACACAACCCATCCGGTATCTAACCGATGATGACCAGGTGATGGCGCTTGCCTTGTCCGCCGAAGGTTCGACTTCCTTATGACTTAATGTTTGGCCGCGATTCGGTCGGGAATCGCGCAAGATTGTGTCAAAAAAGTGATAAATCACATTAAAAACAAAAGTTTGTCCGCGATCTGGCCAAAATTGGCCATGAATTAGACAGATTTTGGAGAATTCGGAAACAGGGCATTTTCAGTGCGAAAACGCGCGGTGAAACCACCTTGAGTTGATTCAATTAACAGAGCAATCAAAAACACCCCCGCCCGGTCGGGCGAGGGTGCCAGTAAGTGGGTGCCTTGCGCGTTGTCAGCCCTTCTTCAGGACCTCGCGGCCCAGCAATTCGGCGATCTGAACCGCGTTCAGCGCCGCGCCCTTGCGCAGGTTATCCGAAACGCACCACAGGTTCAGACCGTTCTCGACGGTCGAGTCCTGCCGGATGCGGCTGATGAAGGTGGCGAAATCGCCAACGCATTCCTTGGGCGTGACATAGCCACCGGGCTCGCGCTTGTCGATCACCATGATACCGGGCGCCTCGCGCAGGATGTCGCGGGCCTCGTCCTCGTCCAGGAATTCCTCGAACTCGATGTTCACCGCTTCGGAGTGCCCGACAAAGACCGGCACCCGCACGCAGGTCGCGGTGACCTTGATCGAGGGATCGACGATCTTCTTGGTTTCGGCGACCATCTTCCATTCTTCCTTGGTCGAGCCGTCTTCCATGAAGACGTCGATATGGGGAATGACGTTGAAGGCGATCTCCTTCTGGAACTTCTTCGGCGGCACGTCCGAGGTCGGGTTATAGACCGCCTTGGTCTGTTCCCACAGCTCGTCCATGCCTTCCTTGCCCGCGCCCGACACCGACTGATAGGTCGAGACGACGACGCGCTTGATCTTGGCGCGGTCATGCAGAGGCTTCAGCGCCACCACCATCTGTGCAGTCGAGCAGTTGGGATTGGCGATGATCATCTTGTTCTTGTAGCCGTGCACCGCCTGCGGGTTGCACTCGGGCACGATCAGCGGAATCTCGGGGTCGTAGCGGTAGAGCGAGCTGTTGTCGATCACCACGCACCCAGCCGCCGCCGCCTTTGGCGCATAGACCTTGGTCGCGTCCGAGCCGATGGCGAACAGCGCCATGTCCCAGCCGGTGAAGTCGAAAGTGTCCAGATCCTGGGTCTTGATAGTCTTGTCGCCAAAGCTGACTTCGGTGCCCAGGGATTTACGGCTTGCCAACGCGGCAATCTCATCCACGGGGAACTGGCGCTCGGCCAGTATGTTCAGCATTTCGCGGCCCACATTGCCCGTGGCGCCAGCGACGACGACGCGATAACCCATTTTCTTGTTTCTCCAGATATACCCGGTCGCCTTGACCGGCGGCGGTTCCATACAGGGAAAGTGGCGGCGAGGAAAGGCCCCTGTCAGGCCAGACTGTCGCGGCTGAACAGATAGATCACCAGACCAACCGCCATCGAGACCGCGAAAAAGGTCACGATCGCAGTATAGGGCGCGGCCGGGCCGGCGGCGGCATAGCCTTCGTGCAGGCGCCCGGTGACGAATTGCATCAACCCGACACCGCCGATGCCAAAGAGGTTGAGAAGCGTCACACCCCGCCCAACCAGATGTGCAGGGATAAAGGCGCGGCCATGCGCCATGATCACCGGAAACGAGGCGCCCAGAAAGCCGATCGCCGCCATCAGCGCCACCGAGGACCAGACACCAAGGTCGATCCACAGAACCAGCAGACCCAGCGCCAGCGCGCCGCCCAGATTGCCTCCGAACACCACCCATTTCCGAGAGCCGAGAACCCGATCGAGCGGACCATAGGCAAAGGTGCCGGCAATCATCGCCGCCCCCATGATCAGCGTCGCCTGCCCGATCTGGCTGGTCTCAAGCCCGAACACATCGCGCAGGTAGGGTCCTGCCCAAAGCCCGCGCAGCGCCGCCGAGGGCGCATAGGCCACCAGCATCAGCGGCAGGATCGTCCACAAAAGCGGCTGCTTCAACAGGTCGAGCAGCGAGCCTTTGGTATCGTGCTGCACCATTTCGGGGTCACGCACCGATAGCCAGATGCCAACCGCAACCGCCGCCGAGATCGCCGCCAGCCCGGCCAGCGTCGCGCGCCAGCCCATCAGCTCGACCGCCAGCGCGGTCGGGTACGAGGCCACCAGATTGCCCACCGACCCGACACCCAGCATCACGGCAGCCAATGTGGCAAAGCGCGCCGGCGGGTATTCGCGCGCAAAGATGAAATACGAGGCCATCAGCACCGGTGAACAGCCCACACCAATCAGTACCATCGCCGCGCTGATATGCAGGGGTGCCGTGGCCAGGGCAAACAATGCAGCGCCACCACCGCCACCCACCATCAGCAGCGCTGCGGCCGTCCGGCGCGGGCCGATCCGGTCCAGCGCCCAGCCAACGGGGATCTGCATCGCGGCGAAGGTGAGAAACCACAGACCCGAGGCAAAGGCCAGGTCGTCGGGCTGCGCGCCGATATCACGGGCCAGATCGGCGGTCAGCACCGCCAGAAAGGCACGAAAGAACTGGCTGAGCACATAGGCCAGACACAGAATGATCAGACCGGCCTGCATGCGCTTTCCTCCCACATGAACGCGTGCGCGATGGTTGCCATGTTATCGGCCTGCGCACAAGCGCGCCCGTCATGCCGCAAGGCTCTGGATTTCGCCGTCAAGCTGCTATGTAGAAGGGTATTGTTATGAGGGTCACATGGTTGACGATCCGGATTCGTTTTATGCATCCCTACGCCCGGTGATGGATTTCCCCGAGCTTTCCGAGCCGTCCCGGTTCACGCCCCTTCCCGATGACTGGGTGCTGGGTACCGCCGATATCGTGGACAGTACCGGAGAGATCGCGCGCGGGCGCTACAAGACAGTGAACATGGTGGGTGCGGCGGTGATCTCGGCCATGATCAACGCAATGGGCGACCTGCGCTTTCCCTATGTGTTTGGCGGCGACGGCGCCGGTTTCGCGGTGCCAGGTGACAAGGCCGAGCAAGTGCGCGCGGTGCTGGCAGATCTGCGCCGCTGGGCGGAAGAGGAGTTCGGCATCGCCTTGCGGGCTGCCCTGATTCCGGTGGCTGAAATTCGCACGGCCCGACGCGATGTGCGAGTAGCACGCTACGCAGCCTCGCCGGGGGTCGATTACGCCATGTTCTCGGGACGCGGGCTGGCCTGGGCCGAGGCGCGGATGAAAGCTGGCGATTTCGCTGTCGACCCGGCCCCGCCCGGTGCACAGCCTGATCTGACCGGCCTGTCCTGTCGCTGGTCCAACATGCGTGCCCAGAACGGGCAGATCGTCTCTCTTGTGGTGCATCCGACCGACAGGGCAAGCGAGCGCGACTTTGCCGATCTGGCCCGGCGCGTCGTCATCACCGCCGACGGGCTGGAGAGAGGCGGCCACCCGGTCCCTCCGGGTGGTCCGGGCGTCACCTGGCCGCCGCCGGGCCTGTCACTCGATGCACATGTCTCGCGCGAGGGCCGCAATCTGGGCCTGCACAAGCTGAAGCTCCTGGGCCAGAACCTGCTGATTTGGCTGCTGTTCCGCACCGGCCTGCGGTTGGGCGACTTTCAGCCCGGTCACTATGCCCGCATGGTCAGCCGCAACGCCGATTTCCGCAAATTCGATGACGGGCTGAAGATGACCCTCGACTGCGATAGCGAGACTCGCGCCCGGTTAGAGGCAATCCTTGAAGAGGCCCGGCAACGCGGCAAGATCCGCTATGGTCTCTTTGCCCAGGACGAGGCGATGATGACCTGTTTCGTGCCCTCGGCCATGCGCGACGACCATGTGCATTTCATCGACGGGGCGGCAGGTGGATATGCCGCCGCCGCCGAGCGCATCCGCCGCGCCTAACTGCGCCGCAGCCGGCCCACCACTCCGGTAGGGAAGAAATAGACGCTGAGGATGAACAGGACGCCCAGCCACAAGAGCCAGCGGTCGGCATCCAAGAGTTGCGGCAGCACCGGCACCCCCTCGACCAGAGACCCGGCAACGCCCATCAGGTTTTGCAGATAGTTCTGCGCCAAGACCAGCAGCGTTGCCCCGATCACCGCGCCATACATGGTGCCCATGCCACCGATCACCACCATCAGCAGGATGTCGATCATGATCTCCATGCTCAGCGTGGTATCCGGCCCGACATAGCGCAGCCAGATCGCATAGAGGCTGCCCGCCAGCGCCGCCACCGCCGCCGAGAGACAAGTCGCCGCGACCCGGTAGTAGACCACCCGATAGCCGATCGCCTCGGCGCGGAAATCATTCTCGCGGATCGCCTGCAACACCCGCCCAAAGGGTGAGTTCACCACCCGCAGCATCAGCAGGAACAGGATCAGACTGCCGATGAACACGACGTAATAGGAGAGCAGCTTGCCGTTCAGCTTCACCCCGAACAGCTCGTCCCCGAATTTGAACGCCGGTCCCAGCGCGCGCGGCGTCTTGAAGGTCAGCCCATCCTCGCCCCCGGTCAGGCCCGACAGCTGGCTGACCAGAACGGCCACCGCCGAGGCCACCGCAAGCGTGATCATGGCAAAGAAGATCGCCCTTACCCGCAGGCTGAAGAGGCCGATGACAAAGGCCAGCACCGCCGCCAGCAGCGCACCCGCACCCGCGCCCACAAGGATCGCGTCGAACCCGCGCCCCATATGGGTCAGGGCCAGTGCGACCCCATAGGCGCCGATGCCAAAGAACATGGTATGGGCGAAACTGACGATGCCGCCATAGCCCAAGAGCAGATCGTAGCTGGCCACCAGCACGATGAACACGCAGATCCGTGCCGCCGTATCGACGGTGCGCACGCCGGGAAACAGGAAGGGCGCCAGCGCCAGACAGATCAGGATCAGCCCCAGGATCAGGGCCAGCACCGATGAGCGGGGCATGTCGCCCGAAAGAACCGCTTTGATCATTTTGCCTTCACCACCGGGATCATGCCCATGGGGCGCCACATCAGGATCGCGACCATCAGGCCGATATTGGAAATCAGCGCCACCTTGGGTTCCAGAAACGCGACATAGTTCTGCATCAGTCCCACCAACAGGGCGCCGATGAAACAGCCCTCGACGCTGCCCAGCCCGCCGATGATGACGACGATAAAGATCAGGATCATCGCCTGATTGCCCATATGGGCACTCACGACCTCCTGGTAGAGCCCCCACATGACGCCCCCCAGCCCCGCCAGCGCGGACCCGGCGATGAACACACCGACAAAGACCAGCCGCAGCCGATAGCCCAGCGCCTGCACCATCTCGCCATTCTCGACGCCCGCGCGCACGATCAGCCCGATCTTGGTGCGCCTCAGCGTCCAGCGCATGGCGGCAAAGACCACAAGGCCCAGACCCACCGCCACCAGCCGGTATTTCTCCAGCGCGGCGCCCGCGAATGTGATCGCGCCCTTCAGCGCCTCGGGGCGCGAGATATAGATCTCCTCGGGTCCCCAGAGCACGATGATCAGTTGCTCGACCACGATCAGCCCGCCCATGGTGACCAGGATCTGTTTCAGGTGATGACCATAGACCGGCTCGACGATGACCTTTTCAAAGGCCCAGCCCATGGCGCCGGTGGCCAGCATCGCGCCGATCACCGCGAGCCCCATCGCCGCAAGGTTCAGCGCCAGCGAGGGCGCGCCGGTCATGCCACCCAAGAGAAGCAGCACCGAAACGCCGACAAAGGCGCCCACCGAGACAAACGCGCCATGGCCAAAATTGATGACATCCATCAGGCCAAACACCAGCGTCAGGCCCGAGGCCATCAGAAAGATCATCATGCCCATGGCCAGCCCCGACACCGTCAGCGTCAGCCAGGACGACGTGTTCGGGATCGCCAGCAGCCCGGCCACGACAAGCAGTGGCACCAGCAGCACCGGCATCCAGGGTGCCAGCCGCTGCGCCAGCGAGAGCCGCGCCATCGTGGGCGCGTGTTCGGGGGCCATGCTCATGACGGACCTCCTGCTTCTTTCTGGTCAAAAATACTCAATTCCAACCTCTCCACGCGCATCTCAATGGGCCTCCATGCTCAGACCCATCAACCGCTCCTGCAAACTTGCATCGGTGGCCAGTTCGCGCATTTCGCCAGACCAGACGATGCGCCCGTCATCCATCACACAGGCGGTGTCGCCCAGCGCCCGCGCGACCGAGAAGTTCTGTTCCACCAGCAGGATCGAGGCGCCCTGCGCCTTCAGCTCGCGCAGCGCGCGGGCCATGGTCGACACGATGGCGGGCGCCAGCCCCTTGGTGGGCTCGTCAATCAGGTAGAGCCTGCGTTCCTCGACCATTGCGCGCGCGATCGACAGCATCTGTTTCTGCCCACCTGACAGGTTGCCCGCCTCGGATTTCCAAAAGGTCTTGAGCGGCGGAAAGGCCTGGAACACCCAGTCGAGCCGCGCGCTGTCGATGGGGCCCGATACGGCGGCCAGCACCATGTTTTCCTCGACCGTGAGATTGGCAAAGATGCCCATATCCTCGGGCACAAACCCGACACCGGCCCGCGCGATGGCGGGTGTCGGCATCTGGGTGATGTCCTGCCCGTCCAGAAGAACCCTGCCCTGATGCGCACGCCAGTGGCCGATGATTGTGCGCAAAGTCGTGGTCTTGCCCACCCCGTTGCGCCCCAGCAGCATGGTCACCGCGCCGCGCGGCACCTCAAGTTCAACGCCTTGTAGGATGTGATACTGGGCGATGTTGGTACAGACGCCCTCCAGCCGCAGGATCGGATCAGACATCTTCCAGCTCCCGGCCCATATAGGCCTCTTGCACCACGTCCGAGGCCATCACCGTGGCCGGGTCGCCATCAGCGGCCAGCGCACCGTTATGCAGGACAATGATGCGGTCGGCCAGCGTGCGGATCACGTCCATCTTGTGTTCCACCAGCAGGATGGTCCGGTCGCGCTGCTCCTTCAACTCGGCAATCAGATCCAGCACCACGGGCGCCTCGTCCACGCTCATCCCGGCAGTGGGTTCGTCGAACATGTATACAGCCGGGTCGAGCGCGATCAGCAGCGCGACCTCCAGTTTGCGTTGATTGCCGTGGCTCAACTCCGAAACGATCTGATCGCGGTTGTCGATCAACCGCACCCTGGTCAGGATTGCTTCGGCCGCCTCGGTCAGCTCCGCATGACGGCTGGCCATGGACCACAGGTTCATGCCTTGCTTGGCCTTGGACTGCACCACCAGGCGCACGTTTTCCAAGACGCTGAGATTGGGAAACAGGTTGGTCAGCTGAAACGCCCGTCCGATCCCGGCGCGGGTTCGTTGTGACACCGACTGACCCGAGATATCGCGCCCGCGCAGCAGGACGCGGCCCGCGCTGACCGGGATCTGGCCCGAGATCAGGTTGAAATAGGTGGTCTTGCCGGCACCGTTCGGACCCACGATCGCGGTGAGTTCCCCGGTGTGAAAGGCGCAGGATACCGCGTCCACGGCCACATGGCCGCCAAACCGCACGGTCAGCCCCTCGGTCGCCAGGATGGGGGATGTCATGGCTTTGTCTTCCGCTTGCAAAAAGACCGGTCCCGGCGCGTCACGCGCCACGGGACCGGCCAGGTCGGGGAGTTAGTTGTTGCGGATCGGGATCGGCAGATCGTCGATCGTCAACTCGCGCACCAGTTCCGGGATCGCCCATTCGACATTCGGGTCCACCTTGATCTTGAAGTGATACATGGATTGCAGCGCCTGGTGATCCTCGGGGCGGAACATCATCTTGCCTTTTGGTGTCTCCCATTCCATGCCTTCCATGGCCGAGATCAGCGCCTCGGTATCGGTGGAGCCAGCCTTCTTGATGGCCTCGACCACGGCGATACCTGCTGCCATGCCGCCCGCGGTGAAGAAGTCGGGCGGGGTGCCGAAACGGTCCTGATGGGTCTTGACCAGCCAGTCGTTCACAGGGTTCTGCGGGATCTCGTAATAGTAATAGGTCGCCCCCTGCATGCCCGGGAAATCCTTGTAGGCCGCCATCGCCGCCAGGATATTGCCTCCGGTCGCGATCTCGATGCCGAAACGGCTGGGATCCATCGCCTGGATTTTGCCCATCGGGTTGCCGCCCCCGGCCCAGATGATGAACAGGCGCTTTTCGCCATCCAGGTCCTTCATCGCGTTAAAAATACGCTCGGCCGCCGCGGTGAAATCGGTGGTGTCGGTCGGCACGTATTCCTCGTGCACGATACCCGAGCCCGCACCCTCCAGCGCCTCCTTGAACGCGGCGATGCCGTCGCGGCCAAAGGCATAGTCCTGTGCCAGCGTCGCGATATGCACATTCTCGCCCGCCAGTGCGATGGCGTTCGACACCGCGTCCTGACTGCTGTTGCGCCCGGTGCGGAAGATATAGCGGTTCCAGTTGGCCCCGGTGATCGAATCCGCCACCGCCGGCTCGACGATCAGCACCTTTTCGTATTCCTCGGCCACCGGCAGCATCGCCAGCGCCACGCCGGAACTCACCGGCCCCACCGCCAGATCGACCTCGTCGTCGCCATAGGCCTCTTCCAGCAGGGCCTTGCCGTTTTCAGGCTTGAGTTGGGTGTCCTTCTCGATCACCACGATCTTTTCGCCATTGATCTCCATCGACCCGCCGGTTGCATATTCCAGCCCCAGCATCAGCCCGTCATGGGACTGTTTGGCATAGGCTTCGAACGGACCTGTCTTGCCATAGACATGGGCGATCTTGATGTCGGCGGCCGCGGCGGAAGCCAGCGCCAGTACCGACACCGCCCCTGCGCAAAGAATGCGTTTCACGTCTCTCCTCCCCGATATGCGCCATAGGTTGCGGCGCGTCTGAATCTTAACCGCCTCAGGCTAAGGTCGGCACGCCGTTTCGGTCAATTATGAGGAAATACGTATCCCGCGCCGCCCCCTTCCTCTCGCTGGAAATATCCCCGCCGGAAGCCAAGATTTTTCGACGAAAAATCTTGGGGCGTCTGGCTCTCGGTCAGTCCAGGTAACCGCGCTCGCGCACAAGGCGGGTGAGTTGGACCAACGAGGCCTCGACGCTCTGACCCGAGGTGTCGATCTGCGCCTCTGCCTTGCCGTAAAGCGCCTCGCGGCTGGTCAGGATCGAGCGCAACTCTTCCATCGCCTCGGGATTGCCCGCCATCGGCCGCTCATCCCCCTGGGCGCGAACCCGTTCCATATGCTCCACCGGCGAAGCGCGCAGCCATACCGTGTGGAAATGCGCCAGTAGGGTCTTGTAGGTCTCGGGCTCGGCCACGATCCCGCCTGCCACCGCCAGTACCAGCGCGTCATGGGTGGCGACGATCCGGGCCACCGCCTGCGCCTCGAGCTTGCGATATCCTTCCTGACCGTAAAGCGCCATGACCTCTGCCACCGGCATTCCGGCCTGGTCTTCGATCTCGTCGTTCAGTTCCACAAAAGGCAGGCCCAGTGCCGCGCCCAACCGCTGACCCAAGGTCGATTTTCCCGCCCCGCGCAGGCCCACCAGGCAGATGCGCCCGGCCCTCGCCGCAAGCGAGGGCGCGGGGCTCAATAGCCGCAGCACCTCTGCCTGGGTTTCCATCCCCGCGACCCGGTAAAGATCGGCCACCCGCATCGCGTCCGAAGACCAGGGATCATCCTCACCCACCAGCCATTCGATCCGATGATCCAGCGCGATCGCCACCCGCTGCAACAGCCCGATCGAGATATTGCCCTCTCCCGCTTCGAGCTGTGCCAGATAGCGCGGCGACACACCCGAGATCTCGGACAGCACCCGGCGCGGAATACCACGCCGCTGACGTGCAGCGCGCACCCGTTCGCCAACCCGCGCAATCAGATCTGTGACGTCGGCCTCGGCCTGGTCGCGCGCACTGTTGGGCGTGCTTTCGCCCCGGAAATTGGTGATCTCGGTCATGCGGTCCGCAGGGTATGTGCAAAATAGTGCGCAATCTTAGGACAGCCCGGCCCGTGGCGCAATGCGCTGTCTGCCGGAAACGGGTTCAATAGGTCTCGACGTGATAGCGCCCCTCGTCGCGCATCCGGTCGCGCAGATCGGACCAGTCGACTCCCCGTGCACGGGCGATATCCTTGAACGCCTCCTCCACGCCCTGTTCCATCGCCTTGAGACCGCAGACATAGATATGGGTCTGGGGATCGGCCAGCAGCTCTCCCACGCGATCCGCCTCGGCCCGCAACCGGTCCTGCACATAGTGCTTGGGCTCGCCATCCTGGCGGGAAAAGGCGAAATGCTTGGCCATGAACTGTTCGGGCACCTTGGCGAGCGGTCCGAAATACGGCAGCTCCTGCGGCCTGCGCGCCCCAAAGACCAGGGTCAGGCTGTTGCGCAGCTTGGGGTTTTCGCGCTGCCGCCGCATGGTAAAGGCCCGGAAGGGCGCGGAACCAGTACCCGTGCAGATCATCAGCAGATGCGCCGCCGGGTCCGAAGGCATCAGGAAAGTGGCGCCAAAGGGCCCGGTAACCCGCACCGTGTCGCCGGGTTTCAGATCGCAGACATGGTTCGAGCAGATCCCGTGCGGTTCGCGTTTCACCGTCAGCGACAGGTTGTTGAAATTCGGCCGCTCGCCGTCGCGCGGGCTGGAGACCGAATACAGCCGGGGCAGATGCGGGTTGCCCGCCTCGTCGGTGCCGGGCGGAATGATCCCGATGCTTTGCCCTTCGAGCACCGGAAAGGGTTGGCCGCCGAAATCCAGGATGATGTGGCGCACATCGCTGTCGCTGCTTTCGGCGGTCAGGCGGTAGTTGCCCGTCACCCGCGCCTCGGCCGGTTTGCCCAGCGTATAGAGATTGATCGTCGGCTTCGAGGCCGTGGCAGGGGCGCGCGATTTGCCCCCCGCGCCCTTGTGCGCCTCGGCCAGCAGGGCCGCCATGGCATCGTCCAGCGCCTCAAGCCCCGCCTCGTCGCCCGCCACCTCTTCCTGTGGCGGCAGGTCCATCCATCCGTATTGCTCTTCAAGCGAATAGGGCGTGTCCACCACCCGCCAGTTGTCGATCGAACCGGTCGGACAAACCGGGATGCAGTCCATGCAGAAATTGCATTTGGCGGCATCCACCACGACATTCAGGTCATCATGTTCGATCGCCTGCTCGGGGCAGGTCATTTCGCAGGTGTAGCAGCGGATACAGATTTCGGGATCGATCAGATGCTGCTTTAACGGCTGGTTCATGAAGTCTCGCGTTTCCTGGTCAGGATGAGGTCGGGCACCACAAGCGTGTCGATCAACTCCTTGCAAAGCCCTACGCAGTCGGAACAGCCGACGCAGGGTCCCTGCAAGGTGGATATCTGCCCCGAGAGAGCGTGCAGCCGCGGCGTATCGGGTTTCGAACGGTCGATCTGCATGGTCGGTTCCTCGTGTTGTCCGATCAGGCCGGGTTCAGCGAACAAGAGAGTCACCCCTTCCGTCAATCCGTGGGCGGGTCACAAAATGTTACCGCCCACCGGACCCGGCCCCTGTCCGGCATCAGGCCATATGAAGTTTCACATATTCGAAGTCGCCCGGGCGGTTGTCGATTCCCACCTTGGGCGGGGCGATCCAGCGGGCGTATTGACCCGGCTCATAGCAGGGCTTCATCAGCGACTGGATGAAATCGCCATCCGCGTGCGTCGGCAGCCATTTGGGCAGACCGGCGTCATATTCGGCCCCCGAGACGGGCTGCCCCGACGGGTCGAAATGCTTGTCGGCAAAGACGCCGATCTTGCGATGGAATGCCTCGTGCGGCAGCGAGAGTTCGAAATCGACGCCGTGTTTCTCGATGATCTTGTTCCAGCGCCCGACACCGCCGGCGGCATCCTTGGTATAGTCGTCGCGCAGGCGCATGTTGATCGCGGTCAGCGCCGGTACCTGCTTCTGTACTGCCTTGCCATCCTCGAAATCCCAGACGGTATAGGTGTCCTGCTGCAACTGGTGGTCATCGCTCAACCGGCTTTCCATGTAACGGCCCTTGATGCCCGCGTTGAACGCATTGGCGGCATTGGTCGACACCTCCTGCCCGAAGAGGTCGAGGGACAGCGTGTAATGCAGGTTCAGCTTTTTCTGGATCAGCGGCAGGTCGATCACCCCCAGGTCGCGGATGCGGCCGGTGTCATAGGGGTCGTCAATGCCGTTTTCCTTCATCACCTGACAGGTGCGCTCGATAGTACGGCCCACGCCGGTTTCGCCCACGAACATGTGGTGCGCCTCTTCGGTCAGCATGAAACGACAGGTGCGGCTGAGCGGGTCAAAGCCGGATTGCGCCAGACTTTCCAGCTGCATCTTGCCGTCGCGGTCGGTGAAATAGGTGAACATGAAGAAGGACAGCCAGTCCGGTGTCTCTTCATTGAAGGCGCCCAGCATGCGCGGGGCCTCTTCGCTGCCCGACTGGCGGCGCAACAAGTCATCGGCCTCTTCGCGCCCGTCGCGACCGAAATACTTGTGCAGAAGATAGACCATCGCCCAGAGGTGGCGGCCCTCTTCCACGTTCACCTGGAACAGGTTGCGCATGTCGTAGAGCGAGGGCGCGGTCAGCGCCAGCAGGCGCTGCTGCTCGACCGAGGCCGGTTCGGTATCGCCCTGAATGACGATCAGACGCTTGAGCAGGTTGCGGTATTCACCCGGCACTTCCTGCCAGGCGGGTTGCCCGTAATGCTCGCCACACGGGATGGTGCGGTTCTCGACCTGCGGCGCCAGCAGCACGCCCCAACGGTATTCGGGCATCTTCACATAGTCGAACTTGGCCCAGCCCTTGGGATCGACGCTGACGGCGGTGCGCAGATAGACCAGCGATTCCTGGAAATTCTGCGGAATCAGGTCGTTCCACCAGTTGATGTAACCGGGGTGCCACTTTTCCAGCGCCTTCAGCACCTTCTTGTCCTGGCTCAAACCCACATTGTTCGGGATCTGGGTGTCGTAACTTACGTTGATCAGATCAAGCATCGCTTTCCTCCTTGGCGGGGAAAAATCTTGCACAAGATTTTTCTACAGATTTTCTGCGAAAATCTGCGCCCCCTCTACACACGTTCCATGTTGTAATCGCCGCGCACCCCGGTGCCATAGCGTTGCAGTGCCCCGTCGGGGCCCACCGCGTTGGGGCGCTGGAAAATCCAGTTCTGCCAAGCGGTAAGGCGGCCAAAAATGCGGGTTTCCATCGTCTCGGGTCCGGCAAAACGCAGGTTCGCCTCCATCCCGGTCATTGCATCGGGAGAAAAGCTGGCGCGCTCTTCCAGGAAAACACGCACCTCATCTTCCCAGTCGATATCGTCCAGCACATAGGTCACCAGACCAAGCTCCTCGGCCTCTTCCGCTTCCAGCGCCTCGCCGATGCGCACGCGGGCGGCTTCGACCGCCTCGGGCGTGCCCAGGAACCGGGTCGCAAGCCGGGTCAGGTCATTGCCCATCGGGTATGTGCCAAAGTTGCCGGGGCTGAGCGTGATGGCCGCCAAGGGGCGGTTATCGCCTTCGAACTCTTCGAGCATCATATAGGATCGGTCCACCGCCCAGAGCAGTTCCGCCAGCGGCCCGGCGAAACAGGATCCATGTTCGACAATGGCGACCAGGCTGCGAGAGGTCATGTCAACCCGCTTCAACACCCGCTTCCAGTATTGCAGGATTTCATTGGCCAGCCAGTGGTCGCGATTGTTGAGAAGCAATGCCTCATGCGCCAGAACTGCGGCGCCATCGCCCTGCGTCTGGATCACCAGCGTACCGATCTGACGTTCGTTCAGCCGCAGATGCAGGATGGCATCGTCCAGCTCACGCGCCGCGCGCAGGATCCAGGCATTCGCGCCCTGCGCCTGCAACGCGTCGACCGTATCGGGAGCGGCATCCGTCGGACCGGAGATCGTCAGCGTCGCCCGCCCCGCCTCGCGCTCTACGACAACCTCAACGGTCGAATAGGTGACCGAGCCATCCTCGGCAAAGCGGCGGTCAAGCGGGGTGAGCGCGATCCCGGTCAGGCCCGAGGGTTTGGCGCTGGCGCTCGCAAATTCCCGCGCGCGCTCTTGCACCACCTCGTCGAATTTCGAATTTGGGGCAATCTCGTCCACCAGCCGCCAATCGACCGCGCGCTGGCCGCGCACGCCCTCTTCGACCGAGCAGAACACATCGGCCAGATCGCGGCGCACCTTGCGCTTGTCGGTGACCCGGGTCAGCCCGCCGGTGCCGGGCAGCACCGCCAGCAGCGGCACCTCGGGCAATGCCACCGAAGAGGAACTGTCATTGGTCAGCATGATATAGTTGCAGGCCAGCGCCAACTCGTACCCGCCGCCCGCGCAGGCACCTTTGACAGCCGCAATGTATTTCTGGCCGCTATCGGCCTCGGCCGCCTCGAACGTGTTGCGGGTCTCGTTGGTGAACTTGCAGAAATTGACCTTGTGCGCATGGCTGGCGCCGCCCAGCATCCGGATATTCGCCCCGGCACAGAACACGCGGTCCTTTCCGGATTGCATCACCACCACCTTGACCTCGGGATGCTCGAACCGCATCCGCTGGACGATATCGGCCAGTTCGATATCAACGCCAAGATCATAGGAATTGAGCTTCAGCTCGTAGCCCGGGAACAAACCACCCTGCTCATCCACATCCATGTAGAGATTGGCGATCTCTCCATCATACGCGACCCGCCAATGACGATAGCGGGACGGGTCGGTCTGAAAGTCGATACGCTGGGTCATGCCTCGCTCCAAGAGTTATGATGATATGCATTTTAGTGCGCATCAGTCAATTTGCAAGTCATTTTCGGCATAATAATGCACATTTGATCTCTTTAAAAATCAATAGATTATCTGCTGATTTGCAGAATATCTCCGATATCAATCGGGATAATGTATTATATTGCATATCTCTCGAATCGCGCCTCAATCTTGGCGATGCGGTCGCAGAACGAAACCTCCCATGTCTCAAGCATCCCTGATCCACCGGCCCGCGCTGCGGCCTCGCGCGCCAAGGCACAAAGACGCCGGGCCGCGCCCTGTCGACTCATGCGCAGTTTCAGCGCCGCATTGGCCAACTGAATGGCCGCCTGAACCGTGTGACGGGCAGCGCCGTTGGGAGGCAGCGCCATCCAGACCGGCTCCCAAACCTCATGCGCCTCCCAGAAGTAACCCAGATCGAACAACGTCCAGCCTGCGGCCCAAGCAGGGCAAGTCGTCAAATCCTCGGGTGGCATCCGGCGGGGAACGCTCTGGTGCAGGGCCTCGAAAAGACCTTCGGGCGGCCGCGCGGTCATCCCGGGCACATAGGGGGCCGAGAGAGGCGGCAGTATCATCGCTCAGGCCGGGACGACATCGGCTGTCTCGATACGGAGCAGCCTTGCGCAAAAATCGGCGACTTCGTCCAAAACCTGGTCGGCGCATTCGCGATGCGGTTCGTGCCGACAGTCGAGGATCAGCGTATCCACCGGGCAATAGGCGCGGTTCTCGATCTCTTCGATCTGGGCCAGCGTGCCATACTGGTCCTGCCGCCCCTGAATGGCCAGGATCGGCACCCGGATATAGTCGATCACCTCGGCCACGTTCCAGGTGGCGAAACCGGGGTCCAGCCAGGCATCGTTCCAGCCCAGAAAAGCACCATCGGGATCGGCGTGATAGCGCGCCAGTTTCTGTTTCAGATCGCCACTTTCATAGGCCGCGCGCGCCTCTGTGATCGAGGCCAGCCCGCCCGGTTCGGTAAAGAAATGCGGCGCCTCGAGGATCACGCCGCGTATCCGGTGACCAGCCACACTGCCGGTATGGATCGCGGCGATGGTAGCGCCGTCGGAATGGCCAAGCAGGATCGCCTGCCGGATACCGGCGGCATCCAGCAGGGCGGGCAGCACCTCCAGCGCCTCGCGGGTCTGGAAATCCAGCGGCCGGGGCCGGGTAATCGGGTCTGAACCACCATAGCCCTGACGCGAATAGACCAGCACCCCCAGCCCGGTGCGCGCGGCAAGCTGCGCGGGAAAATCCCGCCACATCGCCACGCAACCCAGCCCCTCGTGCAGCAGCACAAGGGTCGGCGCGTCACCGGGCACCGGGCCGTGACAGGCATATTCCAATGCCACGCCATCAATGTGTAGCTTGTCGGCGGGATTTGTACTCCACTCCATCGCTCAGCCTCCCTCGCGCAGTTTGAACCGCTGGATCTTGCCGGTGGCGGTCTTGGGCAAATCCTCGACGAATTCGATCCAGCGGGGATATTTCCACTTGCCCACCTTCTCCTTGACGAAATCGCGCAGCGTGTCGGCCAGCCCTTCGGTCTCTGCCGTCTTGAGCACGATGAAGGCCTTGGGTTTCTCCAACCCGTCAGCGTCGCGCGCGGCCACCACCGCCGCTTCGAGAACGGCGGGATGCGCGACCAGCGCCTGCTCCACCTCGAACGGCGACAGCCAGATGCCCGAGACCTTGAACATGTCGTCAGTGCGCCCGCAATAGACATAGCGGCCATCGGACGTCAGCTCGTATTTGTCACCCGTGCGGGTCCATTCCCCCTCGAAGGTGGCGCGGCTCTTGTCGCGCTTGTTCCAATACCCGTCCGCCGCCGAAGCGCCGCGCACCAGAAGCTCTCCCAACCCGCCGGGTCCGACATCGGCGCCACTCTCATCGACCAGCCGCACCTCGTATCCCGGCACGGCACGGCCAGAGGTGCCATAGACCACGTCGCCCGGCGCGTTCGACAGAAAGATATGGAGCATCTCGGTCGAGCCGACGCCGTCCAGAATGTCGACCCCCCATTGCCGGTGCCAAGAGCGGCCAATCTCTTCCGGCAGCGCCTCGCCTGCCGAGATGCAGCGGCGCAGCGTTACATCCGGCACGCCCTCGCGGTCGAGCATCGCAACCATCGCGGCATACAGCGTCGGCACCCCGCAGAACACGGTTGGCCGCTCGGCGGCGATGATATCGCGCACACCATCCGGCGTCGGGCGCCCGTTGAACAGGATGGTCTCGGCCCCGACCGACATGGGAAAGGTCATGCTATTCCCCAACCCATAGGCAAAGAACAGCTTGGCCGCCGAGAACACCAGGTCATCCGGTTCGATCCCCAGCACCTGCGCGCCATAGCTGTCGGCGGTGGCCTTGAGGCTGGCATGTACATGCCGCACCCCCTTGGGCTGTCCGGTGGAGCCCGAGGAATAGAGCCAAAAGGCCACGTCGTCGGGCGAGGTTTCGACCGCAGGCAGGATATCGGCACCCTGCACGAAATCAGCATAGCTCTGGGTGCCGTCGGGCGCGGCGCCGATCACCACGATCCGGGTCAGATGCGGCGAGGCCAGCGCTGCAGGCTGCACCACCGGCCAGAGCTCTTCCGAGACAAAGAGGATCGAGGCGCGGCTGTCGTTCAGGATCACATCATAAACCGAGGTGGCAAGCAAAGTGTTCAGCGGCACCGGCACCACGCCCGCCTTGAGGCAACCCCAGAACAGGGCTGGAAACTCCAGCTGGTCCAGCACCAGCATCGCCGCGCGCGCCTCGCGCGGGATGCCCGCACGGGCGAGCGCACCCGCAACCGCACCGCTGTCGCGGGCCAGCTCGCCATAGCTCTGCCTGCGCCGAGCGCCGGCGGCTTCGCGAAAGGCGGGACGCGCGCCGCGCCCTTCTTCGACATGGCGATCTACAAAGTAATGCGCGGCGTTTGCGCTCATTCTGCCTCCTCCCGGTGATGGCCGGGGCAGCGCGCGGGCGGGCCTCCTCTCCCACTCCCGCGCGCGCCTCTCTCCGGCGGCACCATCATGCACCCCAAAGCCACTTATGCAAGATATTGCTAAATCGGGTCGCAAATTTATGCAACTTAATGCACAATAATTCTTTCATCTTCATCGTCCCCATACAGGCGCGACACGATTTCTTCTCGTCTTTCCAGCATTTTGCGGAAGTTGAGATTACCCTTGGCTGTGACTTCACCCTCTGCCATCGACGGCGGGTCTGAAAGAATCACCGCCCGCGCGATACGGGCGGAACTGCCGCGATCGACATTCAACCGTGACAGGCGCGCGGCGATTTCGTCGCGCATCGGGCCGGGGTGCAGAACGCCCTCCCGTGCCTCCAGCCCTTGGACAAGGGTGGGCGCGGGCAGGATCAGCAGGCCGATCTCGGCCTCACCTTCGCCGGTCAGAACCACATCGGCGGCCAGCGGCGCCAGCGCGGCCAGAACCTCGAGCCGGAGCGCTGAGGCGCGTACCCAGATGCCGGTTGCCAGCTTGTAATCCTCGGCCAGACGACCCTCGAACCGCAGCCCTTGCGACAGGTCATCCGCATCGACCATCGCCACCGCATCGCCAGTGCAGAAATACCCCTCGTCATCAAAGGCGGCGGCGGTCTTTTCGGGGTCGCGAAAATATCCGGCAAAGACATTGGGGCCCGCGACACGCAGTTCGTACCGGCCACCGTCCGCCGGCACCAGTTTGGCGGTCACCCCGGTCAGCGGCACACCGATGATACCCGGCAGATTGGCGGGCACGTGCTGGAAAATGCAGGCCGGCGCGGTCTCGGTCATGCCCCAGCAGGTAGTGATCAGCGGTTGGGTATCACGCACCTCGGCGGCCATCTCGCTGAGGTCGCGCCAGACATCCGCCGACAGCGAGGCCCCGGCATAGAACAACATGTCCAGATCGGCGAAGAAATGGTGCTTCAACTCGGGGTCGCGATGCATCTCGTCACGCAACTGGGCAAAGCCCACCGGCACGTTATAGGCGATGGTGCCGTTCATCAGGCGATTGTTCTCGAACGTCTTGCCGATCAGCGCCGGGGCGGGTTTGCCCCCGTCGATATAGAGCGCGCCACCAAAGGCCAGCATCTGGTTGAAGTTGTTGGACCCGCCAAAGACATGGTTCCATGGCAGCCAATCCACCAGCCGGGGCGGACGTTCGGTCAGGAATGGCAGGGCGCGGGCATATTGCGCCTGGTTGGCGCAGAGCATCTGTTGGGAGGTCAGCACTCCCTTGGGGTGCGAGGTCGAGCCAGAGGTCATCAGTATCTTGGCCACCGTGTCGGGACCGACCGCAGCGGCAGCGGCCGAGATATCGCCGCTCTCGCGCTCCAGCTCTGCCAGCAGGGTCATGCCCGACGCGGGATTGCGCCCGACGACGATGCGGCGGTCCGCCATCTCCTCCATCGCCAGAGCGGCGGCGAATTGCGCGCCGTCCTCGGCATAGACCATGGCCGGGTCGATCAGGCCAAGAATATAGTGCAGCTGTTTCAGCGCGCCGGGGATCAGGGCGTATTGCTCGGCAACTGGTACGATCACCAGCCCCACATATTGCGCCGCCAGCGCCAGTGTACCGTGATCGACGCTGTTGCCCGAGACGACAAGGATACGGTCACCCGGCACCAGCCCACGCGCCAGCAGCCCGGTGGCCAGCGCCCGGACCCTGCCCAGGGTTTCGGCGTAGGATTGCTCGCGCCATCCGCCTCCACTGCGTTCGGCCAGAAACACCGCGTCCGGGGTCTGGGTTGCCCAGCGGTGCAACCAGTCGGTGGTGCGCGCAGTAGGGGTTACCGGTGCATGGGCCGAGCGCAGCAGGATGGTGCCATCCCCACGCAGCTCGGCATCTACCTCATGGTCCAGGTATCGCGTCATGCTCTCCTCCCAAAGCCATCCTGCCCGGCGGTCGCCGGGAACCGGGTCATCGGACCGGGCGGCGGTGGCGCCTATCCCGGCAGCAGAAACAGCGTGATCGCGGGGAACGCGACCAGAATGATCACGCGCACGATGTCCGAACCGACAAAGAACATCACCGCCTTGTAGGTGTCGGCCATGCGGGTGGTCCGGTCCATCGCGTTGATGATGAACAGGTTCATCCCCACCGGTGGTGTGATCAGCCCGACCTCGACCACGATCAGCACGAGAATGCCGAACCAGATCGCCACATGTTCGGCCTCTGCCCGGTTGGCCATGCCGCGCGTCACGCGGATACCCAGCTCTTTCATCTGCTCGCGGGTCAGTTCGGCTCCGCTGGCAATGGCGTCCTTGATGCCCGCCAGCGTCTCGGCGCTCATCGCTTCGGGCACGCCTGCCTTCAGCACCTCCATTGCTGCATCAGCCTGCATCGCGGCCAGCGACACCAGATCGAAATCCATCGCCGAGATCACCGGAAAGAAGATCGGGATCGTCAAAAGGATCATGCTGAGGCTGTCCATCAGACAACCGAACACAAGGTAGAAGGTGAGGATCAGCGCCAGCACCACCCAGGGGCTGTAGCCCTGGGCAACGACGAAATTCGACAGCTCCTGTGGCACCTGGGTCAGGGCAAGGAACCCGTTGTAGAAGGCGGCGCCGAGCACGATGAAGAAGATCATCGCGGTAGAACGCGCCGTGACCAGAAAACTCTCAGAGAGGCTGGCGCGGGTCAGCCCACCATTCAGCCAGGCAATCACGCCCGTGCCCAGCGCGCCCACGGCGGCGCCTTCGGTCGGGGTGAACCAACCCAGATAGATGCCGCCTACAACCAGACCAAAGACCAGAAGCACCGGCCAGACCTGCAACAGGGCTGCGAACCGTTCGGCATAGGGGACCGGCGGGCGCGTACCGGCGCTGTCGGGGTAAAGCCGCACATAGACCGAGATGGCGATGACATAGCCCAACGCCGCCATGATGCCGGGGATGAAGGCGGCCAGGAACAGCTTGGCGATATTCTGTTCGGTGAGGATCGCATAGATCACCAGCACCACCGAGGGCGGGATCAGGATACCCAGCGTACCGCCCGCCGCCAGCGTCGCGGTGGAAAACCCGCCCGCATAGCCGTATTGGCGCAGTTCCGGCAGGGCGACGCGGCCCATGGTTGCCGCCGTCGCCAGAGACGAGCCGCAGATGGCACCAAAACCGGCGCAGGCCCCGATCGAGGCCATGGCGATGCCACCCTTGCGATGGCCCAGCCAACCCTCGGCAGCCTTGAACAATGCGGTCGACATGCCGCCCAGCGTCGCGAAATGCCCCATCAGCAGGAACATTGGCACGATGGTCAGCGAATAGCTGGAAAAGGTCGTATAGGTTTCGTTCTTGAGCCGGGCAAAGGCGACCTGGGTGCCGTCGGTGACCAGCACCAGCCCCAAAAGCCCGACCAGGAACATGGCCAGACCGATGGGCACCCTGAGAAAGATCAGCACCATCAGGGCAGGAAACGAGGCAATACCGATTTCAAGCGCGCTCACTGTGTCGCCTCCACCCCGTCCCAGACCAGGATACGGCCGGTAAAGCATTCATAGGTGCGCACCGCGCCCATATAGATTCCCACCAGCGCCGCCGCGAAGGCCGCGACAAAGCTGAGTGCATAGGCCCACCAGATGGGAAATTGCAGCAGAAAGGTGGTCTCGGCATAGGCGCGTTTGCTCATCATGCCGTCGAACAGTTTCCACGCGATCAGGATGAGTACGGCGGCAAAGGTCAATTCGGTCAACATCCGCAGGATGCGGTTCACCCGGCGGCTGAACGAGTTGGCCAGAATATCGACCGACGCATGCCCGGCAGTGATCTGGCAGAGCGGCAGAAAGCAGAAGATGGCAAAGGCCACTCCGGCCTCGACCAGTTCGAAATCGCCGTTCACCGGGCCGATGCCGATTCCGATGGCCCAATCGGCCAGACCGGGGGCAACAGATTGCATGAAGTCACCGTGGAAGAAGCCGTTCAGCAAACGGCCCAGGATAGAGGTGCAGGTCAGCAGGATCAGAAGGCTCAGCACGATCCCGCCGATGATGGCCAACGTTCTGGCCAACCCCGTCATCAGTTTATGCATCGGTCCTCGGTCGGTTTCGGGCCACGTGGCGGATACGGCGCAGAGCGCGCCGTATCCGTTGGCAGTTGCCGGATCAGTTGGAGTATTGCGGCGTATACTTCTCGATCAGCATCTGCGCCTCTTCGAGAAGCGCCTTGCCATCCTTGCCCTTGGATTCCATGTCAGCCAGCCATTCGTCATAAATGGGCTGGGCCAGGGCACGCCATTCCGCGACCCCTGCGGCATCGATGGTGATGATGTTGTTGCCCAGATCCTCGGCCACCTGACGCGCCGGACCATCGGAATCGGCCTGTGTCCCACCGGCAAAGACCGAGAATTCGAGGCCCGAATTCTTATCGACCGCCGCCTTCAGATCGTCGGGCAGACTGTCATACTTGGCCTTGTTCATCGCCAGCACGAAGGTCAGCGTGTACAGCGCGCGGCCCTCGAACTCGGTATGGTTCTCGACCAGTTCCGGCACCTTGAGGGCCGTCGTCACCTCCCACGGGATGGTGGTGCCGTCGATCACGCCCTTGCTCAGCCCCTCGGGCACCGCGGGCACCGGCATACCGACGGGGGTAGCCCCCAACTTGGTCAGCAGCGAGTTGACCGAGCGCGAGCCGCCGCGGATTTTCATCCCTTGCAAATCGGCCGGGGTTTCCACCGGATCGGCGGTATGGATCATGCCCGGCCCGTGCACCCAGGTGCCCAGGATATGCACGTCCTTGAACTCGTCGTCCTTCATGTGCTTTTCGAACATTTCCCAATACGCATGGCTGACCGCACGCGCGTTGGTCATCATGAAGGGCAGTTCGAACACCTCGGTCGAGGGGAAGCGGCCCGGCGTATAGCCGACCACGGTCCAGACCACATCGGCCACGCCGTCGATCGCCTGATCCATCAGTTCCGGCGGCTTGCCGCCCAGCTGCATCGAGGGATAACGCTCGACCTTGATACGGCCGCCCGAGTCCTTTTCGACGCCGTCGGCCCAGACGTCCAGAACCAGTTTCGGCACATTGGCCTGTGCCGGCAGGAACTGGTGCAGTTTCAGCGTCACCTCTTGCGCCAGCGCGGTGCCGGCGCCGAACCCGGTCGCCAGAGCCGCCACCGCGGCGCCGCCGATCAGGCCCAGAATCTTTCTGCGATAGGTCATGATATCCTCCCTTTGACCCTCTCTAAGCAATATAATGCGCAAATCAGATATGTTTGCAATATATTGCTTACATCTCCCCTCGTATGGTACCGGCCAGACCGGAACCGCCGTAACACCAACTCATCGAATCGTAGCACTCTTGCGCCGCCATGGCGCTCATCATTCTATTGCGCAGCTCGGCATTGGCGCCAATCGGGTGATGGCAATCATCGTCGCTAACAGACCGAAGTGCTTCAGCCGGCTCCGTCGAAGAGAGGCCAGGTTCCGCAGCCAGCCCGCCGCTGCCCAAGCCATTGGTTGGAATGGTCTCGGCAGTCATGGGTTATTCCGCCGGGCCAAGCGTCAGCGCGATGGGGTCCAGCCCGTCGATACCGCCGGTGATCACATCCCCGGCGACGACCGGGCCGACCCCGGCAGGTGTGCCCGTCATCACCAGATCACCCGGGCGCAGATGGTAATAGCCCGACAGATGACTGACGATCTCGTCGATCTTCCAGATCAACTCGGACAGGGTGGCATCCTGTTTGATCACACCATTCACCTCAAGATGAATGCGCGTGTTGTCGTGCGGCGACCAGTCGGCCACCCGGGTCAGGGGCGCAAAGACCGCCGCGTTCTCGACATCCTTGCCCAGGTCCCAGGGGCGTTTCTTGTCCCGCTCGCGAATCTGCTGGTCGCGCCGGGTCATGTCGAGCGCGCAACTATAGGCATAGACGGCATCCCAGGCCTCGGCCCGGCTGGCGCGGAACACCGGCTTGCCGATGGCAAAGGCCAGTTCCATCTCGTAATGAAAATTCTCGGTGCCTGGCGGATAAGGAACGGTGGCCCCGGTCAGGATCGCATTGGCCGGCGATTTGGTGAAATAGAACGGCGCCTCACGGTCCACTTCGTTGCCCATCTCGGCGGCATGGGCGGCATAGTTGCGACCAACGCAGAAAATGCGCCCGATCGGATATGTGCCGCTTTCGCCACGGACCGGAATGCCGGGGATCGGGGTAAGGGTGAACAGGCTGTCGCTCATCTGGCGCGTTCCTCGTAGTAACCAAGTTTCTCTTGCAGCGGCCGGTCGTGGATGCGGACCAGAAATGCCTCGCTCTCTGCCTCGTGCCGAATGCGGGCAAAGACCGGGGCGGTGAAGGTATCCTTTGGACCCCATTCGATGACTTGCCCGTCAATCTCGCTGCGCCCGGAACCAGCGATCACGTGAAAGGCCGAAGAGCAAGAGCGCAGCGGCGGCGCTTCGACCTGGTCCGCCTTCAGCATCATCGCGGTGAAGCCGAGCGCGGGCAGCACATCCTCGCCCGTTTCGGGGTTGATATAGTCCAGCTCGGCAATCCCCTCGCCAAAGGCCGCCATCTGGCGCAGCGCCGCCTCGGTCGCGGCCCAAGGATAGCGCATCATCGGGTAGCGCCGAGTGCCGCGTCCAGGTCGCCGGGATGGCGCCAGCCCGGCAGCACTGTACTCGACCTGGCTGGCATCGGGGCGGTTGCGCTGCGCCTGCAAATCACCTTCGATCGCATAAGACCCTTCAAGCTGCACAAACAGCGGCAAATCGAGCGCGTCGAGCCAGATCACCGGCTCGTCCCCGTCATGGCCGTGGTCGTGCCATTCCCCGCCCGGTGTCAGCACCAGATCGCCCGGCTCCATCGGCAGGCGCTCACCATCCACGACCGTATAGCCGCCCTGCCCCTCGACCACGATCCGTACCGCTGACGGGGTGTGGCGATGCGCGGGCGCGGACTCCCCTGGCAGCAGCAGTTGCAGCCCCAGATAAATGGTCGCGGTCGCCTGCATCGCGCCCGAACCACGCCCTGGATCCGAGAGGACAAGCACCCGGCGCTCTGCCTTCTCCACAGGAGTCAGTTCACCGGCACGCAGCAGAAGCGGCCGCACCGCAGGAAAAGACCAATGCCCCACCCGGGTCATCGGCTGCGGCGCCCCATGGGGCAACACATTGCGCATCATCGGCCAAAGCGGCGCGACACCCGCCGCCACCATCTGATCGCGATAATCCTGCGGTAGCTCTTCAAGCGTCCCGAGCCGTTCGCTCATCAATGTCCCCCTCGATGCCCTTGGCCATCTTAGGTGATGCGACCGTTCTGGCAACTCCCGCATCTAACCGCCCTGCAACGCCCCGGTACGCGACATTTCGCCCGCAACTTCGGATTGCATCGGCATAAACTTGCGCAATCCTTGCGATTGACGCACAACGCGCTACAATTCATATTGCACCACCAGAGATTGCAGGACTTTCTGGGAACGAAGAGAAATTTACTTAGAGGCTTCAAGCCTTCGGAACGCGTCGCTGTCGGGCTGAACCCCCTAGTCCCGCACAGCACTGCAATGAGTTGCCCCTACCAACTCGCGCGCGTTCCGGTGACCAGCGCTACGGACGGTAACCAAACACGTCTGGGGCTGCTGGAAGGGTCAGGCGGCGCAGCTACACCTGGCCTGGCCACCCTGCCGGAGAGAACCCCCTCCTCTCCGGCAGGGACCCTCTTGGGTCTATGACTTTGCAATCAATCGGTTTTGTCGAGATGCAGTTCGTTCAACAGATCGAGCAGCATCTCGTATCTGTCTGCCCCCATCTGCGCCTGGATGGCTTCGAACACGGCTTGGCTGGCGCCGAGATTGTCGCGAATGATCTGGGTACCAGCCTGCGTAATGCTGACGACCTGCTTGCGCCCGTCATCCGGGTCGGGCTGCCGCGAGATCAGTTGCTTTTCTTCCAGCTTCTGCAGAATCCGGGTCAGGCTGGGCAGCAGTAGACAGGCACCGTCGGCGATTCGGGTCGGATCCTGTGGCCCCTCTTCTTCGAGGACGCGCAGGACCCGCCATTGCTGTTCGGTGATACCCACATCCATCAGAATGGCCCGCACCGGGCGCATAACCCGTTCACGCGCGCGCAACAGGGCGATGGGTAAGGATCTGGATGTTTTGGGCAAATCGGAACTCATAGGCTAATTTCGCCGAAATCGTTCCGTCCCGCAACGAAGGATTACCCGCGTCCCGCAAGAGAGGCAGGTTTGACAAATCCAGATTAATTTCACATGTTAATAAAAAACCAGTCGCCACCCTCGCCGACAATCAGGAGAAAGAAATGCCCGTCCCCGCGCCAAATCTCTACCCGCCCTTCAACATCGTGCGGCTCAGCCATGTGGAATACCGGGTGCGGGACCTGGCGGCCAGCCGAGCCTTCTACGTCGACATCCTGGGCCTTCAGGTCACCCAGGAGGAAGAGGGGCGGCTCTATCTGCGCGCGATGGAAGAACGCGGGCATCACTGCATCGTTCTGGTTCAGGCCGATGCGGCGGATGTAGGCGTGCTGGGCTTCAAGCTTTATGACGAACCCGATCTGGAGCGGGCCGAAAGATTTTTCGCCGAAAAATCTTTGCCCACCGCCTGGGTCGAGCGGCCCCATATGGGCCGCACTTTGCGCACCCGCGACCCTTGGGGCATTCCGCTGGAATTCTATGTGCGGATGGACCGACTGCCACCGATCCATCAGAACTACCGGCTCTATAACGGGGTGAAGCCGCTCAGGATCGATCATTTCAACATGTTCTCGGCCGATGTGGATGCCAGCGTGGCCTTTTATGGCGAGATGGGGTTTCGCGTCACCGAGTACACAGAAGATGACGAAAGCGGCCGTCTCTGGGCCGCTTGGATGCATCGCAAGGGCGGCGTGCATGACGTGGCCTTTACCAACGGACTGGGTCCCCGCCTGCATCACACCGCCTTCTGGGTGCCGACCCCGCTCAACATCATCGACCTGCTCGATCTGATGAGCACCAGCGGCTATGTCGCCAATATCGAGCGCGGGCCGGGGCGGCACGGGATCTCGAACGCCTTCTTTCTGTATGTCCGCGACCCCGACGGGCACCGGATCGAGATCTATTGCTCGGACTATCAGACCGTCGATCCGGATCTGGAACCGATCCGCTGGTCGCTGACCGACCCGCAGCGCCAAACTCTGTGGGGGGCACCCGCCCCGAAAAGCTGGTTCGAGGAAGGCTCGACCTTCGAAGGCACTGAACCGGTACCGAGCGCCCTCAAGGCGCAACCGATCATCGCCCCCTGACGGCAGACGAGGATACGACAGATGAAGTGGGAAGAATTCGCCGATTGGGGCCGCCGGGTTGCCGACTGGACGCAAGATTATCACCTGACCGTGGGCGACCGCCCGGTGCGCGCCCGGACCGAACCGGGCGCGATCCTGAACGCTTTGCCCGAAACGCCGCCCGAGGCGCCCGAAGCGATGGAGGATATCTTTCGCGATTTCGAGGATATCGTGATGCCGGGCATCACCCATTGGCAGCATCCGCGCTTTTTCGCCTATTTCAACTCGAACGCGTCCGCCCCCTCGGTGCTGGCCGAATTCCTGGCCTCGGCCATAGCGCCGCAATGCATGTTGTGGCAGACCTCGCCCGCCGCGACCGAGATGGAAACGCGTATGATGGACTGGCTGCGCCAAGCGCTGGACCTGCCCGAAGGCTTTGCCGGGGTGATCCAGGACAGCGCCTCGTCGGCGACGCTGGCGGCGGTGTTGACGCTCAGGGAAAAGGCGCTGGACTGGCAGGGGAACCAGCAGGGGCTGTTCGGCCAGAAATCGCTGCGGGTCTATTGCTCGTCCGAGGTTCATACCTCGGTCGACCGCGCCATCTGGGTGGCCGGGATCGGGCAGGACAATCTGGTGCGTGTGCCGATCAAGGGCGACTGGCGTGGCATGGACCCCGACGCGCTGGAGGCCGCGATCAAGGCCGATCTCGCGGCGGGGCGGCACCCCGCGGGCCTGATCCTGTGCGTGGGTGGCACCGGTACGGGGGCCACCGACCCGGTGGATCGCTGTCTGGACGTGGCCGAGAGATACGGTCTCTACACCCATGTGGACGCGGCCTGGGCCGGGTCGGCGATGATCTGCCCCGAATTCCGCCATTACTGGCCCGGCATCGCGCGCGCGGACAGTATCGTGTTCAACCCGCATAAATGGCTGGGTGTTCAGTTTGATTGTTCGGCGCATTTCCTGAAGAACCCCGACGAGCTGGTGCGCACGCTGGCGATCCAGCCCGAGTATCTCAAGACCCACGGGCGCGACGGCATCATCAACTATTCCGAATGGTCGGTGCCGCTGGGCCGCCGGTTCCGGGCGCTGAAACTGTGGTTCCTGATGCGCAGCTTTGGGATGGAAGGGCTGCGCCAGAGGCTGCGCAACCATATCGCCTGGTCGGGCGCATTGCATGACCGGCTTGCCGCCCAGCCGGATTTCGAGATCGTGACACCGCCGATGTGGTCGCTCTGGACCTTTCGCTATCTGCGGGACGGGGTCGATCCGGACGAATTGAACCAGCGGCTGGTCAACGCGATCAACGATGACGGGCGCATCTATCTGACCCAGACCCGGGTCGATGGCGCACTGGTGATCCGGTTCCAGGCCGGCCAGTTCGAAACCACCGAGGCCGATGTGATGATGGCCTTTGACGTGATCACCGAAATCGCCCGCGCGCTGCCATGAATGCTGGACAGGGCCTGCGCGCTGACGCAGGCTCTTCACCAAAAACCCGACCATAGGAGACCCGCCATGCCCGCGCCAAAGAACCCGTTCAAACAGGCCCTTGCCGAGGGCAAGCGCCAGATCGGTTGCTGGATGAGCTTTGCCGAACCCAGCGTGGCCGAAATCATGGGGACATGCGGGTTTGACTGGCTGGTGGTGGATGGTGAGCATGCGCCCAACGACATCCGCTCGATCCGGGATCAGCTTACCGCTTTGGCGGCCAGCCCCTCGCATCCGGTGGTGCGGGTGCCGGTGGGCGAGGACTGGATCATCAAGCAGGTTCTGGATGCGGGCGCCCAGACAGTGCTGGTTCCGATCGTGGAAAGCGCCGATCAGGCCCGCCAGCTGGTGCGCGCCTGCCGCTATCCGCCGACCGGTGTGCGCGGCGTGGGTGCTACCGCCGCCCGAGCCACCCGGTTCGGAGGCGTCAGCGAGTACATCCAGACCGCCGATCAGGAGATCTGCCTGCTGGTACAGGTCGAGAACCGCGCCGGCATGGCGGCACTGGACGAGATCCTGAAGGTCGAGGGCGTGGACGGCGTGTTCATCGGCCCCGCCGATCTGAGCACCGACATGGGCTTTCAGGGCAACAGCGCCGCCCCCGAGGTGCGTGCCGTTATCGCCGATGCGATGACCCGCATCCGCGCCGCAGGCAAGGCACCGGGGATCCTGGGCACCAATGAGGAGGCGACCCAGGCCTATCTGGAGATGGGCGCCCAGTTCCTGGCGGTCGGTCTGGATGTCATGCTGCTGACACAGACCGCACGGGCGCTGTCGGCACGCTGGAAAAGCGCCTGAGTTCTGCTCTGACGTTTGCACATACCGACCTGCCGGATGCCTCCGGCGGGAGTATTTCGGACCAGAAAGAAGCAGCAGCGGCGAGACTATCAGAGAGGGTCACGCAGCCAGTCTTTGGCAAAGATGACCTGATCTACCCCGGCCAGGCGACGGACACGATCCAATTCGGCCTCCAGCCGCCGGGTGCGGGCGGGCGACCAGCGCAGCCCGCGTTCGGGCCAGAGCGCGCGCACCCGAAGCTCGCCACACTCGCGATGCGCCTTCATGTCGATCCGCCCGATCAGCCGGTCGCCTTCGAGCAGCGGGAAGACATAATACCCATAGACCCGTTTCGGCTCGGGTACAAAGACCTCGATCCGGTAGTGAAAGCCAAAGAGCCGCTCGGCACGTTTGCGGTCGCGCAACGCCGGGTCGAACGGGCTGAGCACCCGGATGCGGCCCGGCGCAGGCGGTGCGGCGGTGGCTTGGTCCAATGAATCAGGCCGGGCGAGCACCTTGCGCAGGCTGCCATCGGCACAGGTGATCTCGATGGTTTCAACCTCGCCCCGCGCCTCGGCCGCTCCGGCCCAATCGCGGGCCTCGGCCGGGCTGGCGCTGTCCCAGAAGGCCGCCAGTTCGCCGGTCGTGGCAAAGCCCAGCCGATCAAGGGCGGCGTTACACAGCCAATCCACCGTTGCCATGGGATCATGGTCCAACGCACCGGGGCACAGATGCTCTTCGATCACCCGCTCGGTCAGGTCATAGCGTTTCTGAAACCCCTCGCGCCCGATCACCGTCAGCGCGCCCGAGCGCCACAGATATTCCAGCGCGGTCTTGGATGGGTGCCAGTCCCACCAGCCGCCCGATTTCTTTTCTTCGTCCTTGCCGACATCTGACGAGCTGACAGGCCCATGATCGCGGATATGATCAAGCACGGCGGCGAATTTGCCCTCGAACCCGTCGCGGCGCCAGTTCTTCCACCTTGCGCGCAGCATCTCGGCATCGCGCTCAAACCGCATATGCCAATGCGGGTAGAAGGCCATCGGAATGACGGCGGCATCATGGGTCCAATGTTCGAACAGCGCCCGGTCCCGCTCGTATAGCCGTTTCAGATCGGGCGGGCGATAGGCGGGGCGGCGCGAGAACAGGATCAGGTCATGCGCCCGCGCCACGGTGTTGATGCTGTCGAGTTGCACAAAGCCGAGCCGGGTGATCAGGTCGAGCAGATCGGCCCCGCGCGCCGGGCCGCTGGGCTGTTCCGCCAGCCCGTGCCGATCCAGGAACAGCGCCCGCGCCGCGCGGTTGTCGAGCCGTTGCAGCGCCACGCCTCAGCGCCGTTTCAGCGTGTCGCCATAGCTGATCTTGGGCTCCAGCGTGATCCGGGTTTCGATCTCGGCCTCAGGATCCTCCAGCCGCTTGGCAATGATCTCGGCCGCCTTGCGCCCGATTTCCAGACGGCAGGCATCCATCGTGGCCAGTTTGCGCGGCAAACCCTGGAGAAGCTCCACATTGTTGAAGCCCGCCAGCCCGATCTGACCGGGAATGTCGATCCCCTGTTCGAGCAGGTAGAGCAGACCGCCCGCCGCGATCATGTCATTGGAGTAATAGAGGAAATCGAGGTCCGGCGAACGTTCCAGCATGGCCTGGGTCATCTCGCGCCCCTTGGCCAGAGCCGAGCCGCCGGAATAAAATTCACGATCCTCGATCTCGACCCCGTTCTTGCCCAGCACCTCGGTGAATCCTTCGAACCGTTTGCGGGCGCGATAGTCGAGCGGCATCTTGGTGCCCATGAAACCGATCCGGCGATAGCCTGCCTTCAGGATCGCCTGCGCCATCTCGCGCCCGGCGCGGCGGTGCGAAATCCCCACCATCGCATCCACCGGCTTGCCGTCGCTGTCCATGATCTCGACCACCGGGATCCCGGCCGCATCCAGCATGGCGCGCGCCGCCTCGGAATGCTCAAGCCCTGCGATGATCACGCCCGAGGGGCGCCACGAGAGCATCTCGTAAAGCACCTTTTCCTCTTTCTCGGGCAGATAATCGGTGACGCCCACCACCGGCTGCAACTCGGTATCTTCAAGAACCTGGTTGATGCCGGTCAGCACCTCGGGGAACACCATGTTCGACAGCGACGGGATGATCACCGCCACCAGGTTGACCCGGTTCGAGGCCAGTGCGCCAGCTATCTTGTTGGGGACATAGCCCAGCTCCTTGGCCGCGGCGAGAACCCGGGCGCGGGTTGCGTCTGACACGTCGCCTCGGTTACGCAACACCCGGCTGACGGTCATTTCCGATACCCCCGACGCCTCGGAGACATCGCGAAGGGTGAGCGGGCGTTTGGTATCTGCTGTCAAGGGGGCACCTGCTTCAATGGGTTTTGCGATGATGCTAGCGCGAACGGCAAGCAAGGTTCAACTGCTACCGATAGACCGATGACAAGCCTGTCAAACCTCGGTAGAGAGGGGGCGGCGGCCCCGTGGCTCAATTGGATAGAGCAGCCCCCTCCTAAGGGGCAGGTTACAGGTTCGAATCCTGTCGGGGTCACCACGCATATTTTGCACAATTTTTTTGCCTTCCCGGGCTGGATGATTTTCCGCACTTACAGCGCTATCACCACCAACGGCCTGACGATCCCGCCGAGGCTCTGGGCCCCGAACCGCTGATGGTCTCGCCCGGAATGGTTGCAGCCCTGGCGCCGCGGGTCCGCTCGACCGTCGATGTGTCAGTACAGATGGCGGGTCAGTCCGATGAACTGGACGACATGATCTTTGGCATGTTGCAGGAACCGGCGGCAGAGCATTCCCTCGGGCAGGTCATGCATCGCGTCATTGCCGATCGGATCTATCGCGCGCTTCCGGACATCGAGACGTGATATGGCTCGACCTCTGGCGGGTCTTTCAAGATTTTTCGTCGAAAAATCTTGTCCCCTGCCTCAACGGAGTTTCTCGGTCAGTTCCGGCACTGCCTGGAAGATGGGTGCCCCCTCGTCCTTGTTGATCGCGACGATGTGTTGATTTCCGCTGAGAAGTGACCCGGTAAACAATCAGTGTGGTCCTGTTGGACAATAACTCTGCCGCCCATAGCGCAGCAAGTCGGCGCCACTCGGCCAGAGCGCGGCCCGGTTGAGTCTGGATTTCTGCCGGCTGGCGAGGCAGCACTCCTGATGCAGATCCTCGACATTGCGCGATGACAGGGGAAATCTGATGTCCAGCTATCACGGCCAGAGGTATGATCTCTGGGCTGCTGTGGAAGCATTTGAACGGGTCACGTTCGGGCATGGCGACAGGCTACGAGCCCGCCCTGCCCGCCTCAGCCGAAATCCTTCTGACACTGCCGAACCGATGGGTCGATATAGCGTCGGGCGATGGCCGGGATCCTTTCTGGGTTGGAACGGCCCCTGCCTCCGCTCTAACGGCGCCGGGTTTGTTGTCACCGGGGACGTGGTGCATCCTACGCCCCCGGTGCCGTCACACCACCGCGATGTGGATCGACGGTTCTAAGCGACTTCGAACAGGCCAGCCGCCCCCATGCCGCCGCCGACGCACATCGTCACTACGACGTATTTGACGCCGCGCCGCTTGCCCTCGATCAAGGCATGGCCGGTGAGACGCGCGCCGGTCATCCCATAGGGGTGGCCGATCGAGATGGCGCCGCCGTTCACGTTGTAGATTTCCGGGTCGATCCCGAGGTGATCGCGGCAATAGAGCGCCTGACAGGCAAAGGCTTCATTGAGTTCCCAAAGCCCGATATCCGAAACCCTCAGCCCGTGCTGCTTCAGCAGTTTCGGCACGGCGTAGACCGGGCCGATCCCCATTTCCTCGGGCGCGCAACCAGCGACCGCCATGCCGCGATAGATGCCAAGCGGCGCGATGCCGCGGCGGGCAGCCTCGGCTCCCTCCATCAGCACCAGCGCGCTTGCGCCGTCCGAAAGCTGGCTGGCATTGCCGGCGGTGACGCAACCGCCCTCGATCACGGGTTGCAGCCCTTGAAGCGACTCGAGCGTGGTCGAGGGTCGGTTGCCCTCGTCCCGGTCCAGCGTGATGTCATGCAGCGCGACCTCTCCGCTGTCCTTGTCCTTGACCGCTGTTTTTGTACTGAAGGGCACGATCTCGGCGTCGAACCTGCCGGCCGCCTGGGCGGCGGCGGTGCGTTGTTGCGAGTTCAGCGCGTATTCGTCCTGCGCCTCGCGGCTGATATCGTATTTGCTGGCGACGAATTCGGCGGTTTTCAGCATCGGCATATAGGCGTGTTCCACATGCGCGGTCACGTTCGGGTCCTTGCCTGCCATGACTCCCTCGAAATACGTGGCCTGGACGGCAGTGATGTTGTCCTGGCCGCCGGCGATGGCGATCTGCATGCCATCCACCATGATCTGCTTGGCCGCTGTGGCCACCGCCATCAGCCCCGAGGCGCATTGCCGGTCGATCGTCTGGGCCGACACCGACACCGGCAGTCCGGCCGCGAAGACCGCGTTGCGTGCAAGGTTCATCCCCGCTGTGCCCGAGGCCAGTACGGTGCCGATCACGGCATCGTCGATCTCGGCGGGATCGATCCCGGCACGTTCGACGGCATGCGCGATGGCGTGGCCCATCATTGTCGGGGATTTCGTGGCGTTCAGCGCGCCCTTGAAGGCCCGGCCGATGCCGGTGCGGGCGGTGGAAACGATGACAGCGTCTTTCATGAGATGCCTTTCTTTTTCGGTGAGCCCGTCACATCAGGGACGGGATGAAGGTGACGATGGAGGGGAACCAGATCAGCAGACCCAGCAGGATGATATCGGCCATGAAGAACCAGAAGACGCCGCGGAAGACGATGTCGGTCGGAACTGACTTGCCGACGGTTGAACTGAGGACAAAGACATTCATGCCGATGGGCGGCGTGATCATACCGACCTCAAGCAGTTTGGCGACGAAAACGCCGAACCAGATCGCCTCGATTCCGGCATTTGCGACCAGCGGCAGAAAGATAGGCAGCGTGATCAGCATGGCGCCGATTGGCTCCAGGAACATCCCGAGCATCAGGTAGACCAGCGCGATGACGATCAGAAGCAAGGCCGGCGATGCGCCAAGCCAGTCGACAGCATCCGAGATCATGTAGCCCACGCCGGAAAGCGTCAGGAAGCGCGTCAGCATGCTGGCACCGATGGTCACGATGAAAAGGCTGCCGCATGTGGTGAGGGTATCGACCACGGATCGTCTGAGAACGGGAAGGGTCAGCCGGCCATGCACAGCCGCCACGCCCATCGACAGAAGTGCACCAACCGCACCGGCCTGCGTTGCCGTGAAAAGCCCGCCGAAGAGGCCTCCCAGCACGCCAACGATCAGCAGTATGACGGGCAACGCCCCCTTCAGAGCTTTGAATTTCTGCGTCCAGGTCACGTGCTCCGCCACATTGGGGGCAAGCGCCGGGTTCAACTTCACCCGGATCAGGATCACCGCGACATAGGTGACGGCGGTCGCTATGCCCGCGCCGATGCCGCCCAGGAACAGGTCGTTGATCGAGACCTGAGCAATCACGCCGAAGACGATCAGCAGGATGCTGGGCGGGATCAGCGCGCCAATGGTTCCGGCGGCTGCGACCGTGCCCGAGGCAAGCCGGGCATCGTAGCCGTTGCGCAGCATCTCGGGCACGGCGACCTTGCCCATGGCTGCGGCGCATGCCACGCTTGATCCGGTGACGGCCGCGAAACCCGAACAGCCAAAGACCGAAGCAATCGCCAGCCCGCCCGGAAGCCGCGCCAGCCAGAGCCGGGCCGCGTCAAACAGACCGCGTGTCAGATCGGCGCTGAAACAGATGTAGCCCATGAAAACGAACATTGGCACCGAGGACAGGGTCCAGTTCGAGATGAAGGTATAAGGCACGACCTCAAGCATGCCCCAAGCGGCATGCGATCCCACCAGTGCGATCAGCCCGACATAAGAGACGAGGATCAGCGCAATCCCGATGTGCATGTTGGCGGCGATGAGTACCAGGAGTGCCAGGATCCCGAGCGATCCGATCATGGCGTCAGTCATGGCCGGTCTCCGCGGCAACGATGCCCGCACCCTCGGGCGCATGCAGGGTGCGATCGGATCCGGCCGTGATGCGCAGCACGACCTTCAGCGTCAGAAGCAGCGTCATCGCGCCGAAGGCGGCCGGCAGCATGTAGAACGATGGCCAGACGTAGATCTTGCTTGTCTGTTCGATCGTATAGGCGGAGATTGCCAGTTTCTCGTTCGCCTGTTGCCAGGATTGCGCAGTGAGCATCCCGTAGACCGCCGCCGTGATCGCCAGCACCACGGTTTCGAGCAAATGGCGCGCACGCGGCGGCAGCCTGTCCGTCGCCAGGCTCACGCTGATATGGCTGCCGCGATACTCGGCCGCCAGGATAGGAAGGAAGGCCACCGCGATCATGTAATAGTTGGTCACGATGGCCGAGGTGGTGGCAAGCGGTGCGTTCACGATCAGGCTCAGCAGGATATCAAGGCTGATGTGGAGCATCATCGCCACCAGACCGATGGTGGCGATGACGATCAGGATCCGGTCCAGGACACGGACAAGAACCGCTGTTCCCTGAATGGTCATGGACTCTGATCCTTCTGTTCAGAGGCCGTAGGACGCGGCGTCGATCTTCGAGAAGATCTCGGCGCGGTAGATGTCGGCGACCTCTCCGGGCGTCCAGTCGCGGTCAAGCGGAACGAGGCCCTCCCACTTCTTCACCAGTTCCACGAAGCGCGCGATCTTGGCGTCCGCATCCTCGATGCCATGGGTCTCCTTGGCGATCTTGGCGATATTGGCGAGGTCCGCTTCGATGGCCGCGTCGGACAATGCGACCATGTCCGCCGAGGCTTCGTGGATGTTGATGCCCTTTTCCTTGGCCAGTTTCAGGTTCTCGGCCACGTCGCTGGCGAATTTCCAGGTCGTTGCGGCATTGCCAAGCGCGGCAGCATCGAGATAGGCGCGCCGCTCCTCGTCGCTGAGCGATTTCCAGAAGTCGCGGTTGACACTCATCACGTCGAGGCCGTGGACGGTGCCGCCGGGGATGTTGACGGTCACGTCTGTGGCCACGTCGATCAGCCGAATGGAAGTCAGCTCCGACGGCGCATTGAACGCACCGTCGATCGTGCCCTGCGACATGGCCTCAAAGATTTCGTTGCCCGGCAGGCTGACGCCCACCGCACCCACCGCAGCGGCCCAACGGGTCCATGATCCACCGGCGGCGCGAATCTTCTTGCCGGCCAGTTCATCGGCGGCCGTCATCGGAGAGGTTCCGATGATCGCGTAGGCGCCGGTCGAGGCGTTGCCCAGCGGCACCTGGTTGTTTTTCAGGCGTTCCTCTATGCAGGGTTCGCAGGTCAGGATATATTCGCTCATCGCGCCGGCCATGGCGAAGGAGTTCTTGCCCAGCATCGCCAGTTCGATCGGCAGCGTCGCCTCGGGCAGTTCCGACGGGAAGTAGTTGAGCACTAGATAGCCGCCATCGACGACGCCGTCCTTCATGCCGCCGAAGGTCTGGACAAGGTCCAGTAGCGAAGCGGGCAAGACGCGTACCTTGAGTTCGCCACCGGTGCGTTCCGACAGGTCTGCCGCGAAGGCGTCGACACCGTAATGCGCACCGCTGCCCGGCGGAACGCCGACCACGATCTTGACGTCGCGCGCCTGGGCCGTTGCGGCCATGACGGCCATCGCCGCCACCGCGCAGGTCCTGTGGAACATTGCTTTGAGTTTCATTTCAGGTCCTCCTAAGGTGAGATGCCGAAGTGGCATATCGTTGTTGTGAGCCGCCGGGGCGGCGCTTACCGGCCTTTCCAGACCGGGGGCCGTTTCTCGGCAAAGGCGGTCGCGCCCTCGCGCGCATCCTGCGAGGCGATGACCCTTTCAAGAATTTCGTTCTGCCGGGGCCAGAGCGTCTCTTCCGGCCAGCGGCCAGCCTGGGCGACGATCTCTTTGCTGGCGGCCAGCGACAATGGTGCATTCTGGGCGATTTCGGCAGCCAGACTCTTGGCCGTGTCGAGCGCGGCGCCCGACGCGGAAAGGCGGTTTATCAGCCCCCAGCGCTCGGCCTCGACGGCCGGGATCATCCGGCCGGTCAGCGCGCATTCCATGGCGATCTGGCGCGGCATGCGTTCAGGCAGGCGCACGAGGCCGCCCGAGCCGGCGATCAGCCCGCGTTTCGCCTCGGGCAGGCCGAACCGGGCGGTCTCGGAGGCAACGATCAGGTCACAGGCCAGCGCGATCTCGAACCCGCCGGCCAGCGCGTAACCCTCGACGGCGGCAATCAGCGGCTTGGTCGGAGGTGACTGGGTCATTCCGGCGAGACCACGCCCGGGCAGTTCCACCCGCTCTCCGGCGACGAAGGCTTTAAGGTCCATCCCGGCACAGAAATGCGCTCCCGCGCCGGTGAGGATGGCGAGCGACAGGGCGGGATCGCTGTCCAGCTGATCCATCGCTTCGGCCAGAGCCAACGAGGTCTCGCGGTCGATCGCGTTCCGGCTTTCGGGACGGTTGATCGTCACGATGAGCACGGCGTCTTCGCGGGTGACGAGCACCTTCTGTGTTGCTTCGCCGGTCATGCCGCCACCCTCATCCGAGACCAGAGTCCCATGCGGTCACGGATTACCCGGCCCGACACGACGCGCCCGTTTTCAACGCGCACCAGCCCGTTGCAATCCAGTGTTTCCGCCTTTGGTCCGGCCGCCGGGGCGGGCAGTCCGCCCCGATAGGTTCCGCTCTGGCGAACGTTGAACACGACATGGTCACCCGAGGACAGCAACTCGCCGACCTTCGTTTCCGCCACGTCGAATTCCAGGGGCGTGCCGGTGATATGGTCATCGTCGCTGCGGACTTGGTGTTCGGCACAGGGCCATCCCTGCGCCAGCCAGTCGAGCACCACGGCCTCGGCTTCGGGGTTTTTCGGGTCCTGCGGGGCGTCCCATGGAGCGACGGCGGGCGGGTCGACCGGGTCGGCGATACCGGATTTCAGCTGGCGGCGGCGGGTCATGTAGTCTTCCTGCGCCACGCAGCCGGTCAGAACCTTTCCGTTAGAACGATAGATGCCCACGCCCGACCACGCGGCGGCGCACCCGTCCGTTGCCCCGTGTTCGCTGAACCAGACGGCCGCCCAGCCCTTACCCGCCAGCGTCTGGTGGACGGTCATGCCAAGCCCCGGATAGGCCTTCATCTGGACATCGACGGCCGGAAGCCAGGCCTCGTCGCGCCCCGCAAAGACCACGTCACCGATCGAAAGCGCGTAGTCGGGCGCGATGAAGTCGCGCGCGGCCTCGGGGTTGTGGCCGTTGAAGTACTCGACCACCCAGCGGCGCAGAAGGGCAAGCGCGGTCGTCATGCGCCCGCTCCGTACAGTCGCCGCATCTCGGGCTTCAGCAGCTTGCCCGAGGCATTGCGCGGCAGGGCATCGGCAAAGGCGATCCGGGTCGGGCACTTGTAATGTGCAAGATCGGCGCGGGTATGTGCGATCAGTTCGGCCTCGGTCGCCGTCTGTCCTTCGCGCAGTACCACCACGGCCAGCGGGGTTTCGCCCCAGCGTGCATGCGGCACCCCGATCACGCCCACCTGCGCCACGGCCGGGTGTCCGTTCAGGACGTTCTCGATCTCGGCCGGATAGATGTTTTCGCCGCCGGAAATGATCATGTCCTTGTAGCGGTCGAACAGGAACACATGCCCTTCATCGTCGAGATAGGCCGCGTCGCCCGAACAGAACCAGCCGTCCTCCACGATGGCCTCGGCCGTGGCTTTCGGGTTGCGCCAGTACCCCTTCATCAGCATCGGGCTGCGCAGCCAGATCTCGCCCACCTCCCCGGCAGGCCGGTCGGTGCCGGTGGCCGGATCGACCACGCGCAACTCGACCCAGGGCAACGCGGTGCCGCAGGATTTCAGCAGATGGCTGTTGGGCCCGTCCGGGTCGTGCCATTCGGGACCAAGGCAGACGACGGTGCCGGAACTTTCGGTCATGCCATAGGCGTGCATAAAGTTGCAGCCCAGCGTGTCGATCGCGCGCCGCAGCAGCACGTCGCCCATGGGTGAGGCGCCGTACATCAGCAGCTCGAGGCTCGACATATCGGCGCCGGCCACCTGTGGCGCGTTGAGCAGCGCCTGCACCACAGCGGGAACCATGAAGGTATGCGTCACCGAATAACGCGGAATCAGATCGATAATGGTGGAAATGTCGACATCGGCCATCAGCACCGTATGCCCGCCCGCGAGCATGGTTGAGCTGCCATAGCCGCAGCCGCCGATATGAAAGAGCGGCATCGCCACAAGGTTGACGCTCTGCTCGCTCATGCCCCAGGCCTTCGCCAGTTCGGCGGTGTACGACATGCCCTCGTTGGTCAGCATCACGCCCTTGGGCAAACCGGTGGTGCCCGATGTGTAGAGGATCAGCGCGACCTCGTCCGGCGCGCCTTCGTGGCCGGGGTCGGTGTCGGGTTGAGCTGCGCGCTTGGCATCGAAATCGGGGCCGAAATGCAGGACGTCGCACAAGGTGAAATCCTCGGGCACCAGCCCCTCACCGGTCTCGTCGACAAGAAGAAGCGATGGCTCGGCATTAGCGAGAATGTCCCCGATCTCGCGCGCGGACAGTCGCCAATTGAGGCAAACCACCGTCGCGCCGATCTTGTTGGCGGCATAGATGATCTCGAAATAGTCCGCGCGGTTCTTCGACAGGATGGCCACGCGGTCGCCCGCGTTCACGCCCCGTGCAGCAAGGAGATTGGCGCTGCGCGAACTCCCTGTATCGAGGTTCAGGAAGGTCTGCGTGCGGCCCTGGAAGGTCAGGGCCGGCGCGTCTGGCCGCTGCCGTGCGTGACCTCGCAGGATGTTGGCGAATGTGTCGGTCATCTGGCCCCTCCCAAGACCATCCCGCCTCAGTAGCTCTTCGGCAGCCCGAGCGAGTGCTGCGCGAAGAAGTTGAGGACCATCTCCCGGCTGACCGGCGCGGTCTTGTGGAGCCGCGCGATGAACCACAGGTCGGCCAGGCCGTATTCCAGTGCCATGCCGTTACCGCCATGCACCTGGATCGCCTGATCGAGGGCCACCAGCGACGAGTCCGCCGCCGCGAATTTCGCCATGTTCGAGACCTCGCCGGCCTCGGGCGAACCTTCGTCGTAAAGCTGTGCGGCGCGGGCGGTCATCAGGCGTGCCTGCTGCACGCCCACGTAGGCTGCGGCCAGCGGATGGGACACGCCCTGATGGGCGCCGATGGGCGTTCCCCAGACCTTTCGCTCGCCCGCCTGAAGCGACGCCTTTTCAATGGCATATCGCGCAATACCGTTGTTGATGGCAGAGGCACAGATGCGTTCGGGGTTAAGCCCGGAAAAAAGCTGCTTGAGCCCGTCGCCCTCTTTTCCGACCAGTGCGGATCCGGGCATCTTCACGTTGTCGAAGTAGAGCATGAAACTGGTTTCGGGGACATGCAGCGCAGTTTCGATCGGCGTCTTGCTGATGCCTGGGCTGTCCGTGGGGACCAGGAAGAGGGAAAGCTTTCCACGCCCCCGCTCGTCGAGCTCCTCGCCCCGCGCCACCACCATGATCGCGTCGACCTCGTCCACCGCCGAGGTCCAATACTTGTTCCCGTTCAGCACCCAGCCGCTGCCGTCCTTGCGGGCTATGGTCGAAACCTTGTGGGTGTTCGACCCGGCATCCGGCTCGGTAATGGCAAAGGCGAGACGCTTCTTGCCGGTGGCGATGCCGGGCAGCCAGGCGTCCTTCATCTCCTGGCTTGCATGGTTCTGGATGATCGGGGCGCAGATCGAGCCGATGACCAGCGACAGGATCGGGCACCCTTGTGCCGCCACTTCTTCGACAATGACGTTGTAGTCAGCCATGCCGCCGCCGCCGCCGCCGTATTCTTCCGCGACGTGGACACCGATGAAGCCGGCCTCGCCCAGCGCGTTCCACAGCTCGACCGGCTTCGCCTTGCGCTTGGTCACGTCCTGGAAGTACTTGCGGCCGAAACCCCCGGCCAGCTTGCCGACGCTTTCGCGCAGCATCGCGTGATGTTCCGCGGTGTCGACCAGGGTAGAATTGAAAACACGCGCCATGTCCGGGGCCTATCCTGCGTTGCTATTGGTTGTTTCTGTCGCCCAGTCGTAGAAGCCCTTGCCGGATTTCTGACCAAGCTCGCCGCGTGCGACCATGTCCTGTAAAAGCCTCGGAGGCGCAAAACGGGGGCCAATCGTGGCGGCCAGTTGCCGCGCGATATCCAGTCGGACATCAAGCCCCACCATGTCGCTCAAGCGCAGCGGCCCGGTCGGGTGGCGATAGGCGATGGTGATCGCGCGGTCGATGTCCTCGGGGCTTGCGACACCCTCTTCGACCATACGGATCGCCTCCAATGCCTGCACGAGGTCGAGGCGGCTTGTCGCGAATCCGGGGCTGTCGGCGACAATCGCAGTCGTCTTGCCAATAGCTGTGGCAAGCGCCTGGGCGCGTTCCACGCTGTCGGCGCTGGTTTTTGCGCCACGGATCACCTCGACCAGTTTCAACGACCAGACAGGGTTAAAGAAATGCATCCCCAGAAAGCATGCGGGGTCCCTAACGGCACCAGCCAGATCGTCGATCGACATCGCGCTTGTATTGGTGGCAATCAGTCGAGGCGCGCGGTTCGCGACATCGGCCAAAACCTTCTTTTTCAGGTCGAGGCGCTCCGGTACGGTTTCGATCACGACATCGAGTCCGACCGGCAATTCGGTCGCGCTCTTGATAATCCGAACCTGTGAAAGGTAGCCATCGGCCTTTTCAGCGGTCATCTTGGCCCGCGAAACGGCACCTGCGGCGGTCTCTTTCAGGGTGACTTGAGCGCGCAAAGCCGCTTCTGCCCCAGGCTCGACGAGGAACACTTCGAACCCGGCCATCGCGAAGACATAGGCGATACCCACGCCCATCGTGCCGGCGCCCACGACGCCGAGGCGACCTGCTTCTGTGACCAGGCGATCAGGCATGGCGATGCACCTCGGTCGATTTCTGCGCCGCCGGTGTCTTGCGTTTTTCGAAGCCGGAATAGTTTTCGTCCGCGCATTTCTGCAGGTGTTGCCGGTAATGCCGCACGCCGCCGGAGAAGGGCATGAAAACCCGCGGTTTCCCCGCGACCTCACCGCCATTGTAGAAGCTGTTGGCCGTGCCGTAGAGCGTCTCCTGTGCGCGCTGCTGAACGTAGTCCGTCCAGGTCTTTTCGGCGACCTCGGTCGCTTCGAATTCCACAATGCCCTGCGCCCTGAACGTGGCGAGCATCCGGGCGTACCAGTCGGCGTGTTCCTCGATCGAGACGATCACGTTGGACAGAACCGAGGGGCTGCCCGGGCCCGCGACAATCACCATGTTGGGAAAGCCCGCTGTCGCAAGCCCAAGCTGCGTAAGCGGCCCGTCCGCCCATTTCTCGGCTAGGGTCCGACCGTCGCGCCCGACGATGCGCGGCTTGAGAAGCGCACCCGTGAGTGCATCGAACCCGGTCGCGAATATGACGATGTCGAGCTCGTGCAGTTTTTCGTCCGTACGGATGCCTTCGGGCGTGAACGCGACGATCGGGTGTTCCCGGATATCGGACAGTTCGACGTTGTCACGGGCAAAGGCCTCGAAATATCCGCCATCGACCGAGGGGCGTCGCGTGCCGAAACCATGATCGTTGGGCACGAGCTTCTTGCGCAGGACCGGATCCGCAACCCGTTCGCCCATTTTGCGTTTCAGAAAGTCGCTGGCGACAGCATTGGCCTTTGCGTCAAGAAGAATGTCGGGGAAGGTCAGGGCAAAACCGAAGCCAAGCCGGTGGTAGGATTTCTCGAGCGCGGCCTCGCGCTCTTCGTCCGACACGTCGAGGGTCTTCACCTTGCCGGGCTGAAAGCCCAAACCCGTAGGCGAGTTGCGGATCTGGTCCCGCCGAGCGGCATAGTTCGCCTTGACGCGGGCGTCTTCCTCGTCGGTCAGGGGCGCATTCGCGGCGGGCAGACTATAGTTTGCGGTGCGCTGAAAGACGGTCAAGTGCGCGGCGGTTTGCGCAATTACCGGCGTCATTTGCATGCCGGACGAACCAGTGCCAATGATGCCCACGCGCTTGCCCGAAAAGTCGACCTTGCGGCGCGGCCACATGGCAGAGACGATGACCTCTCCGCCGAAGTCTTCCTGTCCAGGGTAGGACGGGATCTTGGGTGCGGACAGCTGGCCGAGGCACAGCATCAGCGTGTTCGCCGTCCAGGTGCGGCCGTCCGACGTCGTGGCCATCCAGACGGCCCGATCCTCGTCATAGACCGCTTCGTTGACCCGGGCGTTCAGCACGACATCGCGGCGCAGATCGAACCGGTCGGCGACGTGGTTGATGTAGCGAAGAATCTCTGGCTGGGTCGGATATCGCTCGGACCAGCGCCACTCCTGCTCAAGGTCCTTCGAGAAGCTGTAAGAGTAGTCGAAGCTTTCCACGTCGCACCGTGCGCCGGGATACCGGTTGTGGTTCCAGACCCCGCCGATTTCATCCGAGGCTTCGAGCACAACCGCCGAGATCCCCTTTTCACGCAGCGCATAGAGCGCCCGCAAGCCAGCCAGCCCTGCCCCCACAATCAGCGTTTCGGTTTGCGCCATCGGTCGTCCTCCCAATGATCCACACCCGGCGTCGCGTGGATATACTGATAGATACATAAATCTACTGATCAGTATCTTTCAAGAAAAATCTTGCACCTCGAAAAATTCTCCAGGAGCGGAAGGATCTTTTCCGGGAGCGACAGCGCCTCGGTCAGACGGCACCTCGCACCAGTCGGGACGACCGCACGCCTGTTATAAAACAGTGACTTATCGTGACTTTACCGAGGTGCCATCCTATCGTGCGTAACGAGGTTGAGCACGATCTCGGTCATCTTTTCGGACAAGTCCTGGGCGCTCAGACGGCCTTGCGGGCTGTACCAGAATGTCGACCAACTGATCGCGCCAACGATGGCAAAGGCGGTAACATTGGGGTCGGGCAGATTGTGTCCGGCTGCGGCGCAGGCCTTCGTCAGCAACAACTCGATTCGCGCCATGAAGCTGTGCCGCAGCTCAGCCAGCTCTGCGGCATGTTCGGGAAGCAGGTTCTTTTCCTCGCGAATGTTGATGGCGATATTTTTCTGCCGCCTGAGCACCGCATCAACGTAGCGTGGAATGAACCGCCTCAGCGTATCCGCGTCAGGCTCGCCGAGGGCCAAGACACGTTCCACCTCGTCAAGCGCGCTGCCAACACCGACGCGGCAAATCTCTACCAGCAGATCCGGTTTCGATCCGAAATTGGTGTAAATGAACGGCTTCGTAACGCCCAGCAGCGTCGCCACATCGTCAAGCGTAGTATTGGTATAGCCCTTCTCGTAGAAGAGATCCGTGGCCGCATCGAGAGTGCGCTTGCGTTTCAGGGCGGCAACTTCTGCGCGCAGGCTCGATTTGGTTCGTTGTCCGTCGACCATGATGGTGTTCCTGTGCGTGTCGGGCGGTTCGTGAAGCCGGCTGGAGCCGTTCCCGGGAAATGCCGACTTCCGGGCTTGCCCATATTGAGTTCAATGTCATACTTATTGGTATCAATAGTTACTTTCCAGAAAAGATTCGGGCCTGATGCCTGTCGATCCCTGCTTCGCCGAACTTCTGTCGGATCCGCGCAACACCGTGCGCCCACCTCCGGACCATGTTCCCCTACAAAAGGTCCGGCTGGCGGCCGACAGTGCCATGGTGCAAGGCGTGTTGCCGGTGATAGCGTCCGTGCGCGATCTGGAATTCACTTTCGAGGGGCGAGCAATCCCCGTCCGTCAATATCGTCCCAAAGAAATGGGGCGTCTGCCCACAATCGTGTTCTGCCACGGCGGGGGTTTCGTGTGGGGAAGCATTGAAACGCACGACGGACTGTGCCGAAGGCTTGCGGCCAAGACCGGTGCTACGGTCTTCAGCGTCGGCTATCGCCTTGCCCCGGAAACGCGTTTCCCGGGACCTGTGGACGATGTTCTGCGCGTACTGGAGGCGGTGCATGGGCGCGCCGATGACGACGACTTCGATCCAGATGCCCTTGCCCTGTGCGGCGACAGCGCGGGCGGGGCGATATGTGTCAGTGTCGCGGCTTTGGCGGCACAAACTGGCCTGCCCCTTGGACACCTCGGGCTGTTCTACCCGGCCCTGGACCCGGCCTGTGACTCTCCGAGCCAACACACCTTTGCCGACGGTCCGCTTCTGACGAGGGCCGCCATGGAATGGTTCTGGTCATGCTATCTTGGTCCCGGCAAGCCTCCTGGAGATGTGCCCTTGCCGGGCGATCTGCGCGACCTGTCCGGCTTCCCGCCGACGACCATCGCTACCGCCGAATTCGATGTCCTGCGCGATGAGGGTGCGCACTTCGCGAAAAGATTGACCGACGCAGGAGTTGACGCCGAATTGACGTGTCATCGCGGCATGATCCACGGCTTCCTGTCGTTACCTGCGACGTCGCACCGGATAGATGCGGCTTTGGATGGACTGTGCCAGCGCCTGCGCGCCACATTCAAGACCGGGGCGGGCCCGAGTTGAACATCTCGTGCCAGTAGCCGTACGCTCGGAGTTCCATCGAGCAGGTCGATATGCGTCATACGCAGTCGCCCGTCACTGTCCGGCGCGATGAACGCGGTCGCTGGCTTTTGTAGCGACACGCATTGCGAGCCAGCCACCCGTCCTTCTCCAAATGGAGACCGCTCATGGACCTGTTGGTTTACGCCGACTTCGCGCTAGCGCTCCTCGCGCAGCCTTGAAGCAATGCGTTGCAGGTGATCACCCGCATCGGTCGCGAGATCCGATATACCCGATGTCCTGGCCAGTTCTCCCATATCCATCATTCGACCGGCATCCACGATTCTGACGATTGATCCAGCCTCGACGTCTTCAATCGCCCGGTCAGCTAGCGGGTTTATCCGGATCGGCTGGTGGTGGCATCCGAGGGCATCATCCATTGTGAACATGTCCGCGCCATCCAGCTCAGCCATCACCTCCCGGAGCGGTTTTTCTGTTTTGGTGTTGATGTTGCGTTGATGTAGACGCGGGAAGGTGGGCGGTATGGGAATACCATCGCATCCAGGCATTGTAATATTTTGGAAGATTGGTTGCGGGAGTAGGATTTGAACCTACGACCTTCAGGTTATGAGCCTGACGAGCTACCTGGCTGCTCCATCCCGCGCCGGTTGTTTCGTAATCGCTTTAGAGAGTATTGAGTATTTATTAGGTTTGGCGGTGACCTACTCTCCCGGGGCTTTAGCCCGAGTACCATTGGCGC
>NZ_JBXWQU010000028.1:0-17779 GCF_059612545.1 Ruegeria sp. SAZD011 | reverse complement strand
GAGATCGCGTTCGGGCCGGTGTTCTGCCACTCGACAAAGGTGATCATGTCCTGGCCGGTGCCGCCGTCCAGCGTGTCATTGCCGGTGGTGACCACGAACCAGTCGTAATCGCCGGCGCCGCGCAGGTGGTTGGCCCCGGCATCGCCGCGGATGTAATCGGCATAGATGGTGCCGGTGACCCGCTCGACATTGCTGAGCTGCATCTGCTCGCTGCCATCATGGCTGCGCGCGGTGCCCGCGCCTAGGTCGACATCCAGCCGGAACTGCAGATTGGTCCGCCCCGGCGTGTCGGGCAGGTCGATGAACGAGACCATGTCATTGCCATCCCCGCCATCGATCGTGTCATTGCCGCCCCCCGGCGTGATCCAGTCGGCACCGCCCCCCGCATCAATCCGCTCCGCCGCAGATGTCCCGGGCAGATTCTCCCCCGCATCCGTCCCGGTGATCGGCGGTTCGGGCTGGCTTTGCGCCTGGAGCACGGAAAAGCTGATCGTCTGGTCGCTGAACCTGACCTGTTCCACATCGCGATGCACGAGATCGCGGCCCTCGGACGAGACCACGATCAGGCCGGCATCGGTGCTTTCGATCTGAATTTCGGTCGAGGCCACCTCGAGGTGGGCAATATCGGTGCCGCTGCCGCCGACCAGGGTGTCGTCGCCACCCCCACCCGTCAGGGTGTCGTTGCCGGCACCGCCCTCCAGCCGGTTGGCCACGCCATTGCCGGTCAGCTGGTCATCGCCGCGCCCGCCGATCCCGTTTTCGATCGTCACCCCGTAGGCGATCATGTAACCGCCGACATTTCGGGCCGAGGTCGAGATGTCGGACAGCGAGGCCCAGCCCAGCCCACCGGCCTCGGTCCGCAGCGTCGCCGCCCGCAGGTCGATCACCGCGGGGCCGGTGCTGGCGCTGAAATCGATCACATCGGTGCCGTCGGCGTCCCAGATCGTGATCAATTCCGAGGGGATGTCATAGACATCATTGCCGGCCTTGTGGGTCGTGTTGGCCCCGTACATCGATTGCAGCGCGGCGATGTCGAGCACCATCAGCGAAGTCGGCAGCGCCACGTTCACATTGGGAAATTCCCGAATCTCTCCCTGTTGGTAGGACATCACCGTGTAATAGATGGAGTTGAAGCCGAAATCGCCCGGAGAGGAGACGCTGGTGACACCCGGCAGCGTCAGGGTGTTGAACCCGGTGTCGAACGGATGCCCCAGACCAAAGGAATGCGACAGCTCATGCGTCAGCAGCGAGGCGTCGGCGCTTTCGACCACGAAGACAGTGCCGCCGGCATAGCCCGAAAAGCCACCCGGAACAGCCTGGACGATTTGCAGGTTGATATCGGCGCTGGCCGCGTTCGAGGTTTCGCGCAGGGTGATGTTGGCCACAGCCATGAGGTTCTCGGTCACCGCCCGGAAACTTGCCTTTTCCGCCGCGGTCCAGGCCCGGGTGACGCTGGAACCACCGGGAAAATTCTCGGGATTGTCAACCGGCTGCAGGGCCGGGGCAAAGGAGTATTCCACCACGCCGCTGCGCGTGAACTGGCTGGCCACCGCTCCCAGCAATGTATGCGTGGCCCCGTTGAGTCCTTCTGCACCTGCCATGTCTGTCGTCTCCTGCTCGGTCGTTTTTTGGTCGTTCCGGTTCGTGTTCGGTTGTCCCGCGGCAAGGGCGGGCGGGCGGTCTCCTAAGGGAGCAATATGTCGATTATATGCCTTGGGCGCGCTAAATCTATGCTAATGGCCCCCCGGATAACAGGGGAGCGGGCCATGTGGGGCCGGAACGTGCCGGAAAGGCCTCACAACTCCAGATCCCAGATCCGGATATCGCCGTCGTCGAAACGGAAATATTCCACGTCGATCAGCCTGTCGGTGCCGTCCGGCCCGCGAACGGTGACCGCGTTGTCGGCGGTGCGGGCCAGGCGGTATTCGGCCCGGTTGCCGTCAAAGAGCGCGTAATCCGACCCGCCGCCGCCATCGATCGTGTCATTGCCCCGGCCGCCCTTGAGATAGTCGATCCCGCCATATCCGAACAGGGCGTCGTTGCCGGCCAGGCCCGACAGCTGGTTGCGCCCGGCATTGCCGCCCAGCCGGTCGCCGTAAGGCGAACCGACCAGGTTCTCGATCTCGAAATAGAGATCCAGCGCCGCATCGCCGCCGGTGCCGCGCCCGGTCTCCTGTCCCGCCACCCGGGCCCCGTTGTTGAGCGCCGCCGAGACCCCCGAGGCGGACCGGTAATAGGTCACCGTATCGACCCCGTCGCCGCCGAAATAGCGTTCGCGCCCGCCGGTCGAGCCCACGAACCAGTCATAGCCGCCCAAGCCCCGGAAATCGTTGGAATTGCCATCGCCATAGAACACGTCCTGCCAGCTCGACCCGGTGATCCGCTCGATGCTGACATAGCTGTGCCCGTTGGCCAGGGCGCTGTTCCTTGCGGTATCGGCCAGGTCCACCACCACCCCGGCGACATCGCGGGTGGCCGGCGGCGCGCCCGACCCGAACACCGATCCCGCCACCACGTCGCGGGCGCCCTGCCAGTCCACATAAGAGACCATGTCCTTGCCATTGCCGCCGTTGAGCGTGTCGTTGCCGGTGGTGGCCACGAACCAGTCGTAATCGCCCAGGCCCCGCAACTCGTCATCGCCGGCGCTGCCCTTCATGTAATCGGCATGGATGGTGCCGGTCACCCGCTCGACCGAGATCAGCCGATAGGTATTGGCCGCAGAGGTCTGCGCGGTGCCGACCGACAGGTCGAGATGCAGCAGGAATTCGGTATTGCTGCGTCCGGCCCGGTCCGGCAGGTCGACAAAGCTGACCATGTCGCGCCCGGCGCCACCATCGATCGTGTCCTTGCCGGTGCCCGGCACGATCCAGTCCCAGCCGCCGCGCGCGCGGATATGATCGTTGCCGGCGCCGCCAGAGAGCGTGTTGGCGCCATCGTCACCGTTCAGCCGGTCATTGTGGGACGATCCGGTCACCGCCTCGATATTGCGCAGCGTGTCGCCCAGGGCCGCCCCCGCATTGGCGCTGCTGTCGGCCAGGTCGACGATGGCGGCGATGGGGGCATTGGCATAGCTGATCGTGTCCACCCCGGCGGCGCCGTCGATGGTATCGGCGCCTTCGGACCAGATGAAGGTGTCGTTGCCCGCATCGCCCAGCAGCGGCAGGGTGGGCGGCATCACCGCCCGGCCGTCGCTGAACAGGATCCGCCCCTTCAGGTCGTCGGCGGTAAGGCTGCGGCCGTCATGACTGCGGATGGTCAGGATCTCGTCCCCCCAGCGCAGCGATGCCCCGCCCGAGGCCGAGAGCACCCGCAGCCCGTCCGGGCCGGTCAGAAAGCCGAAGCCGGACAGGTCGATCCGGTCCTCGGTCCGGTTGAAATCCTCGATCCGGTCGCTTTCGGCATCGGGCGAGATCACGAACAGATCCGCCCCCGCACCCCCGGTCAGCGTATCGCGGCCCTGACCGTCGATCAGGATGTCGTCCCCGGCCCCCGCCGACAGGCGCTGGCCGCCGTCCAGCGCAGTCAATACGTCGCGCCCGGCGGTGCCGTCGCGGCCGCGGGCGGTGATGCCCACCTCGCCCAGGTCGAGCTGAAACCGGGTCAGCCCGGCATCGCGGGCCGAAAGGGCAAAGAGGTCGATCCCGCCCGGCCGTTCGACAAAGCGCAGCTGCCGCACCCCGTCCAGCGCGGTCAGCATCCCGTCCACCACGCTGTCCAGCAGGGCCAGCCGCCCGCCCGGCAGCATCTGGAACAGCGACAGCCCGCCATCATTGCCGGCGATGGCGGCAAAGACCTGCCCGTTCACGGTGATGGTGTCCAGCGCCGCCGCCCCCGCGAACCGGGCGCCCAGCGTGTCCAGCGCCTGATCGACAAAGCGCAGGCTGCCATCGGCGCCGATCTCGAGCACCGTCAGCGAGTTGCTGCCATAAGAGGCCACCAGCGCAAAGGCCTGGCCGCCCTGTTCGACCACCTCGACCGCGGTGGGCCGGTTGATCGGCAGGAACTCGCCCCGGCCGAAACTGTCGATCTGGCGCAGCCGCCCGTCCGACCGGATCTCGAGCAGGTTGACGCCGCTTTCCAGCGCCGAGACCGTCACCACGAAGGCCCGGCCATCCAGCGTGATCCCATCCATCGCCGAGACCCCGCCCAGATAGCGGGCGCTGTTGTCGGAGACCGTCGAGGGCTGGGTCGGCACGCCATTTGCGTCCAGCCGGTAGACCGCCGCCCCGGACCCGGCGCTGCGGGCGGCCACCAGATAGGCCTGGCCGCCGACCTGCCGCACATGCAGGGCCAGCAGGTCCCCGGCAAAACCGGTCTCGTCCAGATAGGCCTGGCCGCTGCCCTCGCGCTCCATCAGGCGCAACAGCGTGGCCCGGTCCAGCCGGTGGCTGCCGCCCTCGATCTCGATCTCGACCTGCGTGGCGTTGCGCCCGGTATCCCGGGTCCGCACCGCGCCCGTGCTCAGCGGGGCGCTGCCCAGCTGCCATTCGCTCTGCGTCCGGGTGACCGGGTCCTGCAGGACCAGCACCGGCGTGCCGCCCGCATCGGACACATCCAGCCGCGCCACCTGGCTGAGCAAAGGAAAATCGGCTGTCCAGATCGACTGGACAAACGACAAGACCCCCATTTTTCAATCCCACTCATGCGCCCCCACGCACGGGTTCAGGATTGTTAAAAGAGATTAACGCGGCCTCTTTCAAACATGGCGAAAGCAAGGCTTCTCGACAGCATTCTATTAAAACAGATTAAGGTCGGATGAACCGGCGGGGCCGGAAACCCGCCTGCCTCAGGGCCGGAACCAGGTCCAGGCGCGGCCGGGCCGGTCCCGGTCCGGGGCTGGCGGCATCCGGTAGAGCGCGGCGGCCAGCCGGGCCCAGTCATGCTCACGGATATCGTCGCGGAACAGCATGTCCGCGGGCGGGTCGGCCTCCTGGAACGAGAAGCCCGGCTGCACCGGCTGCACCCGCGCGGCCAGCTCGGCATTGCCTGGCGCGAACCGGCTGCGGAACTTGACGTATTCATAGCGCGCCAGCAGGCTGGTGGGACGGTCCGGCCCGTGTCCCTGACACAGGCTCTCGGCGATCCGCGCGCACATCTCCGCCGGGGGGCGCTCGTCCGGGCCGGCGATCAGGCTGGCCAGGTAATAGACCAGCGGCTCGGGCGAGATATTGCCCTGATCCGCCGAGGGCTGGCGCAGCTCCCCGGCCGCCAGCCCGGTCTCCAGCAGATCGAGAAAGACCTGTGCCAGCCCTCCCGGCGCGGCGCGGGCCTGATGGTAATCGACCAGGTGGATCTGTTCGGGGGCGAAATGGCCCATCAGGGTATTGTAGACACTGGCATGGTCGAGCCGGACGCCGCTGGCCATGCGCTTGTCAAAGGCGCGCCGCACATAGGGATGGATCGCGCGCGGCCCCACGTTGCGGGCCTGATGCAGCCAGACCGATTGCACCAACTCGGCCTGCCGCCGCATCGTGTAGACCAGCCGCAGCTCTTCGAACCCGGACAGGCGGCGGGCCAGATCCGCCAGGTCGACCCGCCGCGCGCCCCAATGCGAGAACAGTTCCGAGGACAGCAGCACCGTGCCCGGCCCCCGGGCATGGCGGTCCAGATCCCGCCACAGCGCCTCGGCCCCGCCGGCGGCGCCCGCGGCCTGCACCGCCTCGGGCACGTCCAGCCAGAGCGCGGTCAGCCCGTGCTGGGCATAGCCGGCGCCGGTGGGCGGATAGATCATCCCGGCCCGCGCCAGCAGGTCCCGGTTCAGGTGGAACAGGTGTTGCAGATAGGTGGTGCCGGTCTTGTAGGCGCCCATATGCAGGACAAGTCTCGCCATTACGCCGCCCCTGGCCGTCGGGGCGGGGCGGGGGCGTCAAGCGCGCGCGCCTCGCACAGGCCCAGCCCGGCGGTTGTCGCCAGGCATCCCAGAACCCGCTCCATCGCATGGGCGGTGGTGCCGTCGACCAGCGCCTGTTCCGGCTCGAAATCCGCGGCACCCAGGCCCAGGGCCGCGATCCGGTCGAGCAGGGTGGGTTTGATCCAGTAGATCGAACCGGCGGCAAAGACCAGCTCTCCGGCCTGTTCCCCGATCCGGGCCAGCAGCGCCTCGGCGCGGGGCCGGTTGGCCCCCCACCAGTCGGCCCCGCGGCAGAGCTGGCCATCGGCGACCCAGAGCGCCAGGTCGTCCCGGTCCAGAAACACCCGCAAACGCCGCCGGATCACCTCCGGGTCTCCCAGCACGCCCACCACCAGGGCCCGGCGCCAGGGATCGCCATCTGCCCGGTGCGGCGATTTCTTGCCATGCAGCTTGCACACCGCCCGATAGCGGGCGAGCAGGCCGGAATTGACCAGATGCACAAACGGCAGGATGTCGCGCCCGCGATTGGGAAACACCCATATCCGCGCCCGGGGAAACGCCGCGCGGATCCGCGCCCGCAGGGCCTCATCCGCCCCGGCCGGGCCACAAAGCGTGACATAGAGATCGAAGTCAAAGTGCTGCCCGGCCAGCGCCAGGGCGAAATCACCCCACATCTCGGGGTAATAGAGATGCAGAACCACCGCGTGATCGGCCCCCGGTTGCGGCGCATCCCCGGGCCCGATCCGGGGCAGGGCCAGCCCGTCGCTCTCGCCGCCGCCCGGCGGCAGCAGGGCGGTCCGGTTCTCGGCCCGCCCGGTCCCGAGGTAATGCAGCAGGGCCCGGGTGCGCGCGGGGTCGAGATCGGGATTGTGGAACAGATAGGCCCGCGGCGAGAACTCCGCCGCCGGGCTCAGCCCCAGCGCCTCGCCGAACAGCGCGTAATGCCGCTCGGGCGCCAGCCGGAACAGCCAGCGCAGGCGCGGGTTCGAGGCCAGATAGAAGGCCCGGTCGAAATACGCGCTTCGCCGCAGCAACCGGACATAGGCGCGGGTCTCGGCATCCGGCCAGAGAAACCGGCCCAGGATACGCAGGCGGCGGGGCAGGGGGTGATCCATCGTCAGGCCTTCCTCTCCGGCCTAGCGCATCAGCAGGATGTCCTTGTGGTGCCGGGTCAGGAACAGCAATCCGAAGATGCCCAGCACCAGGGAGATGACAAAGACATAGAGCGGGCTGACATAGACCGCGTCATAGGTCGCGAAGAACCCCTTGCGCATCTGGCTGGTGATATGGGGCAGCGGGTTCAGCATGAACAGGTCGCGAAACCGGGCCGGTACGTTCTCGGGGATGAAGATGACCCCGGCCAGGATGAACATCGGCCGGTTGCCCACCGCCCAGATCCGGGCCCAGACCGGAAAGCGGGTGGACAGGTAGCAGTTCATCACGCCCACCGACAGGGTGAGCGACACCAGCATCCCGATCGCCAGCATGATGGCCGGCCAGTTCAGGATCGGGTTCAGGTCGAAGATCCAGATGATGCCCGTCATCACGATCACCATGACCAGGAACTGGGTCAGCGCATTGAGCAGGAACCGGGCCAGCAGCGCATCCATGAAGGTGACCGCCGGATAGGACAGGAACGGCCGGGAATAGCTGATGGACGCGGCGATCTGGCCGCTGATCGACATGTAGAACAGGAACGGCAGCAGGCCGGTCGCGTAGAAATAGGGAAAGTTCGTGCCCAGGCTGGGACTGCGCAGGATCAGGTTGAACACGATGCTGAGCAGGGCGACGCCCGCGACCGGCTCCAGAATCGCCCAGATATACCCCCCCGGCGAGGTCCCGTAAGAGGTGCTCATTTCCCGCAGAACCAGCGCGGAGATGCTCCGGAACGTGCGAAAACGGCGGGGGCCTGGCTGTTGCGCCGCGGGAAATGCCATGGTTGGGATGCTTTCAATAACTCTGGATCATGATGGCCTTTGTCGGTAAAGCAAGATAAGGATTTTGTTAGATAATTGAAAGAACGGAATAGACGTGGCCGACACACCGTCATCTGCGAACCCGAACCCGACTTCCCCCTCTGACGAGACCGCATCGGACGATGCGGAAACGCGGGGCGAGGCCGATACCGGCTCTCAGGACAATCTCCTCAGCGATCCGGGTTGCGAGGACCGTACCCTCTGGCTGGGCAGCCTGGGGGCCACCGTCACCCGGCGCAATCACGACCAGTCGGAACCCACCTCGTCCAGCGCGCTGCGCGTCACCTTTGGCGAGGAGGGCAGCGGTGGGGTCTATAGCGAGGCGATCCCGGCCCCGGGACTGCGGCATCGCCGGTTCCGGGTCCGGTTCATGGCCCGGGCCAGCCGGACCGGCATCCGCGTCCGCTATCAGATCGCCAGCCGCAACGATGTGGGGCGGTTGCAGACCCACGAATCCGGGCTGAGTCGGCTGACCACAACCTTCACCCAGATCGAGGATTACGTCACCCTGGGCGATGCCACGGTCGAGAAGATCTATCTGCGGGTCTTCGTGCGCAACGAAGAGCACCAGCAATGGTTCGAAATGACCGATGTCGAGCTGACCGATGTCACCGACAGCGTCGTCGACCAGGCCCCCGAGGCCGCCCCGGCGGCCCGGCCGCGGGAGACCGGCGCGGCGCCCACCGTGATCGAGGTGGCCCCCGCCGCCCAGCCCGCCAGCATGAAGGCGCGGCACTGGATGCTGGTGTTCAGCTTCCTGCTGGCGGTGGTCGCGCCGACGCTGGTGGCGGGCTATTACCTTTATACCCATGCCGCCGACCAATATGCCTCGACCGTGGCCTTCACGGTGCGGCAGGAGGAGAGCGGCTCCGCGCTCGAGGTGCTGGGCGGGCTGCGCAACCTGTCGGGGGCCAGTTCCACCGATACCGACGTGCTCTATCAGTTCATCCAGAGCCAGGAACTGGTGCAGGCGGTGGACCGGGACCTGGATCTGCGGAGCCTCTACCGCAAGCCGGAATACGACCCGGTCTTTACCCTGACCGAAAACGCCTCGATCGAGGAACTGGTGGAGTACTGGACCCGGATGGTCCGCATCCTCTACGATCCGGGCACCGGCCTGATGGAGGTCGAGACCCGCGCCTTCGAGGCCGCCGATGCCAAGGCGATCTCGGAATCGATCTTTCGCTATTCCGGCGACATGATCAACGAGCTGTCCGCGATCGCCCGCGCCGACCTGACCCGTTATGCCAAGGAAGAGCTGGACCTGGCCATCGAGCGGCTGAAAGAGGCGCGGCGGGCGCTGACCCTGTTCCGCAACGAGACCCAGATCGTCGATCCCGGCGCCGATATCCAGGGCCAGATGGGCCTGCTGAATTCGCTACAGGCGCAACTGGCCGAAACCCTGATCGAACAGGATCTGCTGCGTGAAACCGCCCGGGCCAACGACCCCCGGCTGGAACAGGCCAAGCTGAAGATCGAGGTGATCGAGAAACGCATCGGCGAGGAGCGCCGCAAGCTGGGCGTGAGCGGCCAGCATGGCGACACCGGTGCCTTTGCCGATCTGGTGGGCACGTTCGAAAGCCTTCAGGTGGACCGGCAATTCGCCGAGGAGGCCTATGTCTCGGCCCTGTCGGCCTATGATTCCGCCGTTGCCGAAGCCCGCCGGCAGAGCCGCTATCTGGCGGCCTATGTCCGCCCGACCCTAGCCCAGACCCCGCAATATCCGCGACGCGAAATCCTGCTGGTGCTGACCGCCCTGGTCATGTTCGGCATCTGGGCCATCCTGAGCCTCGTTTTCTACAGCCTGCGGGACCGCCGGTAACCGTCATGACCCTGCGACTGGAGCATGTCTCGAAGACCTTCGTCCTCAAGGGCGCGCGCAAGGTGATCGCGGACGACATCACCCTGGAGGTGCCCAAGGGGCGTTCCATCGCCCTGCTGGGCCGCAACGGCGCCGGCAAGTCGAGCCTGCTGAACATGATCGCCGGGGCGATCCAGCCGGATTCGGGCCGTATCGTCACCCTGGGCACCGTGTCCTGGCCGGTGGGGTTTTCCGGCAGTTTCCACCGCGACCTGACCGGGGCGCAGAACGCCAAGTTCCTGGCCCGGGTCTATGGGGTGGATACCGGTGAACTGCTGGCCTTTGTCGAGGATTTCGCCGGGCTGGGCGCGCATTTTCACCAGCCGGTGCATACCTATTCGTCCGGCATGCGCTCGCGCCTGGGTTTTGCCTGTTCGATGGGCATCCATTTCGACATCTACCTGGTGGACGAGGTCACCGCCGTGGGCGATGCCGCCTTCAAGCGCAAGAGCGAAGCCCTGTTCATGAACCGGCTCAACAGCAGCGGCGCCCTGTTCGTGTCCCATTCCATGGCCTCGGTGCGGCGGGTCTGCGACGCGGGGGCGGTGCTGGAAAACGGCCGGCTGACCTATTACGACGATCTCGACGAGGCGATCAGCGTGCATGACCGGAACATGCGCATCGGCTGACCCCGCCCGCGAGCGGGGGAGGGGGCAACGCGGCGCGGCGCCGGGTCCGGGTGGATCACACCAGGTCGAAATCGCTATTGGTCAGCGCAAGCCCGGTGGTGAGGGTGGCAAATTGCTGCGCCGCCCCGGCGCCATCGCCATCGGCATCGTAGAACAGCCCGCCATCATCGGTGTCGTAGATGATCCGGTGATCGGCGGTCTGCGCCGTGCCAGAGGTATTGGCGGCAAAGGCCCCGGCCGCCAGCGCGCCCGGCGACAGGGTGTCGAAGATTGCCACCGACAGTTCGATCTGGTCGTCCACGACACTGTAATCGCGGATGGTGTCGATATTGCCGGCCCCCAGCGCGGTCGAGAACACGAAGGTGTCGTTGCCGCCTTCGCCCGACATCTCGTCGGTGCCCTCCTTGCCGTCGATCCGGTTGTTGCCGCCATTGCCCTGGATCCACTGGCCCAGCTCGTTGCCGGTCAGGCTCAGGTTCGAGGTGCCAAGGCGTGAGGTGGTGTTGATGCTCTCGACCTCGGACCCCGCCGCCAGGGTAAAGTCCTTGCTGGTCGAGACCCGGTCGAACGTGCCCTCGCCCACGGCCTCGACAACCGTGGTTCCGGCGCTGCGCACGATATAGACATCGTTGCCCCGACCGCCGATCAGGGTGTCGCCGTTTGCAGCGGAGCCGCCGCCGTCACCGAGATAGTTCTTGCCGTCATTGCCGATGACCGTCTGTTGCGAGGTGTTGCCCTCGATGTTGCGGCTGTAGGTCGCAAAGCGCGAGGTGGTGGTCAGCAATTCGATGAACACCCCGTCGGCCAGCACGTAATCGACCCCGGCCGCCAACCGGTCATTGGCCCCCTGGGACGAGGATTCAAAGACCTGCGTGCCGGCATTGTAGACCCGGTAAATATCGTTGCCGCCCCGGCCGTGCAGGATATCCGCGCCCGCCCCACCGCCATCGCCCAGCGTGTTGGCGCCGTCATTGCCGACGATGGTCTGCGACAGTTCATTGCCAAAAAGGGAGATGGCGGTACTGCCGCCGGAATTGGTGGTCGAGAGAATTTCGATATCCGTCCCGGCCGTGAGCTCGAAGCTGGACAGGCGGCGCACGGCGACATGGTCCCCCGTCCCCTGGCCGGATGTTTCCGTTATCACGTCGCCGACATTGTCGACGTAGTAATAGTCGTTGCCGGTTCCGCCTTCCATGACATCGCCGCCCAGCCCCCCGGTAAGCGTGTCGTTGCCCGAACCTCCGTCCAGGGTGTCGCTGCCATTGCCGCCGTCGAGCGTGTCGTCGCCGACACCGCCCCGCAACGTGTCATTGCCGTCGTTTCCGGCGATCTCGTCATTCCCGCCGGTGCCGTCGGCAATGAATTCAACGGCCCCCGCCGTGACAAGAACCGGGGTTCCGGGTGACACCAGATTGACGAACTGGCTGTTTGCCGCGTCGACCGACCAATGCGCCTTGAGATTGGGCACCGCGGCGGCGCTGACCTCGGTAAACGCGTCCGCCCGGATGTCGTCGGCGGTGCGGGCCACATCGAAGACCCGGATGTCGCCCAATCTGCCGGTCAGGGATTGCGCGCCGTCGAACCCGCCGCCCAAGCTATCCTGATCCTGCCCGAACACCAGCGTTCCGCCCGTGGTCACAGCCCCTGTGGGAAAGGTCGTGCTGGCCAGAACGACACCATCGACATAAAGGGTCACCGTACTGTTCGCACCGGCATCGACCACAAGGGACATCCGGTGCAGGTCGCCGTCGAACAGGCCCCGGCCATCGACGCCGGTATCGACAAACTGGTCGTTGTAGTAGAGTTCGATCTCGCCATCGGTGCCAAGCCCGACAAGGAGTTCATTGAACGACCCCGGAACGGCATAGGACAGAAAGCTCTGGAAGCGTCCGCTGAAAGGATGCGCATCGGATCGGAACAGCCAGTCGACCGTCAGATCGCCGGCCGGCATGGCAAAACCCGCCACCGAAACGCTTTGGTCGGACGGGGTGCCGTAGTTGAGCCGGACCATGTCGAAATTGCCGTCACCCAGCAGCAGATCCGCATCCTCCCCGCCCAGCAGGGTGTCGTTGCCCCCGGCGCCCATGACGGTATCGTCGCCCGCGCCACTTTCGATCCGGTTGGCGGCCTGGTTGCCCACGATCCGGTCATTGCCGGTTCCGCCCTTGGCATGCTCGATCAGTGAGCGGGTGTCGTTTTCGAACAGCCGGGCATTGGCGACGTTGAAATCCGCGGGCACCCGGGCGCCGGTTTTTCCGTTCAGATCGGCAAGCTGCGCATCGTCGAAAATCGAGAATTCACCGGGCGCCAGGTCGATCTTCAGGTTTGTGGTGTAATTGCTCAGATCATAGGTGTCTTCGCCATCGCCGTCCCAGATGGTTCGAAAGATCCGGTTTCCGGCGGGCGCGCCCTGTCCGGTGCCGTTGATGGACATCTCTCCGGTCGCCGTGTCGAAGGTATAGACGGAATTGCCGCTCCAGACCTCGCCCGTGGTGGCGTAATTGGCCCCGTAGAGGAATTGAAGGGCCGCGATATCGAGGATGGGAAAGGTTTGCGCCCAATCGACGGGTCCGCCGTCGAATGTCCCCTGAGTGTCCTCGAAGAAGTCGGTATAGGTTACGGTCGTGTAGTTCTGGGAATCGAGGCCAAACGCCTTGAAGGCGGGATATTCATGACCGTGCTCCAGCCCGAAAGCATGTCCAAGCTCGTGCAGGATATAAAGATAGGCCTCGTTGCCGCTGATCGGGTTGTCCACCTCGGGAGAGGCGTAAACTGTATCTCCGGCTTGCTCATTGGTCCCGGGAACACGTGCGAAGGCGCCGAAATTCCCCACTTCGGAATGCAGTGCAAACACGGCTTTGGCCCCGGTTCCGTCCCCGGGCAACTCGCTGAATGTCAGGGTGGTAAAGCTTGCAACCTCGGCAAAGATCATGCGGGTGGCGGCTTTCTGAACGTCGTTGAACGCCTGGAAAGGGCCATCGGTTCCAACGGTATAGCCATAATAGGTCGGCGCGTCGGGAAAGGCGAAGGTGAGGTGGGAATCGGCCCATTTGAGAGACCACAGCCAAGCGTCGAACTCGTCGGTTGAGGTTCCCGAAGCGACGACATTGGCGCACATGTGCGGTTCCTTTCAAATGTCTCTTCGAAACCGCCCATGCGGATGCGCGCAGGGCAGCCCGGATCAATGAACGCGGCCCAGACCCCTGAAAAGAGGTGTCATCCAGGCGCGAGGCGGCGGCCAAAGCCTGCGCAAGAAATCACCTGTCCACAGGAAGACCCATCCGGAAAATACTGGGGGGAGTGGACCTCAAGATTGGTGCGCCGCTACAACGTCATGCGACTATAGCAAAATTTGTTAACTATTTCGGAACTATTTTGTGCCAGCGGCGCCATATGTGTCTGGCGCCGCTGGTTGTTTTGGGTGGCTCAGACGATGTCGAAATCCGCGTTGGTGAGCGACAGGCCCGTGGTGAGGATGGCGAATTGCTGCGCCGCCCCGGCCCCATTGCCATCCGCGTCGAAGAACAGCGCGCCGCTGTCGGTATCATAGATGATCCGGTGATCGGCGGTCTGCGCCGTGCCCGAGGTATTGGCGACAAAGGCGTTGGCGCCCAGGGTGCCCGCGGACAGGCCCGTGAAGATCGCCGAGGCCAGTTCGATCTGGTCGTCCGCGACGCTGTAATCGCGGATGGTGTCGATATTGCCGGCCCCCAGCGCGGTCGAGAACACGAAGGTGTCACTGCCGCCTTCGCCCGACATCTCGTCGGTGCCCTCCTTGCCGTCCAGCCGGTTGGCGCCGCCATTGCCCTGCAACCATTGCGCCAGCTCGTTGCCGGTCAGGTCGATCGCATTGGTGCCGAACCGCGAGGTGGTGTTGATGCTCTCGACCTCGGACCCCGCCGACAGGGTAAAGTCCTTGCTGGTCGAGACCCGGTCGAACGTGCCCTCGCCCACGGCCTCGACAACCGTGGTGCCGGCGCTGCGCACCACATAGACATCGTTGCCGTCGCCACCGATCAGGGTGTCGCCATTGGTCACCGAGCCGCCGCCATCGCCCAGCACGTTCTTGCCGTCATTGCCGACAATCGTCTGTTTCGACGTGTTGCCCTCGATGTTCCGGCTGTAGGTCGCATTGCGCGAGGTGGTGGTCAGCAATTCGATGAACACCCCGTCGGCCAGCACATAATTGACCCCGGCGCCAAGCCGGTCATTGGCCCCCTGGGACGAGGATTCAAAGACCTGCGTGCCGGCATTGTAGACCCGGTAGGTATCGTCGCCGCCCCGGCCGTGCAGGATATCCGCGCCCGCGCCGCCACCGTCGCCCAGCGTGTTGACGCCGTCATTGCCGACGATGGTCTGGGCCACCTCGTTGCCGATCAGGTCCATGGCCGTGGTGCCCGCCGAATTGGCGGTGGTCAGCAGTTCGATATCGACCCCGGCCGCCAGCGTATAGCTGCCGTTCATATGCACCGACACCCGGTCCATCGTGCCGTTGCCCGCGGTCTCGACGATCTCGTCCAGCGGGTTGTCGACATAGTAGAAGTCATTGCCGCCCAGGCCGATCATCCGGTCATTGCCATCCCAGCCTTCCAGGATGTCGTCGCCGCTGGTGCCGGTCAGCGTATCGTCGAGATTGCTGCCGTCCAGCTGTTCGATATCGGTATAGCTATCGCCCACCGCATCGCCGGTATTGTTGGCCGGATTGTTCATATCCGCGACCACACCGCTGGCCGAGTTGATATAGCTCACCGTATCGTGGCCCAGCGGGCCGCCGTTGAAATTGCCGGTCTCGGCGGTGCCGTCAAACACCTCGTCGCCATCCTCGCCGTTGATCGTGACGGTGACCGTCGCGGTATCGCCGCCGGTGATGGTATAGGTAAAGGTATCGGTGTCGGTGGCGCCCAGGGCCATGCCGTCAAAGGCGCCGTTGGTGTTGTAAGTGAAGGTGCCGTTGGCATTCAGCGTCAGCAGCGCGCCCGAGGCCAGGGTGATCTGGGTGCCGACATTGGCGGCATTGCCATTCACCTCGGTGACGCTGAACGCATCGTTTTCCGCATCCGAATCCGCGGTCGTCGGGTTGGCCCCGAACACATCGCCGTTGAGCGTTGCCGTCTCGTTGACCGATACCGCGTCATCCACCGCAACCGCCGGATCGTCGACCGACGTGATGTCGATATTGACTGTCCCGAGCGCGACATCGCCCGACCCGTCGCCATCATTGGCGCTGATGCTCAGAGTAGCGGCATTGTTACCATTGGCATTCAGCGCGCCGGTATACTGGATGTTCGAGGCGGTATCGAGATAGGTATTGATATCCGCCACCGAGCCCACCAGCGTGATGGTGGTGGCATTGACCAGCGTTTCCGTGACACCGGCGCCCACGCCCGCCCCGTCCGCCGGGGACGAGAAGGTGCCCGCGTCCACGCTCAGGGTGACGGTGATCGGGTCGCTGTCCGGATCGGTCAGGGTGGCCGCGGACAGGTCGATATTGCCGGCGGTGTCCTCGGTGACGCTGACGTCGGTGGGCAGGCCCGAGATGCCGGGGTTGTCGTTCACCGCGGTGACATTCACCGTCGCCGTCGAGGTCGCCGAATTGCCGGCGCCGTCATTGAGCACGATATTGATCGAACGGGCCCCGCCGGTCGGGTTCTCATCGTTGGAATTGTCATAGCGCAGCGCCTCGATCAGCTCTTCGATCACCGCCGGTGTCGCAGTGGCCGAGGTGAAGGTGATCACCAGGTTCGCCCCGTTGGCGCCGCCACTGACGGTGCCGAACTGGACGCTGTTGTAGAACACGCCACCGCCGGCAACGCCGATGCCCGTGGCACCGCCATTGTTGACCGACAGCTGATCCTCGCTCAGCGCGCTGGTGATCGAGACGGTCAGGCTGCCGCCGTTGAAATTGGCGTGGTCGGGGTCGGTGACCGAAACATCGGTGCCGGATTCGATCGGGACCGGGCCGCCGAACAGCTCGTTATAGGCCGAGACATCGCCGTGAAACCCGGTGATCACCGGCAGGTCGTTGACCGGGGTGATGGAGAAGGTGAAGGTCTGGCCGGTGACCGGGGTGGTCCCGTCCGACACCTGGAACCCGAAACTGTCCGAGGTGGTCTCGCCGCCATTGTGCTGGTATCTTATGGTGCCGCTGTTGATTTCGTTCTGGGTAAAGGTGCCGCCAAGGCCAAGGGCGCTTTCCCCACCATCGACCACATTGTTGAAATTGAAATCCCGCCAGAGCGTGCCATTCGAAACCGAGCTGGTGGTGATCGTGTAGGTCAGGCTGGTATCCGCGGTGTCGACATCGTTGGTGTCCAGCTCGGACGAGGTGATGACATCGACCGCGCCTTCGTTCAGCGACGAGCCGGTATTGGTGTCCACCGTCGGCGCGGCGCCCGGCGCCTGCACCGTCATCGCGCTGAGCGAGGTGAACGGGTCGGCGCCCGCTGTCGATGTAAAGGCGGTGGATTGCGCGGTCCAGTTCGCGGCATTGGCAATCGCCGCCTGCAACTCTGCCTTGGTGCCGGTGGTGGTCCCGCTGTAATAGAGGTTGCCGTTGCCTGTCGCGGTTCCGACTTCGATGTAAGCCGGGGAATAAGCGGTGTTCAGATCGGAATTGAGCGGGCGCGTCGAATTGGTGCCCGAGGTCCCGGCCGGAATACCCGACCATGCCCCTTCAGGCGAACTGTCGTCGAAATCCGTCCCCCAGATCAGGGTGGGTGAGGCGAGCGAGCCTTGCAGCACGAAGAGCTGGTCGCCGCCGCTGGCAATCGACCAGAAACTGCCGCCGATCCCGACCTGGGTCGCGTTCACGGTGCCGCTGGAGACACCGTTGATATAGACGTTCAACACTCCGTCAGAGCCGGTTTCAGAAAATGTGACGATGGTTCCGGCGGTCAGGTTGCTGGACGGGGTCCAAGAGAACTGAGCTTCGCCGGTGGCGAAATTGTTGCCGTCGGTCCAGCTCTGGTCGGTGAAGATGATCGGATGGTTGGTATCCACATCGACCAGCAAGACAACGCTGAAGGCGTCAACGTTATCGGGTTGCCAGCCAACAACGGCGACATCGCCCTGATTGAGAATGGTCATGGAATGCTCCCTCTGAAAGTCCGCGCATGGGAAATGGCTGACTGATTTTGCGTTTTAACTATGCCGGCGAGTCTATCCTTCGGCCCCTGCATGTCACGGGTTTTGTCTGCCTGTCCGTGCCGAAGGGGAAAAAAGGTATCTCCGACCCACCTTTTCCCGCTCCGGCGGCCAGGAAACGCGTCCGGGGCCCGCCAGCCTATGCGTCCATGCGCGAGCGTAGGGCGGGATGGCGAAACCGTCTGTAACCTGCGTCACATCAAGGACGGGAAACCCGCCCGCGCATCCGGCAGGCAGGTTGTTTTACATAAAACGGATTATCTGTCAGTTTTGCGGCACATGGGGCACATTCTAAACTGGGTTGCGACGAATCCCCTAT
>NZ_JBXWQU010000027.1:0-106076 GCF_059612545.1 Ruegeria sp. SAZD011 | reverse complement strand
AAGATCATCGAGTAATCGGTGGTCCCGAGACACGCCTGGTTGCTCGAGGAGATTTTCCGCAGGAAAATCTGCCAAGCACAACAAGGGCGACAAACAGAAAAGGCCGCTCCCCCGGAGCGGCCTTTTTCATGTCCACAAACGATCCGATAACCGAGATTATTCGACGAATAATCTCGCAGGCCGCCACGCAGTGCGCCGTTTTCGATCGCGGTGAACTGGGTCACAGACAGAATCATTACGTGGGGTCAATCTGTCTGTGTCAATCAAGACAGGGAGTGAGACGAATGCCGTTCCTCAGCAAAACCAATCCCGCCAAGATTATGGGAGCCGTTTACCGGTCGATAGCCCTTTGCGCTATGATGCAGAACCGTGTGAACAAGCTGCACTGATCCGTTGCACCCTCGGCAGGATCGTTCTGACCGTCGGCAACAAGCGCCGGACCAGGCAGTCCCGAGGTCATACTTCGCTTGGGTCAGGCAGACGGAGACCACGGGCTCCGCCCGACCATAAGGTCAGCTTCTTCCGTTATCTCGTTCATATGACGTTCCAGGCTCTGGCGCAGTGTCTCGATCTCTTCTTCCGATGCCTTGCGCGGCACCGGATCGTGCCATTCCCGACACAAGAACACACCTTCGTTGCGCCAGGGGCGCGGTAGCAGCAGCCGGTCCCAACTCCTCATCTCGCGTCCGTGCCGGACAGAATATGTAATACCGAACACCCGCTTTCCTGAACTGCGCGCCCAGATCAGCGGGACAGTGGACGAAACCCGTTCCGGCCCGCGCGGGCCGTCTGCTGCAATCCCGATGGAAATTCCGTCCTTCATCTTGCCCAGCACTTCGCGCGAGAGGGCCACATGGCGTTTGTGGCTGGACATGGCGATGGTATCCATGCCGAAGAGTTTCTGTACCCGGCCCACCATGCTGCCTGCACGCGCGGCGGAAGTAATCGAACAGATCCTCCCCTTGTCGAGCGGAAAGAAATAGGGCGATTGCGCCAGTCGCTGGTGCCATAGCACCACGATCACCGGTTCCCCCGCAGCCGCCAATTGATCCAGTTCCTCATAGCCGATCCGCTGCCATTTGGTGTTGCGATGGATCAGGCGGATATAGGATGCGATCCGTCGGGCGACCCAATTCAGCACTGCTTCGCTGTCGGCGATCTTCTTGCGCAGGCTCATGGCGCCTCCTTCGGTTTGGACCGGTTCTGTCATACCCGACGGGCGCGGCGGTGCAACGCCTTTCCCTGCTGTCTTTTTGCGCCTGATTGGCGAAAAGGGGCTTGAGTCCGCCGCATCGGTGGCATATCTCCATCGCCACGATAGGGGTATAGCTCAGTTGGTAGAGCGACGGTCTCCAAAACCGTAGGTCGCGGGTTCGAACCCTGCTGCCCCTGCCATTTTCCGACTTGATCAGTATTCGGCGACGCAGCGGACCCGGTGTCACGCTGATTTCTCTGCTCGGCCCTTGCGCGTCGTCTGAAGAGGTATGCTGTTACGCTGGAACGTCTGTTCCGGCGTCGGTGGCAACCTTCCGTCGAGAGAATTGGAGTCTTGCGAAATTGCGCATGAATGGTTTCATAAGTCGATAAACCGAAGAAATATGAAAGCAAAGTGAGTGACAGTTTCCTGGGCCGAGTCTATAACGACCGATACAGGAGGCGCGAGTCATGGACGCGGAAGCACGACAGCATGAGATATTGCAGAAGCTGCGCCAGCAGGAGCGGGTTGGGGTCGACGAACTCACCCAGGATTTCGGTGTCAGCAGTCAGACGGTGCGGGCCGATCTGCGCGATCTGCACGACCGCGGACTGCTCAAGCGAACCCATGGCGGCGCGGTGCGGGTCGAGACGGTGTCGAACCGTGAATACGGTGCGCGCCGGCAGCTGCACCGTGGGCAAAAGGCGGCGATGGGGGCGCTGGCGGCAACGCTGATCCCCGATGACAGCTCGGTCACCCTGAATATCGGGACCTCGACGGAACAGGTCGCGCGCGCGTTGGCCGGGCATCGCGGCCTGACCGTGCTGTCCAACAATATCAACATCATCAACCTGTTGATCGGCACGCCGTCCAAGGAACTGGTGCTGGTCGGCGGTGCCGTCCGGCAAAGCGATGGCGCCATCGTGGGCGAGGATGCGGTCGAGTTCATCTCGCGCTACAAGGTGGATTTTGCGGTCATCGGCGCCTCGGCGATGGATGCCGACGGCGCGATCCTGGATTTCGACGCCCGCGAAGTGTCGGTGGCCCGCGCCATCCTGCGCAATGCGCGCAGCCGGATTCTGGTCTGTGACGGGTCCAAGTTCGACATCGCCGCCCCGGTGCGGATCTGCGATCTGGCCGAGCTTGATTACGTGGTGACCGACCGGGCACCACCGGCCGAGTTCCTGCGGCGTGCCGAAGCGGCAGAGACCGAAATTCTGATTGCGGAGTATACTGATGACTGAGACCGACAACCGGGTCTATGACCTTTTCGTCATTGGTGGCGGGATCAACGGCTGCGGCATCGCGCGCGATGCGGCGGGGCGGGGGTTGTCGGTGGCCTTGGCCGAGATGAAGGATCTGGCCTGGGCCACCTCATCGGCCTCGACCAAGTTGTTTCATGGCGGGCTGCGCTATCTGGAGTATTTCGAGTTCCGGCTGGTGCGCGAGGCGCTGATCGAGCGCGAGACGCTGCTGCGTGCGATGCCGCATATCAGTTGGCCGATGCGTTTCGTGCTGCCCTATCACCCCGACATGCGGTTCGAGAATGACACGCCCACCTCGCGGCTGTTGTCGACGGTCATGCCCTGGATGAAGGGACGCCGCCCGGCCTGGCTGATCCGGCTGGGCCTGTTCATGTATGACCACCTGGGCGGTCGCAAGATCCTGCCCGGCACCCGGACGCTGGACCTGAGCAGCGACCCGGCTGGGGTGCCCTTGCAAGAGCGGTTTCGCAAGGCCTACGAGTACTCCGACTGCTGGGTCGAGGATGCTCGCCTTGTCGTGCTGAACGCACGCGACGCGGCGGCGCGCGGGGCACGGATCATGACGCGGACACGGGTGGTTTCGGCCGCCCGCGGCGCCGATCACTGGACTGTCACGCTTGAGGATACGCTGACGGGAGAGACCCGCGAACTCTGCGCCCGGGTGTTGGTGAACGCCGGCGGTCCCTGGGTGGGAGAGCTGATCCACGGCGCGCTTCGGCTCAACTCTTCAGAGCGGGTGAGACTGGTGCGGGGCAGCCATATCGTGACCCGGCGGCTGTTCGATCATGACCGCTGCTATTTCTTTCAGGGCACTGATGGGCGGATCATATTCGCGATCCCCTACGAGGGAGAGTTCACCCTGATCGGTACCACCGATCAGGAGCATACGGATCCGGGCACAAGCCCCACCTGTACCGAGGGTGAGCGGGATTATCTGCTGCGCTTCGCCTCGGACTATTTCAAGCAACAGCTGACGCCCGAGGATGTGGTCTGGACCTATTCCGGGGTACGCCCGCTTTATGATGACGGGGCCAGTTCGGCCACTGCGGCGACGCGCGATTATGTCCTCAAGGTCGATCAGGCGGGCGGGGCGCCGGTGCTGAACGTCTTTGGCGGCAAGATCACCACCTATCGGCGGCTGGCGGAATCGGCTTTGGACAAGATCGCGCCTTTCTTTCCGGGCCTCTCCGGAAATTGGACGGCGGGTGTTGCCCTGCCGGGTGGCGACTTTCCGGTCGACGGGGTGGCGACGCTGACCGGGGACCTGCTGCGCCAATACCCGTTCCTGACGCAGGCCTGGGCCGCACGTCTGGTGCGGGCCTATGGCACCGAGGCGGCAGAGATGCTGGGCAAGGCCGACAGCGCCGAGGCGCTGGGCGAGGATTTCGGCGCCACCATCACCGCGTCCGAGCTGGATTGGACCATGTCACGGGAATGGGTGCGCAGTGCCGAGGACTTTCTGTGGCGCCGCACCAAGCTGGGTTTGCGGCTCACCCCGGAACAGGTGGCGCGGGTCGAGGCCCATATCGCGGCGCGGAGCTGACCCCGCGCTTGTTCATCCGCGCAGGGTGGCAGGCACCCGGGTCGAGATCGAGACGCCGCGAATGAACTCCTCGCATTCATCCGGCGCGGTGATCGGCAGCATATGGCCGCGCCCGGGCAACAGTTCGCAACGCAGGCCGAATTTCTTCATCGGAACACCATGCTGGGTGGGGAGCAGTACCGCGTCCTCGGCCCCGAACAGGATGGCACCGGGGACATCGAGTTCGCGATAGCGCTGTGCCTGTGCCGCTATGCTGGCATCTGCGCCCACCACGTCCTCGGACGCGGTGACAAAGGCCTGTGGCCTGAGCCCCAGCGCACCACCGGCCCGGTCCAGGAAATCCTCGGGGAAATTCTCGGGGGCAAAGACCTGGGTCAGGGTCTGCTCTGCGGTCCAGTTCGCCATCGGCACCGCGATCGTATCCCCGATCAGGTGGCGCAGCCGGGTATTGCGGATTTCCAGCGGGCGGAACACGGCGGGCGGGCCTGCCATGTGATGGGTGAGCGGACAGATCAGCGCCAGCCCGGCCACCTTTCGCGGGCGGTCCAGTGCCATGGCCAGCGCAATCGCGCCGCCCAGCGAATGACCCACCAGCACCGGATCCTTGACCCCCTTCGCATCAAGGAACTCTCCGATCATCCGGGCCTGTTCAGGTAACCCGGCCAGGGCTGCGCCGTCACGGGTGGAGTAACCGCAGCCGGGCCGGTCCAGCGCGATGACGTGATGATCCTGTGCCAGCCGGTCAACCAGCGCATAGGTGAAATGCTGCAACTGCCCGGCCAGCCCGTGGATTAGCACCAGAGTCTGTTTGGCCGGATCGCCTGCCTCGACATAGTGGATGGTGCCGCCGGTCACCGGTTGCACCTCGCCCGCTTGCGGTACCAGCGCCGCGCCCCGCCGCGCCAGCGACCGCGTTCTGAGCCAGCCCAATCCCAGCATCACGCCAATCAGGGCAAAGGGCAGGCAGACGAGCAGAAGCAGGGTGGACATGGCAGCTCCGGGATCAGGTATGCGTCGGGGGCGAGGTTAGATATTGTTCCATCCCGGCGCCAGCCATGCGTTTGCGATATTCGCCAACCGTGCCGGGCCAAAGTGTGGTGTTGCGGCCGGTGCTGTCCTGATACCACGAGGAACAGCCGCCGGCCTGCCAGACCGAGTCTGTCAACCGCTCCTGCATCTCGGCTTCAAACGCGGCCTGCGCCTGTGGTTTCGGCGAGATCGTGGCAAGGTGCTGTTTCTGCATGGCGTCCAGCAGCCGTCCGATATGTTCGACCTGCGCCTCGATCATCAGCACGACCGAGTTATGGCCCAACCCGGTATGCGGCCCAAGCAGGACGAAGAAGTTGGGAAAACCTGCAACCGAAGTGCCCAGATGCGCGGACATGCCCTTGGCCCAGGCTGTGCGGATGGTCAGCCCGTCGGCGCCGGTGATGTCCAGCCGTTCGGCGGCGTCGGTGACGTGGAACCCGGTGCCCCAGATCAGTATGTCGGCCTGAACCCGGGTGCCGTCGGTGGCGATCAGCGTGTCGCCCTCGACCCGCGCAACACCATGGGGGATCACCTCGACATTCTTCCGGGCCAAGGCCGGGTACCAGTCGTTGGAACTGAGGATGCGCTTGCAGCCGATGCGATAAGGCGGGGTCAGCCTGGCCTGTTCCTCGGGGTCGGGGATGGCGTCGGTCAGCGCCTTTTGCCACATGCGCATGGCGAAATCGACGGCCCTCGGCTTGCCGCGAAACACCGCATGGCGGAACTCGAACACCGCATAGATCAGGGCGCGGCGGATACGTGGCAACAGCGGTAGGCGGGCATATAGCCGCCGTACCCAGGGGGCGATTGGCCCGTCCGGTCGGGGCAGGACATAGGGCGGTGTGCGCTGAAAGATGCTGACCTGGGCGGCCTTGGGCGCGATTTCGGGCACGAATTGCACCGCCGAGGCGCCGGTGCCCACGACCGCAATCCGTTTGCCCGCCAGATCTACGCCATGATCCCATCGGGCCGAGTGAAAAGCCGGGCCGGGAAAGCTGTCGGCGCCGGGCAGGTCGGGGATGTTCGGCACATGCAGCGCGCCGATGGCCGAGACCAGGAACCGCGCCGACCAATGCTGCCCCTCGTCGGTCTCGACCTGCCAGCGCACGCCGTCCCAGCGCGCGGCGCGCAGGGTCTGGCCGAAATGGCAGAGGTCATAGAGCGTCTCGTCGCGGGCGACCTTTTGCAGATAGCTTTGGATTTCGCCGCCACCCGCATAGGCCGTGGACCAGCCCGGATTCGGGTGACTGGCCAATGAATAGAGATGCGAGGGCACGTCGCAGGCAACACCGGGATAGGTGTTCTCGCGCCAGGTGCCGCCGATATCATCGGCCTTTTCCAGTATGTCGATCCGCGCAAGGCCGCGTTTGCGGGCCTCCATCGCCATGATCAGCCCGGAAAACCCTGCCCCCACGATGAGCATATCCGTTTCGCGTGTCGCCATTCTGTCCGGCCTCCGCTCCTTGCCATGATCAAGTCTAGCGGATCCGCGTCGCAGGGACACAGTCTTGTCGTGGGGTCAATCCGTGGTATTCAGATCGGCCAGTCGGGGCAGGGGCAACGCGTCAAGCAGGGCAAAGACCTGTTCGCGGCAGGCAGGCCCGGTCCAGCCCCTGGGCTGGAAGGCCAGGGGCAAATCCGGGTGGCGCAGCGCCACCCGCCGCCAGCGATGCACCAGCAATGTCCGCAGCGTCGCCACCTGAACCGGTGTCAGAAACGCCGGTATGCCCGCCGCCCGCAACGCGGCACAGTCCTGTTGCAGGCTGTGACAGGCCGCCCCCAGATCCTCGGGAAAGAGCCGGGTCTGAAGCCAGCCGGGAACGGCACGCGCGGTGACGTCGAACCCGGCCAGATCGTCGCAATCGCCCGGCACCGGCCCCGACCCCAGCGCCACGGTGCGGCCTAGCCCGGTATAGGTATCGGTCAGCAACAGGTCGTTGAGCGTGTTCAGGCTGCCGCCATCCTCGGCGATCAGGATATGCCAGGTCTCGGGCAACTCGGGTGCGCGGGTATAGATGCGCGGTGTCACCCGGTCCGATTGCGTGCGGCCAAACTCGGACAGGTAATGGACCGAGCTGCGCCCCTCGCGGCTGCTTTCGATCCAGCCGTCCTTGCGCAGCCGGTGCAGGGCCACGCGCATCGCTTCGGGCTTGATACCCATCGGCTGGGTGATGCGGGTCAGTGCGCTGCCCGAGATCCGGTCGCCCTTGCGCCGGGCCAGATCACCGAAGAGCGAGACGATGATCGACCAGACCCGCTGGTTCTGCGGGTCGGTCAGCCGGGTGACGGCCGTGTCAAACCAAGAGGTATCTCGTATCATGCAGACAGTCTAAGTCGCCCGGACATAAATGAGAATCGCTTTCTGGCCCCCGGCAGCCATGACCGGGGGCCAGTGCATTCAATAGGCGTTCATGGTCAACAGCTCGTATTCCGCGACCATCTCGTCATCCTGGTTGGTCAGCGTCACATGCCAGCGGACCTCGCCGTATTCGTCGGTGCGGCGGGTCTTTTTCTTGACTGTCAGGCGCACCTTGATGCTGTCCCCGGCCGAAACCGGTTTCATGAAGCGCAGACCATCCAGCCCGGTATTGGCCAGAACAGGCCCTTCGTTCGGCTCGACGAACAGACCGGCGGCGAAGCTGAGCAAGAGATAGCCATGCGCCACCCGGCCCGGGAAGAACGGATTCCGCTTGGCGGCGGCGTCATCCATATGGGCATAGAATGTGTCACCGGTGAAATGGGCGAAATGTTCGATATCGTCCATGGTGACGGTGCGCGACTGGGTATGCAGCGTCTCGCCAATCGATAGCTCGTTATAGCGGCGGGTAAAGGGATGCGCGGGGCCTGCGACCTCGGTCGCGCCGGGCACCCATTTGCCGCCAATCCGCGCCAGCATCTCGGGCGAGCCCTGCACGGCGGTGCGCTGCATGTAATGCTTCACGCCCCGCACGCCGCCCATTTCCTCGCCACCGCCGGCGCGGCCCGGGCCACCATGCACCATGTGGGGCAGGGGGGAGCCGTGACCGGTCGATTCCTTCATCGAGTCGCGGTTGTTGATGTAGATGCGCCCATGAAAGGCGCCCGCGCCCATCACCACATCGCGCGCCACATCGGCGTCATGGGTGATCAGCGAGGTCACCAGCGAGCCGCCACCGCGATTGGCCAGCGCCACCGCATGATCCATGTCGCGATAGCCCATGACGGTCGAGACCGGGCCGAAGGCTTCGGTATCGTGCACGCGCTGGGCGTGGTCGGGATCGGCGCAGTGGAACAGCATCGGCGGCACGAATGCGCCGTTGGCCAGATCGCCCGACAGGCCGGGATCCATGGTGAACACCTGCTCGGCCTCTTGCCCGATGATCGCGGCCTTGGCCAGCACATCGGCCTTTTGCCCGCCCGAGACCAGCGCGCCCATGCGGGTGGCCTCGTCGCGCGGGTCGCCGATCACGGTCTTTGCGAGGCGCGCGCTCAGCGCCTCGATCACCGCCTCGACACGCGGCTGCGGCGCGATGATGCGGCGGATCGCGGTGCATTTCTGCCCCGCCTTGGTGGTCATCTCGCGCGCGACCTCCTTGATGAAGAGGTCGAACTCGGGCGTGCCGGGTTCCGCATCAGGGCCAAGGATCGAGGCATTGAGGCTGTCCTGTTCGGCCACGAAACGCACCGCGTTTTGCAGGATCACCGGGTTCGAGCGCAGTTTCAGAGCGGTATCGGCGGAGCCGGTGAAACTGACCACATCCTGGCAGTCCAGATGATCCAGCATGTCGCCAAGGCCGCCCGAAACCAGTTGCAGGGCGCCCGCGGGCAGAATGTCGGCCTCCAGCATGATCCTGACCGCCAGTTCGGTGACATAGCAGCTGTTGGTCGCGGGCTTCACGATCGAGGGGACACCGGCCAAGAGGGTAGGGGCCAGCTTCTCCAGCATGCCCCAGACCGGGAAGTTGAAGGCGTTGATATGCACCGCCACGCCTTGCAGCGGGGTGCAGACGTGCTGGCCCAGGAAGGTGCCATTGCGGCTCAGCTGTTCCACCTCGCCATCCAGATAGATCTGGCCGTCCGGCATCTCGCGCCGCCCTTTGGAGGCGAAGACGAACATGGTGCCGATGCCGCCGTCGATGTCGATCAGGTGGTCGGATTGGGTGGCGCCGGTGTCGAAGCTGGCGGCGTAAAGCTCTGCCTTGCGCGCGGTCAGCGCCTGACCCAGCGCCTTGATCATGCGGGCGCGGTCATGGAACCCCAGCTTGCGCAGGGCGGGTCCGCCGGTGTTCCGGGCATGATCGAGCATCGCCAGTACATCGAGCGCGTCATTGCCCGCGCTGGCGATCGGCGCGCCGGTGATGGCCGAGGCGATGGTGCGGGCGCCCGCGCCGGGTGCGACCCACTGGCCGGCGGCAAAGCTGGAAATCTGTTGAAGGGCCATGGCAGTCTCCTGTTCCTGTCGCCCGCCAGTCTAGCCGGTTCCGGGCGCGAATTGTGAGGGATGGTATTCGCGACCGAACGGTCGGTCAATAAAATTCCAACATAGTGGCGCGCGTAAACGAAATCCGCCGGACCTTTCGGCCCGGCGGATCAGGGGTCAGTGGCCCATCGCGCCCATCTGCTGGGGCAGGTAGAGCACCACCACCGGCACCAGCACGATCAGCGCCAGGCGGAAGATGTCGGCGATCCAGAACGGGGTCACTCCGCGAAAGATCGTGCCGGTCGACACATCGCCCACCACGCCCTTGAGGATGAACACATTGAGGCCCACCGGTGGCGTGATCAGGCTGATCTCGGTCACCACCACCACGACGATGCCAAACCAGATCGGGTCGTATCCCAGCGAGGTGACCAGCGGAAAGAAGATCGGCACGGTGAGCAGCAGCATCGACAGCGATTCGAACACGCAGCCCAGAATGATGTAGATGCCGAGGATCATCAGGATCACCACAAACGGCGCCACATCGTACGCCGTGACCATGGCGATAAGCGCCTCGGGCAGGCCGGCGAGGTTGATGAAGTTGGAAAACACCTGCGCCCCGATCAGCACCGAAAACAGGGACGCGGCGGTAAAGCTGGTTTCTTTCAGCACCTCGAAGGTGGAGCCAATCGTCAACCCGCCCCGGAAAAGTGCGATCAGGAACGCGCCTGCTGCACCCATGCCCGCCGCCTCGGTCGGCGAAAAGGTCAGGTTAAGCGGGTGAAAGTCGAAGGCACCATACAGCCCGCCGATCACCAGGAAGAACAGCAACAGCACCGCCCAGACCGACCCCAGCGCGCGGAATCGCTCGCCCCATCCGGCGCGCTCGCCGGCCGGACCCGCCGCGGGATTGCGCCACACGGTCCAGCGCACGGCGAAGAGGTAGAACAGGATGCCCAGGACACCCGGAATGATCCCCGCCATGAACAGCTTGCCGATCGAGGTTTCGGTCAAGAGGCCATAGATCACCAGAATGACCGAGGGCGGGATCAGAATGCCCAGCGTGCCACCCGCCGCGATGGAGGCGGTCGACAGCTCGTCGGTATAGCCGTATCGGCGCATTTCTGGCATCGCGACCTTGGACATTGTAGCTGCGGTTGCCAGCGACGAACCGCAGATGGCCGAGAAGCCACCACAGGCGGCAACCGTTGCCATGGCGATGCCACCCCGGAAATGACCAAGAAAGGCGTTCGACACTGCGTAAAGCTCGCGCGCCATGCCGCCCTTGTTGACGAAAAGCCCCATCAGGATGAACAGCGGTACCACGCTCAGGCCATAATCCTGCGCGGTATCCATAACCTGACGCCCCACCATGGACATCGCGGCCTTGAGCCCGCGTTCGTCCAGGATCGAGCCGCCGCGCTCATAGGCAAAGCCCAGCGTGCCGACCAGACCCATGGCAAAGACGATGGGCAGGCGCAGCAGCACCAGCACCAGGACAAGTGCGAAACCGATCAGTGCGGCAGTCATTTCAGGGCCTCCGAAAGCAGGCGGGGAGCGAAGAGATGCAAGAGGCCGGTCAAGATCAGCGCCACCGCGCTGATGCCCACCGAAATGGCGATGAACCAGCCCACGATATAGGTCGGGATCGCCAGATACTCGGTCACGTCGCCATAATCGCGCGAGCGTTCGGCCAGGATCCAGACTCGGCTCATCGGCCAGTACAGCATGATGCCGCTGACCAGATGGATCACCCCGTCGCGGATCCGGTCCAGCCGCAGGCGATGAAACAGGCCATCGGTCAGGTCGACGGCGATCTGGCCGTTGGTGACCGAGATGATGGGCAGGACCGAGAACACCAGCACCGCCATCAGGATGCGGGTCAGTTCGGTCGCGGCCTCGATGGGCGCGTTCAGGACGGATCTGAGGATCACGTCGCAGAAGGTCATCACCATCAGGATGAAGAGGGCAAGGCAGGCCACCAGCACAGGCGCAAAGCTGGCGTGGCGGGCAAGCCGGATCAGGGACGTCATGGGTTCCTCCGGCGGGCTGGCTGGGGCGGCGAAAACCGCCGCCCCGGTGAAAAGGCTCAGTTGGCGGCCATTTCCGATTTGATCAGGTCATAAGCGGCCTGGGCGTCGACCCCGGCGGCGGCGACCTCAGCAATCACCTTTTCGCGCACATCGGCGGCGATGGTGGCGAATTTCTCAAGATCGGCGGCCGAGGCTGCATTGATCGCGTTGCCTGCGGTTGCTTCGGTCTCGGTCCGGCCGATGGCATCGATCTCGTCCCAGATCTTGCCGATCTCGCGGCTCAGCGGCTCGCCGAACACCTTTTCCTCCAGCGCCTGCTGAACGTCCTCAGGCAGGTCGGCAAAGGTATCTTCGTTCATGATGAAGGCAAAGGAGCCGCGATAGAGGCCGCCGGGCATCTCATAGACGTTCTGGGCAACCTCGGTCAGCTTGAAACCCTTGCGCGATTCCATCGGCATCACCACGCCATCGGCAGCCTTGGAGGCGAGCGTTTCATAGACCTTGGGGGCCGGAACCTGGATGCCCGTGGCGCCCAGAGCGGTGCCCACATCGCCGCCGACACCGCCGGGGATGCGCACCTTGAGGCCCGCGATCTGTGCCATGTCGGTGACCGGCGCGGTCGAGTGCAGCTGCGCCGGGCCATGTGTATGCAGCGCGATCAGCTTGACGCCGCGATGCTCGTCGGCCTTGCTCAGATACTGGTCATAGGCGCGCCAATAGGCGACCGAAGCGGCCTCGGCCGACCCCTCATAGCCCGGCAGTTCGATCAGCTTGGTGGTGACAAAGCGGCCCGGCTGGTAGCCGTGGAAGATGATCGACAGATCGGCGGCACCGTCCTGGATCAGGTCCATCTGCGCGGGGGGCGGGGCGATGCCCAGCTTCAGCTCGGCGGTGACCTGACCATCGGTGGCCTCTTCGACCATCTCGACGAATTTGGGCCACATCATCGCGTTGATGCCATGGGTCGGGGGCGCCCAGCTGGAGATGGTCAGCGTGTAATCCGCCGCCATCGCGATGGTGCCGCTGACGGCCATCGCCGCCGAGGCCAGAAGGGTGTTGAGTTTGGTCAGTTTCATGGGTTTTTACTCCTCCCTGAAAACGTGAGTCGAGAATGCGTTAATGGTCCTTTTTGTAACCATCAACGGCGGTTAGATTTCTGCTGGTGGGTTTCCCCGTGTCGCCAGAATCCACGAGCCGGGGCTTTCTGTGGCGACCAATGTCATGATTTCCATGGTTTTTTCCCAACCTTGCGATTGGGCCAGATGCATCGGCCCGCCCCGGTGCCGGGGAAAGCCGTATCCGTGCAGTTGCACCATATCGACATCCTCGGCGCGCTCGGCGATGCCCTCGGAAACGATTCGCGCGCCCTCGTTGGCGAGCACCGCAAGCAGGCGCTGGGCGATCTCTTCGGCGCTGAACGGGCGCCGGGTGATGCCCCGTTTGGCCGAGTAGTCGACGATCAGCGCCTCGACCTCGGGGTCGCGTTCCGGGGAACGCGATCCCTCGGAGTAGCGGTACCAACCCTTGCCGCTGCGCTGGCCCAGACGATCCATCTCGCAGAGCGTATCGGCGATGCGCTCATAGCGTTCGGCGGGGTCGCGGGTGGCGGCCTGCCGCTTGCGGTTGGCCCAGGCAATTTGCAGCCCGGTCAGGTCCTGCAACTCGAACGGGCCCATCGGCAGCCCCTCGGCCCGCATCGCGGCGTCCACCTCATGCGGCAGGGCGCCGTCGGCCAGCAGGTATTCCGCCTCGCACCGATAGGCGGCCAGCATCCGGTTGCCGATGAACCCGTCGCAGATGCCCGACAGGACCGAGACCTTGCGCAGCCGCTTGCCGAGCGCAAAGCCGGTGGCCAGCACCTCGGGCGCGGTATCGGGGGTTTTGACGATTTCGAGCAGCTTCATCACATGCGCGGGGCTGAAGAAATGCAGGCCCAGACAGCGCGCAGGGTTTGGGATACCGGCAAAGATCAGTTGCGGATCGAGGTAGGAGGTATTGGTGGCCAGAATGGCATCGGGCCGCATCACGGCGGCCAGTTCAGCAAAGACCGCGCGCTTGACGTCCAGATCCTCGAACACCGCTTCGATGGCCAGATCAGCATCAGATGCACCGGCATAGGTGTCGGTGGTGCTGAGCCGCGCCAGCATGTCGGCCTCGGCGCTGGGGCTGATCTTGCCTCGCTTGACGCCCGCCGCGACCAGCCCGGCAACCCGTTCATGTGCCGCCTGTGCCGCCGCCGCGTCGCGTTCGATGACGGTGACCGTCAGCCCGCCGCTCAGGCAGGCCATGGCGATTCCGGCGCCCATCAGCCCGCCGCCGACAATGGCAACGCGGGTCACCTCGCGCGGGGCGACCCCCGCGATGGCATCGGGCCGGGCGACAAGACGCTCGGCAAAGAAGGCATAGCGCAGGGCGCGGCTTTCGTCGGACTGGCGCAACTCCAGATGCAGGGCGCGTTCGCGCGGCTGGCCCTGGTCAAAAGGCAGGGCAGCCCATTGCAACGCGTCGAGGTTGTGCAGCGGCGCGGCGCGGCCCTTGGCAGCCTTGGTCAGGGCGTCTCTGGCATCGGCGAGCGCCTCGCTGTCCAGCGCCTGCACCTGCCGCAGCCGGATCTTTTCCGGGCGCGGGGGCAGGTTACTGACAAAAGCCCTTGCCGCAGCCCGCAAATCGCCCTCTGCAACCTGGTCGAGACCCCCCAGCGCCAGCATCTGCTCGGCGCCCAGCATCTTGCCGGAACAGGCCATGTCGATGGCTGCCTGCATGCCGATCAGTCGCGGCGCGCGTTGGGTGCCGCCCGCGCCGGGGATCAGGCCCACATTGACCTCGGGCAGGCCGAATTTGGTTCCCGGCGCGGCGATGCGCCAGGCGCAAGCTAGTGCGATCTCGAACCCGCCGCCCAGAACGGTGCCATGCATCGCTGCGACAAAGGGTGTTTCGCTGTCCTCGATCATCTGCACCACGTCGGGCAGATGCGGTTCCTCGGCGGGACGGTCGAACTCGGTCATGTCGCCACCGGCGACAAAGGTGCGGCCGGCGCAGGTCAGGATCGCGACGCGGGCGCCCTGCACCTCGGCCACCGCACGGGCCAGCCCGGCACGCACCGGGGTCGAGGTCGCGTTGACCGGCGGGCTGTCGATCTCGACCCAGGCGATATCGCATTCGCGCCTTACCGTAACCACCTCGTTTTCGCCCATCTGCCCGCCTCCATAGGTCGAGAATCAATTGCGAAGAATTTATTGACCAACCGTTCGGTTTATGCAAGATGGTTGTTGAAACATTCGCAAAGCGGGGCGGAGATGAGCGATACGATTCTTGCGCAAGATCATGGGAACTGGGTGGAAATCACGTTGAACCGCCCGGATCGGCTGAACAGCTTCACCGACGAGATGCACCTGGCGCTGCGTGCCGCGCTTGAGGCCGCGCGCGACAATGGCGCCCGTGCGGTACTGCTTACCGGGGCAGGGCGCGGGTTCTGCGCCGGTCAGGACCTGGGCGACCGCGACCCGTCGAAAATGGATGGCCCACCCGATCTGGGCTATACCGTGCGCACCTTCTATGCGCCTTTGGTGCGGCTCATCCGATCGCTTGACTTCCCGGTGATCTGCGCCGTCAACGGCGTGGCCGCGGGGGCGGGCGCCAACATCGCGCTCGCCTGCGACATCGTGCTGGCGGGCGAAAGCGCCAAGTTCATCCAGTCCTTTGCCAAGGTGGGGCTGATCCCCGATACTGGCGGCTCATGGCATCTGCCGCGCCTCTTGGGCGAGGCGCGCGCCAAGGGGCTGGCGCTGACGGCGCAGCCGCTGCCCGCGAAACAGGCCGAGGATTGGGGCCTGATCTGGAAGGCGCTGCCCGACGATCAACTGATGACCGAGGCCCGCGCCATGGCCGAGCAATTCGCCAATGGCCCGACGCTGGGTTTTGGCCTGACCAAGCGCTGCATTCAGGCGGCCTGCGTCGACACGCTCGAAGATCATCTTGAACTCGAGGCGGATGCCATGAAAACCTGTGGTGAAAGCGCCGATTATGCCGAAGGTGTCAGCGCCTTTCTGGAAAAGCGCGCACCAAGGTTTCAGGGTAAGTGAGCATGACACCAAAAGAACGGGCGGAACGGTCGGCTGCGGCCATGTGGTCGGACGACAACGCCTCGAAATGGGCGGGGATGGAGATTGCCCGCGTCGACGAGGGGCTGGCGGTGCTGGAACTGACCGTCGCCGCGCATCACTGCAACGGGCACGGCATCTGCCATGGCGGCGTGACCTTCATGCTGGCCGACAGCGCCTTTGCCTTTGCCTGCAACAGCCGCAACCAGTCGACCGTCGCCCAGCATAACGTGATCAGCTATATCGCGCCGGGCCAATTGGGCGACCGGCTGACCGCCACCGCGACCGAGCTCAGCCTGACCGGGCGCAGCGGGATTTACGACGTGAAAGTGACCAATCAGGACGGCCGCACCATCGCCGAATTCCGGGGCATGTCCCGGGCGATCAAGGGCCACCTGTTCGACGAGGATTAAGGCGAGGAGGACGTCATGAAGGACCTGAGCCCCAAGAAAGAAGACCTGGATCCGATCGAGATTGCCTCGATCGACGAGATCCGCGCATTGCAGCTGGACCGGCTGAAATGGTCGCTGCGCCATGCCTATGACAACGTGCCGATGTACAAGAAGCGGTTCGACGAGGCGGGCGTACACCCCGACGATCTGCAAACGCTGGCCGATCTGGCCAAGTTCCCGTTCACCTACAAGAACGATCTGCGCGACAACTATCCCTTTGGCCTGTTTGCGGTGCCGCGCGAACAGATCATCCGCCTGCATGCCTCGTCGGGCACCACGGGCAAGCCGACCGTGGTGGGCTATACAAAGGGTGACATCGACAATTGGGCCGATCTGGTGGCGCGCAGCTTGCGCGCGGCGGGGCTGCGCAAGGGCGACATGGTCCACAACGCCTATGGTTATGGTCTGTTCACCGGGGGCCTTGGCGCCCATTACGGGATCGAGCGGCTGGGCGCCACCGTGGTGCCGATGTCGGGCGGCCAGACCGAGAAACAAGTGAGCCTGATCACCGATTTCAAACCCACCGGCATCATGGTGACCCCGTCCTATATGCTCAACATCCTTGAGCAGTATCACAAGGTCGGCATGGACCCGCGCGAAAGCTCGCTCCAGGTGGGGGTATTCGGTGCCGAACCCTGGACCGACGCCATGCGGCGCGAGGTCGAGGAGGCGTTCGACATGCACGCCGTCGATATCTACGGCCTGTCCGAGATCATGGGGCCGGGTGTGGCCAATGAATGCGTCGAGACCAAGGACGGCCCGGTTATCTGGGAGGATCACTTCCTGCCCGAGATCATCGACCCGGCCACCGGTGAGGTGCTGCCCGATGGCGAGATGGGAGAGCTGGTGTTCACCACGCTGACCAAAGAGGGCCTGCCGATGATCCGCTATCGCACCCGCGACCTGACCCGGCTGTTGCCCGGCACCGCGCGCTCGATGCGGCGGATGGAAAAGATCACCGGGCGCAGCGACGACATGATCATCCTGCGCGGCGTCAACGTCTTCCCCAGCCAGGTCGAGGAACAGGTGATGGCCACCGGCGGCATTGCCCCGCATTACCAGATCGAGCTTTACAAGGCCGGGCGCATGGATGCGATGCGCGTCTTTGTCGAGGCGCTGCCCAACAAGACCGACGAACTGAGCAAGACCGCCGCCGCGCGGATGCTGACCAAGCGGATCAAGGACATCGTTGGCGTTTCGACCGAGATTGTTGTAGGCAATCCCGGAGATGTCGAACGCAGCCAGGGCAAGGCCAAGCGCGTCGTCGACAACCGCGACAAGGAGTAGGGTTTGGCCCGGACGATTGCCAAGGACCACGATCAGAAGCGCGCCCAGATATTGAAGTCTGCGGCGCGCGTCTTTGCACGCGAGGGGTTCGACCGCGCCTCGATGACCCAGCTCGCGCGCGAATGCGGGATCTCAAAGGCCAATATCTATCACTATTACGACAGCAAGGATGCGATCCTGTTCGACATCCTTGAAACCTATCTGCACGATTTGCGCGACCGCATCTGCGGGATCGAGATCGACGGGCTGAGCGGGCCGCAGCGGTTGCATACGGTGGTGCGTGAGATCCTGCTCGCCTATCAGGGTGTGGATGACGAACACCGGGTGCAGACCAGCGGCATGTCGGCCCTGCCCGTCGAGCAGCAGAAACAGCTGCGCGGCTACCAGCGCGACATGATCGGGTTTCTCAGCGATATCCTGAACGGCATCGCGCCCGAAACCTTTGCCGGCAACCCCGGCAAGCTGCGCGGCGCCACCATGTCGGTCTTCGGCATGCTGAACTGGTATTACATGTGGAATTCCGGCGCCGACACCACCGCGCGCGAGGAGTATGCCCGCATGGTCAGCGACCTGACGCTGCACGGGCTCAAGGGTCTCTGATAACGGGAAAGAGGCGACCGGTAGAGTTCTTCACATGCGCAAGAGCTGCCGCGTTGGTTTGATGCGCCACACGGAGCTTCCCGCTTTGAAAGTCCGCAACGCAGCCTTTCTCGACCTTCGGCGATCCCTCTCGAACTGGTGTGAATGGCCCAGACCCGACATCCGTCCGACTGGCTTGGGGCTGCGGTTGCCACCCGCATTGCTGCCGTTCGCTGCGAGTGTAATAGTACCGTTATGTCGCACTTAGTTGCGCGATTTGTGTGTTCCGCTGATCTTGCCACAAAGTAAGCTTGTTGAAGCTCTCAACTCTGCTTCGATACTCATCTTTGGCCGTTTCGGCTGACACGCCGAGTTCTTCAAGCAGGCTATCCAGTTCCTCGCGTGCGAGTTGCTTCTCGCGATCTGTCTGCATTGTCTTGTCCGCCATCGGTTCCTCCCCTATCGCCTACGTTCAAAGAAGCGGCTGTTCAAGCTCGGATCAAAGAAGTGTTTGCGCTTTATCCAGACCAAACCCTCGCTTCGCGTGATGGCTGCCACATCAACAGGACCACCGACAGTTTCCGAGGGTTTGGTTACTTTTTCCTTCAGAGATTGCAGATTTATCAAGGTCTCCGCAAGCTCCGCCATCTCGTCCACGGGCAAAACACCCAAAACGCGACGCAGCGGAAGCGAGTGCTCAATCCTCGCATAGTCGAAAATTTTGTCCTTGGAACTCGTGAGCCGTTCACTGATTAGCTCATTGATTTTCGCGTCCGGTATAGTGCCGCCAGCCAATTCGTTCAGGCTGTCGGAGATTGCCTTCAATTCCCCAGCGAACGTTTCCTGCATCTTGGAAAAAACTTCAAAGCTGAGGCCGATCTCAAACGTGTCCGTCATAGAGCTTTGGGCAAAGGCAGACAGAACAGCAGGAATGTCGTGGGTGACTTTCTCGACCTTTTTGCCGGTTGCGATAAATTTGGTACCCCAAAGCTTGCAGTGTGAGTACGACACCAATTCCGGGAATATAGAGTGGTCGCCAAAGCCAGCAAATATCAGGCCAGTATAGTTGTTTTCACGGGCCAACATATCGAGCGCCTGTTTTTGGGCCTCCTCAATGACCTTATCGCGGGTGGCTTCGTCCGCGCCAGTGACGTTGGCAAGCCCCACCCATTTGTCGAACTCACCTATCAGATCATTCTTGGTAGATACCGTAAGCTCCTCAATCTCATCATCGCTAAGCTCTGAGTTTTGTACACCAGTTCCCTCATTTTCAATGTAGGCGTCCACCCAAGTTGGAAAATCAAGGGTATCGTCTTCTTGGCGCTGCTGTTTGAATTCAATGATTATTCTTATCAGCGAGCCGCCAGCTTGTTGGACAAAGCCAGACCGTCGAATGTCATCTGGGAACAGCCTCTGCGAAGCGTTCACCCACTCGATGAATTCGTCAGCAAATCCCTCAACCGTATTGAAGGACTTGTCGGCAAGTTCCTTCCTAAACTCTTTGATCGTGACTTCCCAAGGGACGCTCAAGAGACTGGCCGAATTGTAGATCATCAAGCCAACCGAATGGGCCTCGGAGAGTTGGAATATCTTGTTCGCACCTTTGAAGTAGCGTTTTTCGGCCCCGTTCCGCCCATAATACTCAACGGTGGTCGCACTATCGGCGGCCAGAACCACCGACAGGCTGTTCATCAGGCATACTTCTGAGGTCATTCGGTATCGCCTACCACATCATGAGCTGCGTGAGTCATTGACGACAATATGTCGAACTTTCTTCCATACATCCATAGGGTTTGTGGTGTCCAATGTCCACTTTGGCGATCCCCGCGAGTTCTCGTTGCAGAGCGGCGAATGCACACTTCCCGCCCTACGCTACGGCTTCTGCGAAGATCATGAACGTCGTGGAAGGACTCAACCCCGCCATTCGCCCATCCAGTCGTCGAGTATCGGCGTCCGCACCTATGGCGATAACGTGGAAAGCCAAGGGCGGAATCATCCGGCGTGCTCTGCGGTGCCATTCTCGCAGAGCCAGCGGGCAGCAAGCCGGGTGGCGGATCGGGCCGGTCTCTGCGTGCGCTACCGGGGCGCTTGGGGCGCCCCGGCGGCAATTCACGGGCGTTTCAGGCCCAGGCTGTCCAGCAGGTTGGCGGCTTCGGCCTCCCAGCGGGTGCGCATCTCGGCATTGCCGGTGCGGCGCAGGCCCATGGCGCGCAGCGCCTCGGTCCGCCCGGCGCTGCCGGTGCCAAAGCTGGCGGCGACGCGCGGCCACCAGTAATCGGCCGAGGCTTGCAGGGCCCCGGCACCGCCGTCTTCGACCAGCTTTGCCGCGCCTTCCAGCGCCAGTTCACCATGCCGGGTCTCGATCGGGGCAATGGCGCGGAACGCCTCGGCCAGCGGCTGATACGAGATCATGGTGAAATCGGCCAGCTGCACCACCACGGCGCGTGCCATCAGGAGGTTCATCATCACCGCGTCGGCCCAGCCCTGGATCGGGTAGTTGAACACCGCCAGCCGCATGTCCTGCTCGGTCCGGGCGGCGCCGATATCGGCATCCCGCTCCAGCCGTGCGGTCCAGGGGTGATGGTTGGCATAGCGCTGGGTGTCGGCCCCGAACTCTCCCATGATCCGCAGCACGCGGTCGGCATTGTCGGTCTTTTCCAGCACGATCTTGGCGGCGGCAATCCGCTCCTTGATGCCCGGACCCTGGTTGATGATATCGGCAAACCCCGCCGCACCGGCCAGTTCGCTGTCCACGAAGGTGGCCATCAGCTTCATCAGTTCGGCGCGATAGCGCGCGGGCACGTTGGTTGGGTTTGTCAGCATCCCGCCAGCGGCGAGATAGCTGTCGATCGTCATATCTTCGGCCATGTCTCTCTCCTCACTGGTCGTAGTCGACAACGACATTGTCGGTCAGCGGATAGGCCTGACAGCTGAGCACGTAGCCCTTCTCGACCTCGTAATCCTCAAGCGCGTGGTTGGCGACCATTTCGACCTCGCCTTCCAGCACCTTACAGCGACATGTTGAACAAACTCCTGCCTTGCAGGCATAAGGCGCATCCAGGCTGTTTTGCAGGGCCGCATCCAGGATCGACAGGTCCTTGGGCATGTCGAAACTCTGGGTGGAGCCGTCCAGCGTGACGGCGGCGCGGGTCTGGTTCGCCCCCTTGGCCGCCTCGGCCGAGACCGCCTTGCGCTTGGCACGGCCGGGTTGGGCGCTGGCGAACAGCTCGAACTTGATCTGCGCATCGTTCAGCCCGTGCGCGCGAAGTGCTGCGGCAATGCCCAGCATCATCGGCTCAGGCCCGCAGATAAAGGCGGTGTCGACATGCTGGATGTCGATCCAGTGCTCGAACAGCTGGGTGCATTTCTCTTGCGTGACCAGACCGGTGAACAGCTCGATCTCCTGCGCATCCGTTTCCAGGATATGCAGCACGTTGAACCGGCCCATATAGAGGTTCTTCAGATCCTCCAGCTCCTCGCGGAACATGATCGTGTTCACGCCCTTGTTGGCATAGACCAAGGTAAACTCGGACCGGGGCTCGCGCGCCAGCGTGGTCTTGATGATCGATAGCACCGGGGTGATGCCCGAGCCACCGGCAAAGCCCAGATACTGTTTCTCGGCGCCGGGATCGAGCGGGGTGTGAAAGCCCCCCATCGGCGGCATCGCCTGAACGGTGTCGCCCACCTTCAGCTCTTCGTTGGCCCAGGTCGAGAAGGCGCCGCCATCGACGCGCTTGATCCCGATCTGGAGCACGCCGTCATCCTTGCCCGAACAGATCGAGTAGGAGCGGCGCAGCTCTTCGCCCTCGAATTCGCGGCGAAAGGTCAGGTATTGGCCTTGGGTGAAATCAAACTCGCTGGCCGCGCCGTTGACGGGTTTCAGCGTGACCACGACAGCGTCGCGGATCGTCTTGTGGATGTCGGTGACTTCCAGATCGTGAAAGCGTGCCATCTGGTCCTCCTCAGATACATTTGAAATAGTCGAAGGGTTCCAGGCAGTCGGTACAGCGCCAATGGGCCTTGCACGGGGTCGAGCCGAACTGGCTCACCTTTTCGACCGCCTTGCTGCCGCAGCGCGGACAGCGTTCGGGGCCGCCGGCAGGGCGGGGCGGGGCGATGCCGTATTCCTCCAGCTTCACCTTGCCCTTGTCGCTCAGCCAGTCGGTGGTCCAGGCGGGCGATATCTGGGTCTTGACCCGGATATCCCTGACCCCCCGGTTGCGCAACGCGGTCTCGATATCCATCGAGATGATCGCGGTTGCGGGGCAGCCCGAATAAGTGGGGGTGACGGTCACGGTCAGAAACTCCCCCTCCCAGGCGACATCGCGCACGATGCCCAGATCGACAACCGAGATCACGGGGATCTCGGGGTCTGGAACGGTGTCGAGCCAATCCCAGACCTGCTGTTCCGACGGCCGGTCCATGGGCTTACCAGCGTGCGCCGGGATAGGCGCGTTGCAGCCATTGCATGCTGGTCAGGAGATGTCCCAGGTGCTCGGTATGCATGCGCCCGTCGCGGCCGCCCTTGTGTGCGAAACCCGATTTCGGGATGCTCAGCGTCGCCTCGGCCATGACCTCGGCCAGGATCGCGTCGTAATCGGCGCGCAGGCTGGCCGGATCCGGGGCGATGCCTGCCGCGACCATCTCTGCATCCACCGCGTCGCCGGTGAACAGCTCGCCCACATAGGGCCACAGGTAGTCCAGCGCCTCTTGCATGCGCGCATGGCTTTCCTCGGTGCCGTCGCCCAGGCCGATCACCGTGTCGCGCGAGCGTTCCACGTGATAGGTGACCTCTTTCACCGCCTTTTCGGCGATGGCGGCGACACGCTCGTCCGAGGAGCCCTTGAGCCGCTCAAGCATCAGCTTGTGCCAGCTGTCGAACAGGAACTGGCGCATCAGGGTGCGGCCGAAATCGCCGTTGGGCACCTCGACCAGCAGCGCGTTGCGGAAATCCCAGGCGTCACGCAGGAATGCCAGGTCGTCGGCGCTCTTGCCGTCGCCCTGAACTTCGCCGGCGAGGGCCAGCCACATCTGCGTCTGGCCGATCAGGTCCAGCGCCGTGTTGGCCAGTGCGATATCCTCTTCCAGCACCGGTGCGTGACCGCACCATTCGCTGACCCGGTGGCCGAGGACCAGGGTATTGTCCCCCATCCTGAGCAGGAATTGCAGGAATGCGTCGTCGCGGATCATTACATGGCCCCCACTTCTTCGGGAATGTCGAAGAAGGTCGGGTGACGATAGACCTTGCTTTCGCTGGGCTCATAGAGCGGGCCCTTGTCGCTGGGCGAGCTGGCGGCGACATGCTGCGCCTCGACCACCCAGATGCTGACGCCTTCGTTGCGGCGGGTATAGACGTCGCGGGCGTTCTTGATCGCCATTGCCGCGTCGGGGGCGTGCAGGCTGCCCACATGGCGGTGGCTCATGCCGTGCTGGCCGCGGATAAAGATTTCCCACAGGGGCCATTCGTTTTTCATCAGTCGATCTCCTCCTGACTGGGCGCGGGGCAAGAACCCGGTGGCAATACCCCGGAGCCGCGCGCTGCGATGCTTTGCGTTTTGTGTCTTCGGTCTTACTCGGCCGCCATCCGGGCGGCTGCTTTCTTGCGGGAATGGGCCAGCAAACCGTCGCGCACCCATTGGCCGTCGTCCCAGGCCTTGCGGCGGGCTGCCAGGCGGTCGGTGTTGCAGGGGCCGTTGCCCTTGATCACGTTGAAGAATTCCGACCAGTCCGGGTCCGAGAAATCGTAATGGCCACGTTCCTCGTTCCACTGGATATTCGGGTCGGGCAGATCGAGGCCCAGATACAGGATCTGCGGCACCGTCTGGTCCACGAATTGCTGGCGAAGCTCGTCGTTGGTCTTGATCTTGATCTTCCAGGCCATCGACTGTTCCGAATGGACCGAGTCCTTGTCCGAGGGGCCGAACATCATCAGCGCCGGGAACCACAGCCGGTTGACCGCGTCCTGTGCCATCTTCTTCTGCTCGGGCGTACCAAACGCCATCGCCATGATCGCGTGATACCCTTGGCGGGCATGAAAGCTCTCTTCCTTGCAGATGCGGATCATCGCGCGGCTGTAGGGGCCGTAAGAGGTGCGCTGCAACGCCACCTGGTTGATGATTGCCGCCCCATCGACCAGCCAGCCGACCGCGCCGATATCGGCCCAGTTGAGGGTCGGGTAGTTGAAGATCGAAGAGTATTTCATCTTGCCCGAAAGCAGCATCTCGACCAGTTCATCGCGGCTGACACCCAGGGTCTCGGCGGCAGAGTAGAGGTAGAGTCCGTGGCCTGCCTCGTCCTGCACCTTGGCCAGCAGGATCGCCTTGCGTTCCAGCGTCGGCGCACGGGTGATCCAGTTGCCTTCGGGCAACTGGCCGACAACCTCGGAATGGGCGTGCTGGCCGATCTGGCGGATCAATGTGCGGCGATAATCCTCTGGCATCCAGTCCTTGGGCTCGATCTTGATATCCGCGTCGATCTTGTCCTGGAACGTGCGTTCCTCGTCGGACATCTCATCGCGGGACTTAATGCCATCGCTGGCGGTCTTGATCATCTGCGCATACATTCGGGCTCTCCTCCCTTACACACGTTCCAGGATCAGGGCGGCACCCTGACCAACTCCGACGCACATGGTGCAGAGCGCATAGCGTCCGCCGGTGCGTTTCAACTGATAGGCCGCGGTCATCACCAGACGCGCGCCGGACATGCCCAGCGGGTGGCCGATGGCGATGGCGCCGCCATTGGGGTTCACATGCGGCGCATCGTCGGCAACCCCCAGCGCCCGCAGAGTCGCCAGACCCTGCGAAGCGAAGGCTTCGTTCAACTCTATCACATCCATCTGCTCGATGGTGAGCCCCGCGCGTACAAGTACCTTGAGGCTGGCGGGAACCGGGCCGATGCCCATCACGCGCGGCTCGACACCTGCGACAGACATGCCCACCACGCGGGCGATCGGGGTCAGGCCGTTTTTCGCGGCGCTGGCTTCGTTGGCCATCAGGATCGCTGCGGCGCCGTCATTGACACCCGAGGCATTGCCTGCGGTCACGCTCTTGTCGGGGCCGTTCACGCCCTTGAGCTTGCCCAGCTGCTCGGCGCTGGTGCCGGGGCGGGGGTGTTCGTCGGTATCCACCACGATGGCGTCGCCCTTGCGCTGGGGGATGGTCACGGGGGTAATCTCGTCGCCAAAGACGCCAGCCGCATGGGCAGCCGCCCAGCGGGCCTGGCTGCGGGCGGCGAATGCGTCCTGATCGGCGCGCGAGATGTCGTAGTCCTCGGCCACGTTGTCGGCGGTCTGCGGCATCGAGTCGGTGCCGTACATCTCGTGCATCTTCTTGTTGATGAAACGCCAGCCGATGGTGGTGTCATAGACCGCGTTGGCGCGGGTAAAGGCGCTGGTGGCCTTGGGCATCACGAAAGGCGCCCGGCTCATGCTCTCGACACCGCCGGCTACGGCCAGGTCATAATCACCGGCCTTGATGGCGCGGGCGGCCATGCCCACCGCATCCATGCCGCTGGCACAGAGGCGGTTCACCGTGGTGCCGGGCACGTCGACCGGAAGCCCGGCCAGCAGAGCGGCCATGCGGGCAACGTTGCGGTTGCTTTCACCGGCCTGGTTGGCATCGCCATAGATCACATCGTCAAGGCTGGCCCAGTCCACCTGCGGGTTGCGCGCGACCAGGGCGGCCAGCGGCACGGCGGCCAGATCGTCGGTGCGTACCTGGCTCAGGGCGCCACCATAGCGTCCGATCGGGGTGCGCTGCGCGTCGCAGATGAATGCGTCCATGGTCATGTTCTCTCCGTCTCCTCCGTCACCATTAGGTGACCGCTTGGTCGGGTAATACGATGGAAAACGATTCGCGGCAAGTTAAATGTAACAGAGACAAGTCATGAATTGAAATTCGGTAACATGTTTGCTGGCGCGAAACCGCGAAACGGGTCGGACCAGAAAATTCGTCGAATTTTCTGGTCAAATTTTCGTTGAAAATTTGGTGATCTTGTCCGGGGTCAGACGCGGTCGCTCATCACCCATCGGATGATGTCCGCCCGCCGCAAGCCGCGTGCGGCCAACTCCGCATCGGTCAGGGCGGACAGGGCATTGATACGGCGGATCCGGGCGTTTGCCTCGCCGATGCGGACCAGAGCGTCGAAGATGCCTGCAAAGATATCGCCCAGCACGTGGGGCAGGGTCGCAAGCGAGCGGAGGTGGAGGGTCGACTGGGCCATGGCGCGATCCTGATCTTTGGGTCATCCGAATTGCCCGACTGTATAGGCTGCTCGGTCCGGATGTGCCATGTCGCGGAAGGCATAGCTGACGTGCATCGCGCGCAAATCTGCGGCGAAAACCCTTCTTTTCGACGCGGCGCTCAGGCCTTGAAGAGATCGTCCACAGGCACCTGCAATCCCGTTACGATGCCGTTGGTCTGCATTGCCATGCCGATCACGGCCAACATCTCGCTATGTTGCGCAGGCGTCATGCCCTTGGCCCGCGCCGCCGCAGTATGGGAATGCACGCAGTATTCACAGCCATTGGCGGTCGAGACGGCGACATAGATCATTTCCTTGACAAGCGGGTCCAGCGCGCCGGGGCCCATAACCACCTTCAGTCGTTCCCAGGTGGCGCGCAACAACGCCGGGTCATGCGCCAGGGCCCGCCAGAAATTGTTGACGTAATCGGTGCCGCGGGTGGCGCGGATGTCGTCGAAGACGGCCAGCGCCTCGGTGCTGGCCTCCTCGTCACTCAGCAGAGGGACAGTTGCCATGGTTCAGACCATGGCAAAGATGCGGGCAGGGCCACCCGAGCCGCCGCGATGATTGGGGGCGCCGACGATCAGGGTGGCGCCGCTGGCGGGTACCTTGTCGAGATTGGCGAGGTTCTCGATGCCATAGCGGTTGGTGGGCAGCCAGGCGTAGTGGGTGGCGAAATCGGCCGAGGGGCCGTGATCGAGCGACAGCGTATCCACCGCCATGGCCACGGCACCGGTTTCCTCGATCAGCATCTGCGCCGCCTCGACATGGAAGCCGGGGAAATGCATCTTGCCTTCGCTGTCGGCGTTGCGGAAGCCGGGCCCGCCTGTCTTGCCGCCCCATCCCGAGTGCATCGCCACACAGGCGCCGTCGGGGATCGGGCCATGGGCGCTGATCCAGGCCTTGAGGTCATCGGGGGTGACCTGCGCATCGGCATCCGCTGCCGCCTTTTCATGGATATGCACCACGCAAAGCGGGCAGATCAGGTTGCCAACGGGAATCTCGTCAACCGACTGGCCATCGGCCGAGAAATGCAACGGTGCGTCCACATGGGTGCCGGTATGTTCGTTCAGCGTGAGCGTGAACAGGTTGAACCCGTGTTCCTTGAAATTGAAGTTCTGCGTGGCCTCAACGCCGGGTGCCCCGAAATAGGTGGGGAAATCGGCGTCATAGACATGGGTCATATCCGTCACTTCGCCGATGCCGGCCGCCATGGCCGGGGGTGCCGCCACGGTGCCAAGCGCCGCCCCTGCGGCAACCGCCGCGCCCGAGCGGAACAGGTCGCGGCGGCTCAGCATCCGGTCTTTCACTGCATTCATTACGCAAATATCACACATATGTGGTCTCCCTGTCTGGTGGTGATCCGGCGTCTGCTGCGCCCTGTAACCAAGGGGCAGCCTAGCACAGTTACTTCGGTTTCGGGTCAAGTCTTTGGTACGGGCCGCGCTGGCCGTCACATTTGCGTGCGCCCCCGCGTTGCACCCTGCGCGCGCCGGTCCTAGGGTTGGCACATCCAAGCAGGGTGAAGACGATGGCGGGACAGACCGAACAGGTTTTGAATGGGGTGCTCGAAGATATCGAGCATGGCCGCCTGGGGCCTGGCGATCTGCTGGAGGAGGCCGCGCTGACCGAGCGGCATGGCGTGTCGCGCACCCCGGTGCGTGAGGCGCTGATCCAGCTGGAAACCCAAGGTCTGATCCGCCGGCTGCCGCGCAAGGGCGCGGTCGTGTTCAAGCCGACCTTGGAAGAGTTCCTGGCCATTCTGGAGGTTCACGCCCGGTTGGAGGGGCAGGCGGCAGGGCTTGCCGCACGGCGCATGAACGCGACGCAGGCGGCCGAACTGGAGGCGGTGGTGGCCGCCTGCGAGGCCCATGCCCGCGACAAGGGCGACGGGGATCCGTTCGGCTATTACCGGTTGAACCTGAAGTTTCACGAGACCGTCGCGCTGGGCGCGGGCAACCCCTATCTGGTCGAGATGATCAAGACCCATGCCCGCAAGCTGTTGGCCTATTACCGGGCGCGTTACAGCTATCCGGGGTCGATCCCGGCCTCGGCGCGGGAGCACCGCGAAATCGCTACGCTGATCTTTGACCGGCGGCGCGAAGAGGCCGAGGCGGCAATGATCCGCCATGTGCAGTTCGATCAGGTGACGGTGATGGACCTGCTGGCCGCGCTGGGGTGAGCCTGTCCTGGCCGTTGCGGCGGCCGAGGGGGCGGGATTCGAGTATTTTTGACCAGAAAGAAGCGGCAGGGCTGGTGTGCCCTATTCAGGGCGCGCCTGTTCGAAGAAGCGCGCGATGCTTTCGGCAAAGGTGGCCATGTCCGCTTGCTCCGAGAGCGAGGCCAGGGCGCGGGCACAGATCTCTTCTCCCAGTTCCTCGGCCATTTCCTCGGTCAGGGCCTCGACGAAGTCATGAGTCATCTCGGGGTGGTGCTGGGTGGTATAGATGTGCTGGCCGAGCACGAAGCCGGTGACCGGGCAATCCGGCCCTTCGGCAATCACGCGTGCGCCCTGTGGCAAGGCGGTCACCTGCTCCATGTGAGATCCATAAAGCCTGACCTCGTCCGGCAGGTCGCGCGTCCAGTCTGGGCGCTCCAGTATCCGGTTGCGGGTCAGCCCATGCACCCAGCCACCGGGATTGCGCCCGATGCTGCCCCCCAAAGCCAGCGCTATGGCCTGATGGCCGAAGCAGGCGCCAAAGACCGGCAGGCGGCGCGCGTGCATGTCCCGGATCAGGTCCAACAGACGCTCGATCCAGGGCGCGTCGTCCAATACCGAGGCGGGGCTGCCGGTGATCATCGCCCCGTCGACCCCGTCAAGCGTTTCCGGAAACTGCCCGTCTTTGACCACATAGGCCGTGGTGGTCCAGTCGGGGCGCGCCATCTGGATCAGCTCTGCGAATTTCTGCTCGTCCTTGGGGTGGCGTTGGGCGAAATCGCTTTCGTCCGTATTTGTCATCAGGATCGCCAGGTGCATGTTTTTCCCCGAGAGATTTTCGTTTACATATTTATGACCTCTTATAATATACATTCGTTCGCGACATGAGGGAAGGTGAAAAACATGACGGTCTGGACCCCCACCGATGACGGCCATGCCGATCTGACCAGCCATGACGCCTTTGCCGGAGGCGCGCCGCACAACACCTTTGCCCGGCTGCGTCGCGAGGATCCGCTCCACTGGACCGAATACACCGATGGGCAGGATTTCTGGTCGGTCACCCGCCATGCTGACATTGCCGAGATGAACAGGAACACCGCGGTGTTTTCCTCGGCCCGCGGCATCCGGATGGAGGATCAGAGCTATGAGGAATACCTGGCCCGCCGCACCTTTCAGGAGACCGACCCGCCCGAGCACAGCCAGACCCGGATGAAGCTGATGAAGGCGTTCTCGCGTACCACCATGGCGCAGTACGAGGACGACATCCGGGCGATCTGCGTCGATATCCTGGACGAGGTGCTGGACAAGGGCACGTTCGACGCCACCAAGGAAATCGCGCGCCAGCTGCCGATGCGGATGCTGGGCCGCATCGTCGGCCTGCCCGATGCTGATCTGCCCTGGCTGGTGGAAAAGGGTGACGCGCTGATCGCCAATACCGATCCCGATTTCACCACCCATGTGCTCGACAAGCTCGACACCGACGAATACCGGATGATGCCCTTCAACTCGCCCGCCGGGGCCGAGCTGTACCTCTATGCCAAGGACCTGATGGAGCAGAAGGAGAAGGCCGGCGATACCTCGGGCGTGCTGCACATGATCCTGCAACCGTCCAAGGACGGCTCGGTTATCAGCGATACCGAGTTCCGCAACTTCTTTTGCCTCGTGGTGGCGGCGGGCAACGACACCACGCGCTATTCCATCGCCGCCGGTATCCAGGCCATGTGCCACCAGCCCGAGCTGCTGGAACAGATGCAGGCGGGCGGCGATATCTGGGAGACCGCGCCGGACGAGATCATCCGCTGGGCGACGCCCGCGCTTTATTTCCGGCGCACCGCGCTTCAGGATCACGAGATGCATGGCAAGACCATCCGGGCAGGCGACAAGGTGCTGTACTGGTGGTCCTCGGCCAACCGCGACGAGACGGTGTTCGACGACCCGTTCCGGGTCGATCTCTACCGCAACCCGAACCGGCATCTGAGTTTCGGCCAGGGTGGACCGCATGTCTGCCTGGGCATGTGGCTGGCCCGGCTCGAGGTCAAAGTGCTGTTCCAGGAGCTGGCCAAGCGGTTAAGCTCGATCGAACCGGCCGGACCGCACAGGTTCCTGCGCTCGAATTTCGTGGGCGGGATCAAGGAACTGCCGGTCACCGTCCGCCGCGCCTGACCCGGCATCATAACAGGCTCAACAGGGAGGAGCCCCGACATGAAAGACAGATTGCGCGCGATGTTCTGCGACCATCTCAGCGTGATGCGGGGCAAATACCTGCCCAATTCCAAGATCGCCGACAGTTCCACCCGGTTCTGCCGCTCGACCTTTGGCGTGCATTACGACCGCGACCTGCTGGACGCGCCCGGCGCGATGATGAAGCAGGGCCTGCCGGATATGGAACTGAAATGGGTCCATGACGATATCCGCGACAGCTGGCACACCGGCACCAGGGTGGTTCTGGGCGATCTCTATGACGACCAGGACCAGCCGCTGCCGCTCTGCCCGCGCGGCGCGCTGAAACGGGCGGTGGCCGATTGGCAGGCGCATGGTCTCAGCCCCAAGGTGGGGATTGAGCTGGAGTGTTTCGCGCTTCAGGCCGACGACAATGGGCGGCTGGTGCCCTATGACGCGCCGGGCGGCGTGGTCTATGGCACCGGTCCCTTTGCCGATCCCCTGCGGTTCAACGACCGGATCTGGGCGATGGCCGAGGAGATGGGTTTCTCCCTCGACATGATCACCGCCGAGTTCGACAGCCCGCAGTTCGAATATACGCTGACCTTTGACGATGCGCTCAAGGCGGTGGACGATATCGTGCTGTTCCGCCTGATGGCGCGCGAGATCGCGCTGGAATACGGCATCGTGCTGACCTTCATGCCGAAACCGATCGCCGAGGCGGGCGGCTCGGGCATGCATATCAACTTCTCCTTCCAGGATGCGACCGGCGCCAATGCGCTGTCCTCCGGCCCGCGCGGCGGGCCCGAGCATATGAACGATCTGGCGCGTGGGTGCCTGGCGGGACTCTTGCACCATCACAAGGGGCTGGCGGGGCTGATCGCGCCAACCGCCAATTCCTACATGCGGCTGCAACCGGGCTCGCTGTCGGGGTACTGGCAGAACTGGGGCGGCGATCACCGCAACGTCACCACCCGCATCAGCTCCGAAGGTGGCGCCAAGGCGCGGCTGGAACACCGGATGGCCGATGCCTCCGCGAACCCCTATACCGCCGTTGCCGCCGTCTTGCAGGCGGCACGGCTCGGGGTCGAGAACGGTCATGCGCTGCCGCCGATGGAAACCGGCGACGGGTTCGACAGTACCGATGCCAAGGAAGGCACCGCCATCGACCTCGCCGGCGCGGTCCGCGATCTGGAGCGTGACACCGTACTGGCCCAGGCGGTGGGCGCCGAACTGGTGGCCAACCATGTGTTCATGAAAGCCAAGGAAGTGCGCAAGACCCGCGATCTCGAAGGCGACGCGCTGCGCGATTTCTATGTCTACTTCATCTGAGGAACTTGCCATGCGCGTGACCTGGAAACTGGCCGACGGCCGCGAGATTGCGGCCGAGGTCGCCCCCGGCCTGTCGCTGATGGAGGCGGCGCAGGCCAACAACGTGCCCGGCGTGATCGGTGAATGCGGCGGCTGCCTCAGTTGCGCCACCTGCCATGTGGTGGTGGATCCGGACTGGGCCGACCGGACCGGCGTGCCGGGTGAGTTCGAGGACGCCATGCTCGACATCACCGCCGCCGAGCGTCAGCCGCGAAGCCGCCTCAGTTGCCAGATCGAGGCGCATCCAGATCTCGACGGGCTGGTTTTGCACGTGCCCGAGGCCTGACAACTGCTGGCACCTGTTCAGCGCACGGCTCTGCCCCTTTCACTTTGCCGAAAATACTCCCGCCGGAGGCATCCCAAACCAGCGGCAGACGCCTCATTTTCCAAGGCGAACACCGCATAAGGCTTGCCTTTTCGCCCCTTGAAACACAGGATGCGCGCAAGACAAGCATAAGGTGAGGCAAGGCAGTGCCCGAAACGAATTCCGTCGCCGCCGAGTGTCTGGGCGTCAAGGTCCCGGCCTCGCGATTTCTCAACGAGACCCGGATCGAACGCATCAACACCGCCCGCTATGAGGGGCAGGAAATCGCGGGCGCGCTGCATGTCACCGGCCCCAAGGACGTGGTGCTGGAAATCGGCGCCGGGCTTGGCATCGTCGGCGCGGTGGTGGCCAGGAACGCCAAGCCGAAATCGGTAACCTCGTTCGAGGCCAACCCCGAACTGGTGCCCGAGATCGAGGCGCTTTATGCGCTCAACGGGCTGGGAAAGAAGATCAGTCTGCGCAATCAGATCCTGATCAGCGCCCCGGACCGGCCCGAAACCATCCCCTTTCACATCCGCAGCAGCTATCTCGGCTCATCGCTTCTCAACCCGGCCGAGCGGCCCTCGACCGTGGTCGAGGTGCCCACTGCCGATTTCGCCGAAGTCTGTGCCGAGACCGGTGCCACCGTTCTGATCATGGATATCGAGGGCGGCGAACTGGAGTTGCTGCGCCATGCCGATCTAAGCCAGTTCCGTGCCATCGTGCTGGAATTCCACCCCGAGGCCTATGAGATCGCAGGCATGCGCGAATGCAAGAGTATCCTGACCCAGGCAGGGTTCACGAAGGTTGAGGAGAAATCCACCCGCACCGTCTGGACCTGTCTGCGTCCTGACGCCTGACCCTAGGCCGCGCCGGGATAGTCCGGTGGACAGAACCCGCCGGTGCGCTGGGTCAGGTCAAGTGCCGCCACCTTGAGCGCGGCGCGCACGCGGCTCTTGAGTTCGGCGGTCATCCGCGACACAGGCGCCGCCACCGCCAGCGCCCCGATCGGGCGCTGGTCGGCGCCAAAGATCGGCGCCGCGTGGGAATATACATCCGCTTCGAACCCGCCCACCGATTCCGCGATACCGCTCTCATGTGCCTCGGCCAGCGCATGGCGCAGGCGCTCGGGGTCGGTTTCGGTCTGGGGTGTGTGTTTGACCAGCGGTGCCGACAGCGCGCGCGTCACCACCTCTTCGGGTGAGAAGGCGAGGAAGGCCAGGCCCGACCCGGTGGCATGCAGCGACAGGATCTCGGCATCCTCCATCGCCACGCGGGTGCCGTGGTGGCTGCTATAGGCATGGGTCAGCGTGGTCAGCTGCCCATTGCGCTGGATCGACATATGCGAGGTCTCTCCGGTCTCGTCGCACAGGCGCCGCAGCACGTCGCGCGACACCGACAGCAGCGGTACCGCCGCCTCGCGCAAAGCGGCCAACCTCAGCACTTCGGGACCCAGCCGATAGGCCCGGTCGCCGTTCATCTGTTCGACGAATCCCGCCGCCTGAAGCTCGGTCATCATCCGATAGACCGTTGCCTTGTTCATGCCCGACAGACGCGTCAGCTCGCTCAGGCCCATTTCGAGCCGCCCGTGGTTGAACAATGCCAGCAGGGACAATGCCTTGGAAACCGTTCCCATCCTGCCTTTCCGTCACCGATCTGTGCGAAACAGGGGCGTTTCGCGATTTCAGGGCGCCTTTTGGCAGAAATAGTTGACAGATGGTAGTCTCGCCTGTCAATCTGTAATTAAACCGTAGGTTCAAATAATGAACCGATTTGCGGAAGAAAACCGAACTGGGAGGACAACATGACCATCAAGACCAAGATCGCGGGCGCCCTTGCGACCGCAGCGATTGCGCTGAGCGCAGGCATGGCCGCAGCCGAATACCCCGAGAAACCGGTGAATTTCATCGTGCCATGGCCGCCGGGCGATCTCGAGGACGTGCTGACCCGCATGATCGCCGATGATTTCCAGGAGAAATACGGTGTCGCGGCAGCCGTGGTGAACAAGCCCGGCGGTGGCGGTGGCCCCTTCCCGGGCGCCATCGAGGTCGCCAATGCGCCCGCCGACGGCTATACCATCGGCTCTTTCGTGATCGGGGTGCCGGTGATGGGCCACCAGATCGACATCGCGCCGCTGACGCCCGCGAAATTCGACCCGCTGGGGATTTTCCTGACCTATCCCTTTGTCATCGCCACCTCGGGCGACGCGCCCTATAGCAGCATGGCGGAACTGGCCGAATACGCCAAATCCAACGATGTGGCGCTGGGCCATTTCGGAGATGTGCTGACCCCGACGCAGGTGACCAAGGCATTCGCCAAGAATGCAGGTTTCGAATGGGGCTCGGACGCGGCCTTTGACGCGCTCGACTGCAATACGCTTGCCTCGGGCGATGCGGACGTGATCAACACCACGCTGCAACTGATCCTGCCCTGTCTGGACAGCGTCAAGGTGCTGACCTCGATCACCGACGAGCGTATCCCGCTGGTGCCGGATGCGCCCGCCATCGGCGAGCTGGATGCCGATCTGAACATCGCGCTGTGGAACGGCCTCTTCGTGACCAAGGACACGCCGCAGGACGTGCGCGACAAGATCGTTGCCGTCGCCAAGGAATCGATGATGAGCGATCGCGCCCAGGCGGTGGCCAAGGAGACCGGCGCGCTGGTCTATTGGCAGGACGCGGCCGAAAGCGCCGCGCGGATCGACAATGACATCGCCACCATGGCCCGTATCGGCGGCCTGCTGGAATGATGCCGACCGGGCCGGGGCCATGCGCCCCGGCCCCTTTCTCTGCCGGAACCCTGCCTCATGCCCACTGAACGCGAGCGCCGCTTTGTCGGTCCCCGGCGCGGCCAGCTGATCTTTGCCCTGTTCTTTGTCGCGGTGTCGATCCTGCTGCTTGGCCAGATCGGGACCGAGACCCGCTGGGTCGCCAAGACCAAGCTGTTCGCCCAGCCCCGGTTCTGGCCCGCCGTCGGATTGGGCGGCATGGTGCTGCTGGGTGGCGTTCACCTCTATCTGCTGCCCTGGCGCCGGGCGACCCGCTATGACTGGTGGGAGCTGCGCAAATGGGCGCAGGTGCTGGAATTCGCGATCTGGTTCTTGGCCTATGTGCTGCTGGTGCCGCTGATCGGCTATCTGCCGGTGACGCTGGTCTTTGTGCCGCTGCTGGCCTGGCGCATGGGCTATCGAGACCGGCGGATGCTGGGCCTGTCGATCCTGTTCGCGGTGGCGGTGGTGGTTCTGTTCAAGGGGCTGTTGGGGGTCAAGATCCCCGGCGGCGCGATCTACGAATACCTTCCCGGCGCGTTGCGCAGCTTCTTTATCCTGTATCTCTGATGGACCTGCTTCTTTCCGCTCTCGACATCCTGATGCGCTGGGACGTGGCGCTGGCGCTGCTAACCGGCTCGGTGGGTGGGGTCCTGATCGGCGCCATTCCTGGTGTCGGCCCTGCCGTGGCCATCGCCATCCTGCTGCCGGCCACCTTTTCGATGGACCCGATCGTGGGGCTGACCGTGCTGTTGGGGATCTATGGCAGTTCCATGTATGGCGGCGCCATTCCCGCCATCCTGATCAACACGCCCGGCACCGCGGTGAATGCGCTGACCACCTATGACGGCTATCCGATGACCGCGCGGGGCGAGCCGCGCCGGGCGCTGAGCCTGGCCTATTCCGCCAGTTTCTTCGGTGGCATCTTCTCGGTGATCTGCCTGATCCTGTTCGCGCCGGTGCTGGCGCGGGTGGCGCCCTATTTCGGCAGCCGCGAGATCTTTCTTGCCGCCCTTCTGGGCATCATCCTGATGGTGGTGGCCCATCGCGGCCAGACCCTGATTGCCGGGGCTCTGGCGGCCTTTGGCGTCTTCATCCAGTCGATCGGGCTGGAGCCGGTGAAATACACCTCGCGCTATACGTTCGACCAGCCGTTCCTGTCGGGCGGCATCAACCTGATCGTTGTGGTGCTGGGTCTTTTTGCGCTCAGCCAGGCCTTTGTCCTGCTCACCTCGGAGGATGAGAAAATCCGCATGACCCGCCTGCGCGGCGGCATGTTCCAGGGTCTGCGCGAACTGGCGCGTCACCCGCGCGTGGCGACGGTATCGGCCAGTTTCGGCGTGGTGATGGGGATGATCCCCGGCGTCGGCGAGTTCACCGCGCAGTTCATGTCCTATACCTATGCGCAACGCTCGTCCAAGCGACCGCAGGATTTCGGCAATGGCTCTTCCGAAGGGCTGATTGCCGCCGAGACCGCCAACAACGCGGTGCCCGCCGCCGCCATGGTGCCGCTCTTGGCACTGGGCATTCCGGGCGAGGCGCTGACCGCGATGATGCTGAGCGTGTTCTACGTACATAACGTGGTGCCCGGCCCGGGCCTTTTCCAGAACCAGATGGATTTCGTGGTGGCGCTCTACCTCGCGCTCCTCATACTCAACGTGCTGGTTCTGGTGTTCCTGCTGTTCGCCACCCGGTCGCTGATCCAGGTGGTCCGGATCCCCAACCGCTTTCTGGGGGTCTGTATCCTGACGCTCAGCTTTGTCGGGGTCTATTCGCTGCGCAATTCGGCCACCGATTGCGTGATGGCCGCGCTGTTCGGGGTGCTGGGCTATATCCTCAAACGCCTGTCGATGCCCTCGGTGCCGATCATCCTGGGCATGGTCCTGGGCGGTATCATGGAGGTGAAGCTGCGCGCCGGCATGGCCCGCGTCAAGGAGCCGCTCGATTTCATCGACCGTCCGGTCGCATTCCTGCTGTTCCTTGCCATCGTGCTGGTACTGATCGGCCATTTCCGCCGGGTTCTGCGCGAACGGGCCGAGATCAAGGCCGCCGAACGGGGCGCGCTGAAATCGGGGCACCGGTTCGGCCAGATGCTGGGACGGCGGCGCGGGCGCTTCGTCAAGGACCGGTTCAAGCTGGTGCGCGCCCGCCATGCCAAGCGGCTGCGCGCGCTCAAGGACCTGTTCTAGGGCCGCATCCGCGCGGCGTCGGACTCCAACCGGACCCTACGTCGCTTTGGCCATTCCCCCTTGATCTCGGATGCGCGGCGGATCACCCTGCCAGCGCGCGGAACGCCATTTCGCAGATTGAAACAGGGAGGAGAGGCCCCATGCCCGAGGCCATCGGATACGAACGCGTTGGAGATATCGTCATTCTGGCGGCTGACAATCCGCCGGTCAATGCGCTGGGCCACGTGGTGCGTCAGGGGCTGGCCGACGGACTTGACCGGGCCGAGGCCGAGGGTGCGCGCGGGGTGCTGATCTATGGCACCGGGCGGACCTTTTTCGCCGGGGCCGATATTCGTGAATTCGGCAAGCCGCCCAAGGAACCGCACCTGCCCGAGCTGTGCAACCGGATCGAGGCCTCGCCGCTGCTTGTCGTGTCGGCGCTGCACGGCACCGCGCTGGGCGGCGGGCTCGAGGTGGCGCTGTCCACCCATTACCGGATCGCGGTGCCGCAAGCCAAGGTCGGGTTGCCCGAGGTGCATCTGGGCATCCTGCCGGGCGCCGGTGGCACACAGCGCCTGCCGCGAGTGGCGGGGGTCGAGGCGGCGCTCGACATGATCACCACGGGCCGCCATGTGCGCGCCGACGAGGCGCTGCGCCTGGGGGTGATCGACCGCGTCGCCGAGGGTGAGCCGCGCGAGATCGGCCTGAGCTACCTGCGCGAACTGCTGGACGAGGGCGCCCCGCGCCGCCCGGTCGGCGAAATGCCCGCACCCGCGCCGGTCGATTTCGACGCGGTCTATGCCGCCGTGCTGAAAAAGGGTCGGGGCCAGCTGTCGCCCGCCACTGCGGTGCGCGCGGTGCAGGCGGCGTGCGAGGCCGAGAGCTTTGCCGCCGGGCTGAAGCGCGAGCGCGAGTTGTTCATGGAACTCATGAATTCGGACCAGCGCGAGGGGTTGATCCATGCGTTTTTCGCCGACCGCGCAGTCGGCAAGCTGCCGGAACTGGAAGGTGTGGCGCCGCGCCCGCTGGCCGCGATCGGCGTCATCGGTGGCGGCACCATGGGGGCAGGCATCGCCACCGCCGCGCTTTTGTCGGGGTTGACGGTCACCATGCTGGAGATGACACCCGAGGCCGCCGAAGCCGCAAAAGGCCGGATCGAGGGCAATCTGTCGGGTGCGCTGAAACGCGGCAAGCTGACATCGCAGCAGTTCGACAACCTGACCACCAAGGCGCTGACGCTGGCCACCGATTACGCGGCCCTTTCCGAGGCCGATCTGGTGATCGAGGCGGTGTTCGAGGACATGGAGGTCAAGAAGCAGGTGTTCACCAAGCTTGACGCCGTGTGCAAGCCGGGTGCGGTGCTGGCTTCGAACACCTCGTATCTCGATATCAACCAGATCGCGGCTGTGACGAGCCGGCCGCAGGATGTGCTAGGGCTGCATTTCTTCTCGCCCGCGCATGTGATGAAGCTTTTGGAGGTCGTGATTGCCGACCAGACCGCGCCCGATGTCGCGGCCACCGGCTTTGCGCTTGGCAAGCGGCTGGGCAAGGTCTCGGTCCGGGCCGGGGTCTGTGACGGGTTCATCGGCAACCGCATCCTGTCGGTCTATCGCACCTGCGCCGATCACATGATCCTGGACGGGGCATCGCCCTATGAGATCGACGAAGCGCTGGAAGAGTTCGGATTTGCAATGGGGCCGTTCGCAGTGGCCGATCTGGCCGGGCTGGATATCGGCTGGGCGGTGCGCAAGCGCAAGCGGGCCGAGGGGCTGGACCCGCGCTCCCGTGACAGCGCCTATGCCGACAAGCTGTGCGAGGCGGGTCATTTTGGCCAGAAGACCGGCAAGGGCTATTACGACTATGCCGCCGGTGCCAAGGCACGCGTGCCGAACCCCGAGGTGATGCCGCTGATCGAGGGTGAGCGCGCCGCGCAGGGGATCACCCCGCGTACGTTCAGCAAGGACGAGATCGTGCGCCGCTACATGGCGGCGATGGTCAACGAGGCGGCCAAGGTGGTGGGCGAGGGCATAGCGCGCCGGCCGCTCGATGTGGATGTGACCCTGCTCTACGGTTACGGCTTTCCGCGCTATCGCGGCGGGCCGCTGAAATGGGCCGACATGCAGGGCCTGCCGGAACTGCTGGCCGATATCAAGCGCTGGGCGGCGGAGGATGCCTTTTTCTGGCAACCCGCGCCGCTTTTGGAACAACTGGTGGCCGAGGGCCGCTCTTTCGACGATCTGAACAAGGAAGCCGTGTCATGAAACAAGCCGTTATCGTATCCACCGCCCGGACCGGGCTGGCGAAGTCCTTTCGCGGGTCGTTCAACGTGACCCACGGGGCCACCATGGGTGGCCATGCGGTTCAGGCGGCGGTGTCGCGCGCGGGGCTGGATGGCTCGGAGATCGAGGATTGCATCATCGGCTGCGGGTTCCCCGAAGGTGAGACCGGAAGCAATATCGGCCGCCAGATCGCCATTCGCGCAGGCCTGCCGATCACCGCATCGGGCATGACGGTGAACCGGTTCTGCTCGTCTGGCCTGCAAACCGTTGCCCTTGCGGCGCAGGCAATCACCGAGGGCGGGTCGGGTCCGATGGTGGCAGGCGGGGTCGAGAGCATCTCGATGGTGCAGCCCAAGACGCGCCCGGCGCCCGAGGCCTGGATCCAGGAGCACAAGCCCGCCATCTACATGGCGATGATCGAGACGGCGGATATCGTGGCGCAGCGTTATGGCCTCAGCCGCGAGTATCAGGACGAATATTCGCTGCGCAGCCAGCAGCTTATCGCGGCGGCGCAGGCCGAGGGCAAGTTCGCCGACGAGATCGTGCCGATGGTCACCAAGATGGCGGTCAAGGACAAGGAAAGCGGCGAAATCTCGATGCACGAGGTCACCGTGGACCGCGACGAATGCAACCGGCCCTCGACCACGCTGGAGGGTCTGGCGGGTCTGGAGCCGGTGCGGGGCGCGGGCAATTTCGTGACCGCCGGCAATGCCTCGCAACTGTCGGACGGTGCCGCGGCGCTGGTGCTGATGGAGGCGAAAGAGGCCGAGCGCCGGGGGCTGGAACCGCTGGGCGCGTTCAAGGGGTTCTGTGTGGCGGGCTGTGAGCCGGACGAGATGGGCATCGGGCCGGTGTTCGCGGTGCCGCGCCTGCTGGAGCGGCACGGGCTGAAGGTCGACGATATCGACCTGTGGGAATTGAACGAGGCCTTTGCCAGCCAGTGCCTCTATAGCCGCGACCAGCTGGGCATCGACCCGGAGAAGTACAACGTGAACGGCGGCTCGATCGCAATCGGTCACCCGTTCGGCATGACCGGGGCGCGGATGACCGGGCATCTGATGCTGGAAGGCAAGCGGCGCGGCGCCAAGCTGGGCGTGGTCAGCATGTGCATCGGCGGCGGCATGGGCGCGGCTGGACTGTTCGAGATCTTCTGAGCGGGCGTGTGCGTCCGGGCGGGCCATCGAGGCCCGCCCGGACGCGGCCCGACGCAGAGCGCCGGGCTGGGCCGCCGGAGACCGGCGGCAAGGGAGGAAAGCGGATATGGACCTGAATTACAGCGACGAGGAACAGGCGTTTCGCGCCGAGGTGCGCGCCTTTCTGGCCGAGAACCTGCCGGCGGAGGTGTCCGACAAGGTGCGGCGCGGCATCAGCCTGGGCAAGGAAGGCCATGAGAAATGGCATGCCACGCTGAATGCGCGCGGTTGGCTGGCCTATAACTGGCCGCGTGAATTTGGCGGGGCCGAGTGGAACGCGGTGCAGCGGCACATCTTTGAAGAGGAATGCGCCGCCGCCTATGCGCCCCGCATCGTCCCCTTTGGCCTGTCGATGCTGGCGCCGGTGCTGCAGAAATTCGGCAGCAAGGAACAGCAGGACCATTACCTGCCGCGTATCCTGTCGGGCGACGACTGGTGGTGTCAGGGCTACTCCGAGCCGGGCGCCGGGTCCGATCTGGCCTCGCTGAAAACCCGCGCGGTGCGGGACGGTGACCACTATGTGGTCAATGGGCAGAAGACATGGACGACGCTGGGCCAATACGCCAACTGGATCTTTTGCCTGGTCCGCACCGACCCCGAGGCCAAGCAGCAGGAAGGCATCAGTTTCCTGCTGATCGACATGACCACGCCGGGCATCACCGTGCGCCCCATCGTGCTGCTGGATGGTACGCCCGAGGTGAACGAGGTCTTCTTTGACGACGTGCGGGTGCCGGTCGAGAACCTGGTGGGCGAGGAGAACAAGGGCTGGACCTATGCCAAGTACCTGCTGACCCATGAGCGCACCAATATAGCGGGCGTGGGATTCAGCCAGGCGGGTCTGGACGCGGTCAAGCGCATCGCCCGGATCGAGACGGCCAACGGTCGTCCGCTGATCGAAAACCCGCATTTCGCCGCCCGGTTGGCGCAGGTCGAGATCGACCTGATGGCGATGGCCACCACCAACATGCGCATCATCAGCCAGGCCGCCAGTGGCCAGGCGCCGGGCGTCGAAAGTTCGATGCTCAAGGTCAAGGGCACCATCATCCGGCAGGAGATCAACGACCTGACCCGCCGCGCGGTGGGGCCTTATGCGATGCCCTTCGTCTCGGAAGCGGTCGAGGGCGACAATGCGCCCATTGGCCCCGACTATGCCGGGCCGGTGGCGGCGCATTATTTCAACAACCGCAAACTGTCGATCTTTGGCGGGTCGAACGAGATCCAGCGCGGGATCATCGCCAAGGTCAAGATGGGGGGCTGAGGGATATGGATTTCAACCTGACCGAAGAACGCCAGATGTTGCAGGATACCCTGCGCCGCTATCTGGCGGACCGTTACACGACATCCGTCCGCAACACGATCCTGGACAGTGACAGCGGCATGAGCGCGGATATCTGGGCCGGTCTGGCGGAACTGGGCGTGATCGGGGCGCTGTTTTCCGAAGAAGACGGCGGGTTTGGCGGCGCCGGTTTCGACATTGCCACCGTGTTCGAGGAGTTGGGCCGCGCGGGCGTCGTCGAGCCGATGCTGGACACCGCCATTCTGGGCGGACGTCTGATCGCGGCGCTGGGCGACGATACCCAGCGCGGGCTGCTGGAGGAGATCATCGGCGGGGCTGCGCATCTGGCGCTGGCCCATGGCGAACCGGCCAGCCGCTATGACCTGACGCGGGTGGAGACCACCTCACGCGTTGACGGTGACGAGATCGTGCTGAATGGTCGCAAGGCGGTGGTGGTGAATGCCGAAGCTGCCGGCCACCTGATCGTCTCGGCCCGCGAAAGCGGCGGGATCTTTGACCTGGACGGCATTTCGCTGTTCCTGGTGCCAGTGGGAACGCCGGGCGTGACGCTGCATGGCTATCCGATGCTGGCGGGGGGACGCGCCGCCGAGGTGACGCTGGACAATGTCCACCTGCCGCAGTCGGCGCGGTTGGGCGCGGCGGGGGGCGGGCTGGCGCCGCTGATGGATGCGATTGCCGCCGCCAATGTGGCGCTTTGTGCCGAATGCGTGGGCGCAATGCAAAGCGCGGTGGAACTGACGCGCGGCTATCTGATGACGCGCAAGCAGTTTGGCCGCCCCATCGGCACCTTTCAGGCGCTGCAACACCGGTTCGCTGACATGCTGATCGAGCTGGAACAGGCGCGCTCGGCCCTGATCAATGCGAGCGGCCACCTCGACAGCGCCGACCGCGACCGCCAGATCGCCGCCGCCCGCAACCTGATTGCCCGCGTTGGCCGGCTGGTCGCCGAAGAGGCGATCCAGATGCATGGCGGCATCGCCATGACGCAGGAATACGAACTGGCCCATATCGCCAAGCGCATCGTGATGGCCGATCACCGGTTCGGCGATGCCGATTACCATCTGGAGCGGTTCATTGCCCTCAGCGCCGCCTGATCTGCCCGCGTCCTGGACGCGGGATAAATCCGGCTGCCAGTCGATGGTGGGTTATGAACTTGACCACAACCGGACCGGCGTCAGCCGGGTCTGTCACCTCGACCTTGGGCCACAGCACCTGAACTATCACGGCATCCTGCATGGCGGGCTGGTGTCGATGCTGCTGGACGTGGCCTGCGGCCAGACCGCATCGGCGATGTTCCGGCCCGAGGATCCGACCCCGGTGGTTACGGTCTCGCTCAACGTGCAATTCGTGGCGGCCGCGCGGGCTGGGCGGGTGACGGCGGTGGGCATCCCGTCGGGCAATGGCCGCACGCTGGCTTACGTCAACGGCGAGTTGCGCGACGAGGACGGCCGCCTGCTGGCAACGGCGGCGGGCGTGTTCAAGCGCGGAAGCCTGAGGAAGAAGACATGACGCTGGCGCGGGTGGAGGACCGGGGCGACCGGCTGGTAGTCGTCAACATGAACAGCGCCCGGCGCGGCGCGCTGTCGCCCGATCTTTATGCCGCGATTGCCGAGGCAATGGAGAAGGCGGCGGAACCGCGCATCCGCGCGGTGATCCTGTCGTCCGAAGGCGGGTTCTTTTGCGCCGGCGGCGACCTGAACGTGCTGATCGAACGGCGGCAACTGAGCGAAGCCGAGCGGCGCGGCAAGGTCGATCTGTTGCATGACCTGATCCGCGCCATCCGCGACTGCCCGGTGCCGGTGATCGCCGCCGTCGAAGGCGGTGCAGCCGGCGCGGGTGCCTCCCTGGCGCTGACCTGCGACCTGCTGGTCGCGGCCGAGGGTGCGAAATTCACCGCGGCCTATGTCAAGGCGGGGCTGGTGCCCGATGCGGGGCTCACCTCGGCGCTGGCGCGGATGCTGCCCCGGCAGCTGGCGATGGAGATGTGCCTGCTGGCCCGCCCTGTCAGTGCTGCCCGCATGGCCGATCTGGGCGTGGTCAACGTCCTGGCCGCGCCGGGCGAGGCCGAGGCGCAGGCCCATGCGCTGGCCGATGCGCTGGCGCAGGGGCCGCGCGGTGCGCAAGGCGTGATCCGTCGGCTGGTGGCCCAGGCCTATGAGGTCTCGGAAGCGCAACAGCTCGATGCGGAACGGGATGCCATGGCGCGCGCGGCGGGCGGGGACGAGGCTGCCGAAGGGATCGCGGCCTTTCTGGACAAGCGCAAGCCCCGGTTCTGACCGGGCAACAGGGGATCAGGCGATGGAGAAATGGCACGACTACCCCGGCGCACAGATCGCCAGCCGCCCCGACGCGCCCGCGTTTTCCGACAGCGGCGGCGCTGACTGGAGCTATGGCGATCTGGACCGCGCCATTTCGGCGCTGGTCGATGTGCTTGCCGCCCAGGGCGTGCAGGCCAACGACCGGGTGATGATCCTGGCCGAGAATTGCTGTGCGGTGGTGGCCGCCCTCTTTGCCGTCTCGCGGCTGGGGGCCTGCGCGGTGCCGATCAACGCGCGCCAGACCGGGCCCGAGGTCGACAAGATCGTCGCCCATACCGAACCCGCCGCGATCCTCTGCGCCTCGGACATATCGACGGATGCCGCCGCCCATGCCGCGCGTCTGGGCGCGCATCCGATCGAAGGCGCCTTTGGCCGGATGCATCTGGCGACACCCCACAACAGCAACCCCGATCCGGTGCTGAGCGATGTGGCGGTGATGCTGTTCACCACCGGCACCACCGGCACGCCCAAGGGGGTGATGCTGACCCATGCCAATCTGCTCTTTGGCGGGCGCAGCTCGGCAGAGCTGCGCGACATGACGACGGATGACGTGATCTATGGCGTGCTGCCGGTGACCCATGTGTTTGGCCTCGCCTCGGTGGTGACGGCGGCCACCTGTATCGGCGCGCCGGTGCGGCTCGATGCGCGGTTCACCGCCGCGCGCAGCTATGCGGCGCTGACCTCGGGGGTGACCTTGTTTTCCGCCGTGCCGCAGATGCATGCGCTCTTGATGCAATACGCCCGCGAACAGGGGTATGATCACCTGCCGGGCGGCACGCTGCGCTATACCTCCTCGGGCGCGGCGCCCCTTGATCCTGCGTGGAAACGCAAGGCCGAGGCGTTTTATGGCGTTGCCCTGCAAAACGGTTATGGGCTGACCGAAACCACCGCCGGTGTCTCGGCCACGCGCAACCCGATCGGACTGCCGGATATCTCGGTCGGAAAGCCGCTGCCGCAGGTCGAGGTCCGGCTGGACGAAGATGTGCCCGGCGGCGGCGATGGGGTAGGCGAGGTTCTGACCCGTGGCCCGCATGTGATGAAGGGCTACTACCGCAACCCGCAGGCCACCCAGGCGGCGCTACAAGACGGTTGGTTCCGCACCGGCGACCTGGGCCGATACGACGCCGATGGCAATCTGCATATCGCGGGGCGTAGCAAGGAGCTGATCATCCACGGGGGCTTCAACGTCTACCCGCCCGAGGTCGAGGCGGCGCTGAACGACCATCCGCAGGTGATCCAGTCGGCAGTGGTCGGGCGCATGGTCGGAGGCGACGAGAAGGTGGTGGCCTTTGTCCAGATCGCGCCGGATGATGCGCCCGATCTCGAAGAATTGCGCGCCTTTGCCGCGGCACGCCTCGCCGGTTACAAACGTCCCAGCCAGATCGTGCTTGCCACGTCGCTGCCGGCCGCGCCGACCGGAAAGATACTCAAGCACAAGCTGCTCGACCATTTCGCCGACAGACTGGAATGAAAACGGGCAGCGGCCATTTGGACGCCCCTTGCGGGCCGCCCAAGCCTCCGGCGGGAGTATTTCGAACCAGAAAGAAGCAGGAGTGCCGGCAAGATCAGGAGCGGGGTAAGCCGCCTAGCGGTAGAGTGCGGCGTAACGAGGGGTGAAGAACCGCACGAATTTTCTGACGTCGGGACGCTTCCATGCCTCGGGGGCCACCAGCAGGACATGCGGCCGCGACAGTTCCTCGATCGGTCCGAAGCAGGGCAAATAGGCCGGGTTGTCCGACACCAGCCGCAGGTTGATCAGCCCCAGCCCGTGCCCCGCCCGGATCGCGGCATGAACCAGGTCGATCTCGGAGAATGTCTGTACGATCTGCTCAGGGGTCACATGCCGCGCCAGCCATTCATAGAGCCGGGGTGGCACCCCCTCGCGCCGGTAGCCGACGAAGCGGTGCCCTCTCAGCGCATCCGCAGAGGAGGGCAGGCCGTATTTCGCCGCGTAAGCGGGTGATCCGAACAGGCCCCATTGCGCGATGCTGATCGGACGACAGATCAGAGCCGGGTCAGGTTCGCGCATCGCCAGCCGCAAAGCGATATCCGCTTCACCCGCCATCAGGTCGAGAACCCGGACATCGGGCAGAAACTCGAACGCTATTGTGGGGTTGGCCAGCGAGAATGCACTGAAGATCGCCTGCGCCCGTGCTGAGAAATTGCCGCCATAGGCGGTGATCCGGATCGGGCGCGGACAAGCGAGCGTGCCGGCCTGATCGGCAAGCTTTGCGATGGCGGCCTCGACCGCTTCTGCCGCGCCGACGAGTTTCCGGGCAGAGGCGGTTGGGTGAAATCCGCGCGTGTCGCGCTCGAACAGGGTCAGGCCGGTCTCGTGTTCCAGCACGTCTATGCGCCGGGCCACGGTTGGTTGCGACATGCCCAGGCGGCTTGCGGCGGCAAGGGTCGATCCCTCGCGCAAGACGGCAAGAAAGACACGCAGGTTCGACCAGTCGCGCAGCCCGTTCTTCATATATGTAGAACAGCACAAAATCGCGCCCGATACCAGCGTGGTGTGGCCAGGGCTAAGCTGAGGGGGACTTTGACAAGGAAGGGACACGCTACATGCCCACGCTCAGCCTGCCGTTCATCTTTTTGCGCAACCCGTTTCACAGCCTGTTCGGTTCCAAGGCGCCAGAGCCCCGTTCCGCCCCCGAGAGCCGATCCACCCAGCGTCATCGACGGGAGTTCATTGACGAGATGCTGACCCGGTCGCCGGACTCGTTTTCCAGCGCCTACGATATCGAAGCTGCAATGCTGCTGTGTCCCGACCGGTTCTGATGTCCGGCTCAGGAGGTGTGCGCGCGCCTGCTGGCCTGACGTGTCAGGCCCAAACCCCTTCGGCGGCGGCGCGGATCTCGGCAATGTTTTGGCCATAGACGCCCGGATTGTCGACCGAACCGCCGCGGAACACTGCCGAGCCCGCAACCAGCACATCGGCCCCGGCCTGTGCCACCAGCGGCGCGGTCTTCGGGTTAACGCCGCCGTCGATTTCGATATGTACGGGCCGGTCGCCGATCATCTCGCGCAGGCGGGCGATCTTGGCGGTCATGTCGATGAATTTCTGGCCGCCAAAGCCGGGGTTCACCGTCATCACGCAGATGAGGTCAGTGAGTTCCAGAAGATGCGCCACTGCCTCGGCCGGGGTGCCGGGGTTCAGCGCCACGCCCGCCTTCATCCCCGCGCCCCGGATCGCTTGCAGCGTGCGGTGGATATGCGGCCCGGCCTCGACATGCGCGGTCAGCACATCGGCACCCGCGTCGGCATAAGCGTCGATATAGGGATCGACCGGCGCGATCATCAGATGCACGTCCATCACCGTCTTCACATGCGGGCGGAACGCCTTGACCGCCATCGGGCCAAAGGTCAGGTTCGGCACGAAATGGCCGTCCATCACGTCCACATGCACCCAATCGGCGCCCTCGGCCTCGATGGCGCGGATCTCGGCGCCGAAATTGGCGAAATCGGCGGACAGGATCGACGGGGCGATCTTGATCTTGCGGTCAAAGCTCATGGCGGCCTCACGGTGGATTGCAGAGTCGCCCGCCCTATACAGGCTCTCGCATCCGATGGGTAGGGTCAGGCGCCCAGGGCTGCGCTGGGCGCGTTACAAAACTTTCACCCCCCTGACATATCGGCTTCGTCTGGCAGGCTTAGCAAGCCCCCTCAGCAAGACCGGGGGAAAGACGTGCTGCGCATCGAAAAACTGACCAAGCGGTTCGGCGACAATATCGCGGTGAATGCCGCGACGCTGGACGTGGACAAGCCCTGCATGATCGGCATCATCGGCCGCTCGGGCGCGGGGAAATCGACGCTGTTGCGGATGATAAACCGGCTGAGTGACGCCAGCGACGGCCGCATCCTGTTTCAGGGTCGCGACATCACCCGCCTGCGCGGCGCCGAAAAACGCGCATGGCAGGCGCAATGCGCGATGATCTTCCAGCAGTTCAACCTGGTGCCGCGCATGGACGTGGTCTCGAACGTGCTGCACGGCACGCTGAACCGCCGCTCGACGCTGGCCACCATGTTCAACCTCTACCCGACCGAGGATATCCACCGCGCCATAGACATTCTCGACCGGCTCGGCATCGCCGCCCATGCGGCCAAACGGGCCGAGGCGCTGTCGGGCGGCCAGCAACAGCGCGTCGCCATCGCCCGCGCCCTGATGCAGGACCCCGCGATCATCCTCGCCGATGAACCCATCGCCTCGCTCGACCCGATGAACGCGCAGGTGGTCATGCAGTCCCTGCGCCGCATCCACGAAGAGGACGGCCGTACCGTCATCGCCAACCTGCACACGCTGGATACCGCGCGCCGCTATTGCGACCGCGTCGTCGGCATGCGCGACGGGCGCATCGTGTTCGACGGATTGCCCGAACAACTCACCACCGGCGTCGCGCGCGAGATCTATGGCGCCGATGCCAGCTTTTCCGAGGCCGCGACCTCGACCGAGATCGACACGCTCGATGCCCCGCACCCCGCGCCGCAGCGCGCCGGGGCCACGGCCTGACCCTTTTCCACCGATCCCGGCCTTGGGATGGGCCGGACCAACCAACCGGAGAGACCAGAGATGAAAAAGCTTGTTGTAGTTCTGGCGGCCACCACCGCCCTTGCCACCCCGGCGCTGGCGCAGGAGATCACCGAATTCCGCATCGGCATTCTCGGCGGTGAAAACGCCCAGGACCGTCTGAATTCGAACGAGTGCCTGCGCGAAAAGGCCGAGGATCTGCTGGGCGTCGAGACCAAGCTCTTTGCCCCTGCCGACTATAACGGTGTCATTCAGGGCCTGTTGGGCGGCACCATCGATATGGCCTGGCTGGGCGCCTCGGGCTATGCCAAGACCTATCTGAGCGACCCCGAAGCGGTCGAGCCGATCCTGGTTAAGGTCAACAATGACGGCGGTTACGGCTATTACTCCATCGGGTTTGCCCGCAAGGACAGCGGCATCACCTCGCTGGCGGACATGAAGGGCAAGGTGTTCGGCTTTGGCGATCCGAACTCGACCAGCGGCTTCCTGATCCCCTCGATCGAAATCCCGCAGGAAACCGGCGCCACCATGACCTCGGGCGATTACTTCGGCGAGGTCAAGTTCACCGGTGGCCACGAACAGACCATCGTCGCGGTCAGCAATGGCGAGGTTGACGGCGGCGTGACCTGGGCCGACGGTCTGGGCGCATGGGAAGACGGGTTCAACTCGGGCGCCCTGCGCAAGGCGGTCGATGCCGGTCTGGTCGACATGAACGACCTGGTGCAGATCTGGCAATCGAAACCCATCCCCGAAGGCCCGTTTGTCGTCCGCAAGGCGCTGCCTGCCGACGTCAAGGTCAAGATGACCGGCCTCCTGGCCTCGCTCAAGTCGATGGACGAGGACTGCGCCTATGGCGTGCTCCAGGGCGACGCCAAGGGCTTCATGCCGATCACCCATGACGCCTATGAGGTGATCATCGAGGCGCGCAAGCTCAAGTCGAACTGATCCGGCTTACCCTCACAGCGGGGTCCGCACCATGCGGGCCCCGTTCCTGCATCGGGAGCATTCCATGACAGACCTGACCGCCGGGCAAGGCGACCTTGCCCGCATCCGCGAAGACTATACCGCGCTGACCCGGCGCAAGCGGGTCTATGGCGGTATCCTCCTGATTCTGTTTGTCTCTTTGATGGCTGCCGGGTTCCGAACCGCCGACGACCGCAACGCGGGCGGGTTTATCGACGGCTGGCGGCGCATCCTCGACTATCCGGCCGAGGTGCTGACCGAGGCGCTGGAGAAATCGGCGCAGCTGCCCGCCCATCTGGTGCATTTCCTGCCCGCGCTGGTCGAGACGCTGAACATCGCCGCCGCCGCCACCCTGTTGGGCACCTTGGGTGGCACCGTTCTGGCGCTCCTTTCGACACGCGGTCTGGCCTATTGGCCGCGCCTCATCCCGCTGTTTCGCCGCATCGCCGATATCTGCCGCGCGGTGCCCGAGATCGTGATCGCGCTGGTGCTGATCTTTGTCCTTGGCGGCGGGCCGGTCCCCGCGATGATCGCCATCGCCATCCACACCGCCGGGGCACTGGGCAAGCTCTTCTCCGAGGTTGCCGAGAATGCCTCGCTGAAGCCGGTCGAGGGGCTGGCATCGACCGGCGCCAACTGGGCGCAGCGGATGTATCTGGGCGTGATCCCGCAAGTGGGCCCCAATTTCGTCAGCTATGCGCTGTTGCGCTTTGAAATCAACATCCGCGCCTCGGCCATCCTGGGTTTTGTGGGCGCGGGCGGCATCGGCTATGAGCTGCGCAACGCCATGTCCTGGGGGCAGGGGCGCTACGACGAGGCTGCCGCCATCTTTATCCTTCTCTTTGTCACCATCGTTGCGGTGGATCAGATCTCGGACCGCCTGCGCGCCCGGCTGACCCATGGCGCCCGGGCAGGAGCCACGACATGAGCACCGCCACCACCGATCTGGAATTGAATCATCTCAAAGAGCGGGCAGATGGCCTGTTCGCCCGCAAGCGGCTGCTGGGTTTTGGCCTGCCTGCGCTGGTGCTGGCCTATCTGGCTTACATCGTCTTCGCCTTCGACGTGCCGGGTCTGGCCGCACGGGCCAACTGGGACAATGGCCGCACGCTGGTTGCCGACAGCTACAGCTACAAGACCCATGTCACCCGCGACAATCGTTCGGGCGCGGTGTCGGTCGCGGTCGAGGGCGAGCGCAAGGGGAGCTATCCCGAAGGTCAGGCACCTGACTGGGTCGACTTGGGTGAAACCACGGTGATCGACCTCACGGGCGGCCATATCGTCCGCTTCGGCCCCGAAACGGTGGAATACGACATCCCCGGCTACGGCACCCTGCGCGCCACACCGAGCCGGTCACAAGGCGTGGTCACCGAACTGCCGCCGGGCGATCTGCCCGACTGGATCAACAAGTCCAAGAACCGCATCACCGTCACCACCGAGGCCGGGCGCCTGACGGTGACCCGCAACCGATCGGAAGTCTTCCGCTACTTCGCCGGGTGGGAACTGTTCTGGTTCACCCTCGACAGCCCCTATCACGGCCTGTCTCCGGCCGAGCTGGCCCGCCGCGTGGCCAATGGCGAGGCGGGGGCGATCTGGCACGGTTTCTGGAACAACACCATGTGGCGGCACGGCGACGTGGCTTGGGCCATTGGCGAGACCATTCTGATGGCCTTTCTCGGTACCTTTGGCGCCGCCATCATCGCCCTGCCGCTGGCCTTTCTCGCCGCGCGCAACTTCAACCCGCTAGCGCCGGTCCGCTTTGCGGTGCGCCGCGTCTTTGACTTTGTGCGCGGGGTCGATGCGCTGATCTGGACCATGGTGCTGGCCCGCGCCTTCGGCCCCGGCCCGCTGACCGGCGCGCTGGCGATCCTGGTCACCGACAGCGGCACCTTCGGCAAGATCTTCTCCGAGGCGCTTGAAAACGTCGATGCCAAGCAGATCGAGGGCGTGCAATCCACCGGCGCCAATGCCGCGCAGCGCTATCGCTTTGGTGTGATCCCGCAGATCACCCCGGTGCTGCTCAGCCAGGTGCTCTACTTCCTCGAATCCAACACCCGCAGCGCCACCATCATCGGCGCCATCACCGGCGGCGGTATCGGCCTCTTGCTGACCCAGGCGATCATCACCCAGAAGGACTGGGAAGAGGTCGCCTATTACATCCTGCTCATCGTGCTGATGGTGATGCTGATGGACTGGTTCTCGGGCTGGCTGCGCGCCCGCCTTATCCGGGGCGAGACGACAAAGTCGCGCAAGCCGCGCGGCGATCCTGAACCCGAACCATTCTTCCTGCCCTGAACTACACCGGAACCCGCACCATGGCCCGTCTCAGCGCCGATACCCCCTATCTGCATCCCGGTTGCCAGATCACCAACAGCCGCTTCGGCGCCTATGTCGAGATCGGTGCCGGTACCCGCCTGACCAACACCACTTGGGGCGATTACAGCTATTGCGACCGCACCTGCGATATCGCCAATGCCCGCATTGGAAAGTTTGCCAATATCGCCAGCTTCACCCGCATCGGCGCCACCGATCACCCGATGGAAAAGGCCTCGCTGCATCATTTTCACTATCGCTCTGCCGATTACTGGGACGATGCCGAACACGATGGAGACTGGTTCGCCCATCGCGCCAGTCGCAGCGCCACCATCGGCCACGATACCTGGATCGGTCATGCCGCCATGGTAAAGCCCGAGGTCACCATCGGCCATGGCGCGGTGATCGCCTCGGGCAGCATCGTGACCAGGGATGTGGCGCCTTATACCATCGTCGGCGGCAACACCGCGCGCCTCATCCGCCGCCGTTACCCCGAGGATGTGGCCGAACGGATGATGGCGCTGGCCTGGTGGGACTGGGACCATGCCCGCCTGCGCGCCGCGCTGCCCGATTTCCGCAGCCTGCGGGCAGAGGCGTTTCTGGAGAAATACGCCTGATCCGCTGACGCAGGGCCGCTCTCACAAACGCGTGACCTGCGCCCGCTATTGCGGCACACTCGAATAAACGCCCCGTGCGGCGTGTCCATCCGGGAGAGACATGCTCAGACCCTTCATCTCGTCGCGCACGCTGCATGGTCTTGACGCAGGGCTGGCGCAGAGCGCAGGCCGCGCTGCCGCCCGGCGCGCGCTGGCGGAGTGCGATCTGCCTGCCGAGGCGCTCGACAATCCGCGCCTCTACATCTCGCAGCTGGACGAGTTGCTCTTTCTGAACCGGATCGCCGGAATGGCCGGAACCGACAATCTGCTTTTCGCCCTCGGGCCCTATGCGAGTGTCGGCAATTACGGCCCGTTTGGTGACTATGTGACCTCCGCCCCCACCTTTGGCGCGGCCCTGCGCCTGACCCGCGATCTGATGGCCTATCACGCCTCGCTCGACCGGATATCCTTTGGCCAGACCGGCCAGGGGTTCCGCTTTACCTATCACGCGGCCGTCCGCAATGCGCCGGGCTATTCGCATTACGCGACACTGGCGCTTGCCGTGGTGCTCAGCATCGCGACCCCCTATATCGGCACCCGCCACCGCCGCATGGTCGCGCTCAACTTCCCCAAACCCCGCGAAACCGCCGGTTATGAGGCGTTTTTTGGTTGCGACGTCGTGTTCGACCAGCCCGAGTTGCGGCTGGTCTTCGATCCCGAGGTCGAGTTTGCCCACCGCATCGTTCCGGCCACTGGTGATCTGACCCTGGCCGATGTCGCCCGCGACGCCTTTGGGTCGGCGCCGCAGACCCTGGTCGAGACAGTCCGGGCGCTGGTACGCGCAAGTCTGGCGGACGATCCGGGTATTGAGCGGGTCGCGCATCAGCTCGACATGTCCGCTCGCACCCTGCGCCGGCGGCTCGAGGATCAGGGCACCAGCTTTCGCGATCTTGCCCGCGCTGTGCGGGTGGACATGGCGCAGGAACTCATCCTGTTCTCCGGTCTGGATCTGACCGAGATATCGCAGCGGGTGGGTTATTCGCATGTCTCGCATCTGGGCCGCGCCTTTCGCCAGGTCACCGGCATGACACCCTCCACGGGGCGCGCGGCCCAGACGGGCCGCTGATCCGGTGCGACATGGCCGGAAATGGTTACCGGGCCGGGTGGCCGGGCGGCTAGACTTGCCGCCAAAACCTCAGGAGCTTGACCATGCCGATATCCAGACTGTCCCTTGCCGCCATTCTGACCGGTCTCGCCGCCACTGGCGCCGCGCTTGCCGAACCTGTCACCGTCACGGTCGACAATTTCGACCGCGCCGAAACCAATGAGATCATGAAATCCTATGTGGGCGTGGCGGGCATCGGTGAGTGGGTTCACAACCGGGCGCCCACTCCGATTGATCAGCAGAACGTCGTTCGGATGAACCGCGACACGCTCTATTCCTTTGCGGTGGTCGACATGAGCACCCCGGTCACCATCGTCAAACCGGAAAGCGACCGCTTTCAGTCGATGCTGCTGATCAACGAAGAGCATTCGATGCTGCCCGCCATACACGAGGACGGCACCTTCACTATCCCGCCCTCGCTGGTCGGCACCCGCTATCTGGCGGTTGTGATCCGCACCTTTGCCGACCCAAACGACCCCGAGGATGTCAAGGCCGCCAACGCGCTTCAGGATCAGTTGCAGATCATCCAGCCTGACAAGGGCGCATTCGAGATCCCCGACTGGGATCCCGAAAGCCTGGCGCGCGTCCGCGACGCGATCAAGGTGCTGGGCAATACCCGCAGCGACACCACCCCCTATTTCGGGCAAAAGGCGCTTCTCAACCCGCTCTATCACCTGATCGGCACCGCGGTCGGCTGGGGCGGGAACCCGCCCGAGGCCGCGATGTACACGCTTGGGCTGGTCCCCAACAATGACGGCACCCCCTATACCGTCACGGCCAAGGACGTGCCGGTAGACGGGTTCTGGTCGGTCACCGTCTACAATGCCCAAGGCTTTATGGAGGCCAACGATCTGGGCGTCTATTCCTACAACAACGTCACCGCCAAGCCGAACGCCGACGGCGGTTATACCATCAACTTCGGCGGCTGCGCGGACGGGCGCATCAACTGCATCCCGATCATGCAGGGCTGGAACTATGCCATCCGCCTCTACCAACCCCACCCCGAGATCCTGGACGGAACCTGGAGATTCCCCGATTTTCAGCCCGCGGGCTGATCCGACGCACCCCGCCGCGCTTGTCTCGGGGTGCCTCGTATGCGACGCTCGGAATGGAACGCCATCGCTTCTCCGGAGACGATCATGAAACACCTGACTTCCACAGTCTTTGCGCTGGCTCTCGCGGCGGCGACGCCGCTCGCGGCCCAGCAATCCAACTGGCGATACGAGGCGACGGTCTATCTCTTCACCGCCGAGACTGAGACAGGCGTCACCACACCCACCGGCACCATCGAGGGCACGCTCAGCTTCAAGGATGCGCTCGACAATCTCGACTTCGCCTTCATGGGCGCGTTCGGCGCCACCAACGGCCAATGGAGCTTTCTGGCCGATTACATGCTGACCGACATCTCCTTTGGCAATCCGACGCCGGGCGGTGCCTTTTCGGGCATCAACACGGCGGCCAAGACGCAGGTGTTTAACGCCTATGCCGCCTACCGCGTGCATGAAACCCCCGATCTCGCCCTCGATCTTGGCGCCGGTCTGCGCTGGTTCGATACCCGCACCACGCTGACCGCGCTGCCGGGAATCCTGCCGGGGCGTACCGTGGTGGCCAATGACAACTGGATCGACCCGGTGATCGCGCTGCGCGCTCGGGTGCGCCTGTCCGACAGGTGGAACGGCACCGCCTTCTTCGACTATGGCGGATTTCAGAGCGACAGCGAAAGCTGGCAGGCGCTGCTTACCGCCGACTACCAGTTGAACGACAACTGGCGGCTACGGTTCGGTTATCGCCACCTGTCGGTCGATCACACGCTGTCGAACGGCAACGACTACTCGTTCACCCAGTCCGGCCCGGTCTTTGGCGCCACCTACCGGTTCTGACAGCGCTTGGCCGCGCCGCCCGGCTGCCGTAAGAACGGCACACGCAGCCGGAGACCCGCATGACCCGCGACTGGATCGCCCTTGACTGGACCACGACGCGCCGCCGCCTCTGGGTGATGCGCGGTCGTGACGTGCTGGAAGAGGCCGTCGATGACGGCCCGCGCCCCGCCGATGCCGCCTCGATCCTCGCACTGGTGGCCGGACGGCACGCGGGGCAGAGGGTTCCGGTCATTGCCTGCGGTCCGCTTGGCCCGGTGCGCGATGTGGTCCCCTGTGCGCCGCTCTCGGGCGGGCTCTGGCAGATCGACCTCGGCGATCCCTGCGTGGCGCTACACGCGGTGCCGGGCCTTGCGCAGGCTGAACCCGCCGACATGATGCAGGGCGATGAAACTCGCGTTGCCGGGTTTCTCGCCCTCAACCCCGGTTGGGACGGTGTGATCTGCCTGACCGGCGAAACCAGCCGCTGGGTGCATGTCAGCGCCGGTGAAGTTGTAAGTTTCCGCAGCTTCCTCTCGGGGGCGATACTCTCGTCGCTGGCCGCCGGGACGGTTCTGGGGCGCTGGCTGGGCGCGGCGGGGGTGGATGCCGGTGCGTTTTCCGATGCGGTTGCCGATGGCCTGTCGCGACCTGAGCAGATGCTGGCCCGCCCCTGGAGCGTCCATGCCGCTGCCACGCTGCAGGGGCTGCCGGAAGAGGTCGCGCGTGCGCGGCTTCTCGGCGGGCTGATCGGGGCGGAACTGGCAGCGACCCGACCGTTCTGGTTGGGACAGCAACTTGCGGTAATGGGAGAGGGTCAGATGCCCCGCCTCTATGTCGTTGCTCTGGCCGCACAGGGGGCACCCGCGACCCAGGCCGATGCGGCGCGGATGACCCGGCAGGGGCTGATCGCCGCATGGGAGGCGATCACCGCTTGAGCTGTGCGCCGACCACTGGCAAAAGTCGACCGACCGATACAAGGGGGCCAGATGAGCTTTACCACCGAAATCGAAGTCCGGTTCAAACATTGCGATCCGGCGGGCATCGTGTTTTTCCCGCGCTACTTCGAGATGATCAATGACGTGGTCGAAGACTGGTTCGCCACCGATCTGGGTCTGCCGTTTCACGAGTTGGTCAAGGAAAACGGCGCCCCTACGGCGCAGATCCAGGCCACCTTCACCGCGCCCTCGCTGCATGGCGATGTGCTCACCTTTCGGCTAACGCCCACCCGGATCGGCAATTCGAGCCTTGACTACGAACTGACGGCGCATTGCGGCGACGAGTTGCGCCTGCGGGCCTCGACGACATTGGTGCATGTGGCCCGGTTGGGCCGGTCGCTGCCCTGGCCCCAGGCCATCCGCGACCGGGTGGCGGCTCAGATCGCCAGTGCCTGACTGGCCAGCCCCGGCAAGTCGCTGAAATCGGCAAAGGCCGCCCGATGGGGCACCTCTGCGACCGGCCGCTTGCGATAGCCTTGGGTGAACAGCAGAAAGGGGACTTCGGCATTCTGTGCGGTTTCCGCATCGACCTCGCTGTCACCCACATAGATGCGGGGCAGTTCCGGAAGGGCGGCAAAGGCCGCGTGCAGCATCTCGGGGTTGGGCTTGCGCGTGGGCAGGCTGTCGCCGCCGATCACCACGTCAAAGAACCGGGCAAGCCCGAGATCGGCAAGGACATGGCGTGCGGGTTCGATTGGTTTGTTGGTGCAGATCCCCATTGCGACGCCTCGTGCTTTCAGAGCTTCGAGCGCGACAATCACGCCCGGATAGGGGCGTGTCAGCTCTGATCCGGCCCGATTGTATTCAGCCAGCGTGGCGGCGGTCAGCGCACCATGACGCGTCTTGTCGAGGCCGAGATGGTCGATCACCTGAGCCACCAGATGCGGCAGCCCCTTGCCGACAAAGGAAGTGACCGTGGCCAGATCGAGCGCGGCCAGCCCTTCGGCCGCCAGCATTCGGTTCACGGCGGCGGTGATGTCGGGCGCGCTGTCCACCAGCGTGCCATCAAGATCGAAGACAAGGGCAAAGGTCATGGGCAAACTCCGACTGTGCCTCGATCCCTGTCAGAGCGTGGCGGCAACGGCAAGCCCGTATGAGCGGTTCTGACGAACCGCCCATGCCTCCGGCGGAGGTATTTTTGAACAGAAGAAAGGAACTGTTAACGTTAATGCGCCATTCTTACCGGGCGGTACAGGCGGAGGCGCCGATGGCCGTAACAGGAGAAGGCCCCCTGCCACATGCGCAGGGGGCTGACCTTTTGATCCACCCGTCTTCTTCTGTTTCCAAATACCTCCGCCGGAGGCAGCCCGCGCAGCGGGCTTTGTCGCGCTCAGCCCTCCAACGGGACGAACCGGTATCCGTCGTCCGTGGTCTCCACATGCCCCAACCCACCCTCGGGCAGGTGATAGCCGATCATGGTCATGTGTTCGGAGGCAAGGCGCTGCATCAGGCGGACCCGCGTCTCGGCCCCCATCGCGCGATCCTGATCCGCGCCCGAAGGCCAGTGCGGGCGGGCAAAGGCAAGGTGATGGTTGCCGATCGCGTCGCCCACTACCATCAGCGCCGCGTCGCCTGCGCGGATCTCGAAGGACATGTGCCCGGGCGTGTGTCCGAAGGTCGCGACCGCCGCAACACCAGGCAGGATCTCGTCCCCATCCTCGAAGGTCTCGAGGGTTTCCAGCGCTTCCAGCCGCCGCTCGGCGCCCACGGCGAACGAGGCGCGGTCGGCGCCGATCTGATCGACGGTCGCCGGATCCAGCCAGTAATCGCGCTCGACCCGGCCGATCAGGTGGCGGGCATTTGCGAAAAGCGGGTCGTCGAAATCGTCGAGCACACCCCAGAGATGGTCCGGGTGACCATGGGTGAATACCACCTCGGTGATGTCGTCGGGGGAAAGGCCAATGGCATCCAGCGCATCGACAAGCTCGCCCGCACTGTCCTGAAAGCTCGCACCGGACCCTGCGTCGAACAGGATATTGCGTCCCTCACTCTGCATCAATGTGACGTTGCAGTCGGGCCGCAGCGTATCGCCTTCCAGCCCATAGCGCGCCAGCAGCGGCGGCAGCTCCGCCTGCGGCATCGGGTCGAACATGAAACCGGCCGGAAGCACCAGATGGCCATCCGACAGGCTGGTGATGCGCGCGGCGCCGATGTTTGTCTCGGTCGCCGACCATAGCCTTAGCGGGGTGGTGGCGGTCAGGGCAAGGCCGGCGCCGAGGCTGCCGAGCAGGGTGCGTCTGGTCAGGGTCATGAAACTCTCCTCTGGATACATTCTGACATTCATGGACGTGAATTACAATTGATGAGATTTGGGGGCGAAGGGCGGCTTGACAAAGGCGACAAAAATAGTCAGGTTTAGAGCATGCGCAGCCATCGGAGTCTCCGTCAGCCAGCGATCAACAGCGACCCCATTTGCCGATACGGAGACAATGACATGACGATCCACAGCGCCACCCCCACCGCCGATCCTGCGTTCCAGATCCTGCCCTCGCACAAGGCCGAGGACCTGACCAAGGGAGGCAATCTTGCCCATATCCGGCTGGGCGACCAGCTCTATACCCTGCGCATCACCCGCGCGGGCAAGCTGATCCTGACCAAATGAGCGCGGCGGCACATCGCGGCGGTGCTGCTGTCGGGCATCTGGCCGATCTTTCCGCACTCGAGGCCTCGGCGGTGCATTGCCTGCGTTTGTGGAGCGATGCGGTGGAGGGCCGCGCGGCGTTGCCCGAGGGGCGCTCTGCCGAGCTGTTGCGGCAGATCTGCGGGCTATGCGCGTCTTATGGGCGGCGTCCGTTGATGCGGCATGGTCTGGGGTGCGCCTGTCTGGGGGCGGACGAGGCCTGTTTTGCGCATATGGTGGCCGCCGCCGCCACCGGCGCGCGCGAGGATGCGCTGATGCTGGCCGCGCTCATCGTCCGGCCCGATCTGGCTCCTGCGCTGGTGGCGCTGAGCGAACAGCTGGGACTGGCGCTGCACCGTCGCCCGATGGTCACGACGGCGCAGAGTCGCACGTTAGAGAGCCGGGCAGGGCGTTTGCACTAGCCTGCTAGCAGCATCCGCAGCCCGCGTGATGGTGATCGTGATCGCAGACCGGGGCAGGCGCCCAATCGCCGACCTCGGTCAGCACCGTGCGCAGCGCCCACAGAATCATGTCCACATCCTCGGCCTCGATGGTCAGGGGCGGGCGGATCTTCAGGATATTGTCCTTGGGCCCTTCGCTGCCGATCAGGATGCGGTGGTCGCGCATCCGGTTCTTGACGTATCGGCAGATCTCGGTCCCCTCGGACCCGTCGGGGTTGATCAGCTCGACCCCCAGGAACAGCCCCATGCCCCGCACATCGCCGACACAGCCGAATTCGCCCTCAAGCGCGCGCAACCCGTTCATCAGCCGCGCGCCCATCAGGCGCGCGTTCTCCTGCAAGCCCTCGTCATCGACGATATCCAGCACCTCCTTGCCGATCCGGCAGGACAGGGTGGAGCCGCCAAAGGTCGAAAAGAACTCGATCCCGTTGTTGAAACTGTCGGCAATCTCGCGCGTGGTCACCAGAACCCCCAGCGGATGGCCATTGCCGATGGGCTTGCCCATCACCACGATATCGGGCTCGGCGCCCTGGTGCTCAAAGCCGAAATAGTAGTCGCCCAGCCGCCCCAGCCCGGTCTGCACCTCGTCGGCGATACACACCCCGCCCGCCGCGCGGATCTTGTCATAGACCGCTGCCAGATAGCCCTTGGGTGGAATGATCTGGCCGCCGACGCTGGGAAAGGTCTCGGCGATGAAACCGGCCACGCCATGGCCCTTGTCTTGCAACCGCGCGATGGCGGGATCGACAAGATCGGCGAATTTCCGGGCGCGCTCCGCATCGTCGCGCTTGAAACGGCCGCGATAGTCGTCGGCGACCTCGACCAGTTCGACCCAATCGGCCTGACCCACGCCGCCCGGCTTGTTGAACTTGTAGGCCGAGATGGCGATCGCGCCGGTGGTATTGCCGTGATACCCGTGATCGGGCGTCACCATGCCGATGTTGCCCGTATGCGCCCGTGCCAGGCGCAGCGCCAGCTCGTTCGCCTCGGTGCCGGAGTTGACAAAGAAACAGACCTCGAACCGCTCGGGCAGTTTCGACAACACCTTTTCGGCGAACGCCAGTTGCGCCGGATGCAGGTAGCGGGTGTTCGAATTCATCCGCTTCAGCTGATCCGCCGCCACCGCCTGAATACGCGGATGCGCGTGCCCCACATGCGGGACGTTGTTATAGGCGTCCAGATAGGGGCGGCCCCATTCGTCGAACAGGTGATGTTTCCAGCCGCGCACCAGCATCACCGGATCGTCATAGGTAAGGCTCAGGTTGCCGCCGAAATGCGCCCGCCGCCCGGCCCGCACGGCGGCCTTGTCGGTGGGGTGATAGAACACCTTGTCATCGGGCAGGTTCAGCAGCGCCGCCGGGTTCGGGCAGACTGCGTGCCACAGATCCATCTCGTCCGGGTCGCCGACACCGGGCCAGTCGGCCTCCATGCCTTGCGTCGTCAGCGCCAGCTGGAAATGCACATGCGGCGCCCAGCCGCCGTTCTGACTTGCATCGCCCAGCCGTGCAAATCCAGCGCCCTGCGCCACCGGATCACCCGGTTTCAGCCGGTCGCAGACCTCGGGGTCGAGATGCCCGTAGAGTGTATAGAAGGCATCGCCCTGCGGCGTTTCGTGATGCAGGATCACCACGCCGCCATAATCCAGATGCCCGGTCCGGTTCTCGACCACCTCGACCCACCCGCTGAGCGGTGCGTGCAGGATCGTACCGGCAGGGGCAAACACATCCACCGCCAGATGCACGGTGCGCCGGTCGCTGGCCTTCCACGGCCCCTTGCGGAATCCCGGCTCGGCATAGATCAGGCGTGGTTCGTTGTAATAGCCCAGCCACAGGCCGGTGCCGAATTCCTCGCCCACGCGCGCGGCCTCTTCCAGCGGCATGTGGAACGGGTTCTGCGGCCAGGTCGAGTTTTCGACCGACAGCGAACCCATCGGCGCCTCGCTCAGATCGGTTCCGAACATCTGCGCGAAACGGCCCCGGTGCGCGTCCAGATAGGCCTGTACCCGCTCGGCCCCATCGGTCACCGGCAAGCCGCAGGCCACCCGCAGCCGCGCCGCCATCAGCCCGCCATTGACCGAGGCGTTTTCCAGGAACCGCCAGGCCGGGGCCTGGCTGATCGTCACATAGGGGTCGTCCGGGTTTTCCGCCGCCATCAGGGTCGAGTTCACCACCGAAACCGCCAGCCGCATCCGGAGCAAGGGCCAGATCAGGTCGACTTCCTCCGCGCTCAGCCGGTTGGCGGCGTGATAGCCGCGCACCAGCGCCGCCAAGGCGCGCTCGGGCTTTGGATGGTCCAGCACCACATAGGCCCCGGCAATCGCCAGGTCGCAGACACGCGGCGCGGCGCACATGTCGCCCAGGTCGATCAGGCCCGAGACCTTGCGGGTCTCACCCAGCCTGCCCTCGACCAGGATGTTGTAATCGTTGACATCATTGTGGATCGCCTGAACCGGCAGGGCTGCGAGTCGGTCGTGCACCCCGGAAAACTCGGCTGCAATCTCCGACAGCATCACCCGCCGCACCGGATCGGTAATGGCGTCCAGATGCCGGCCGATCCAGCCCGCCTGCACCAGGTTCCATTTGAAATCGCGCGCCAGCCCGTCATGCGCGAACCCCTCCAGCGCCCGGTCGGTGGCGCCCAGCACCCGGCCCAGCTTCAGGATCAGCTCTTCGGAATGCGGCGAGGCTCGCGCGTAACAACGCCCCGGCAGGCGCTCAAGGAGCCAGACCCGGCGCGGCGCGCCCGCCTCATCCGGGATCTCGGGCAGCATCGCGCCATCGAGCGCGGCAAACACCTTGGGAAAGGGCAGGCCCGGCGCCACCTCGGCGATGTGATCCAGCGCCGCCACCTGCATCTCGACCAGCTCCGCCTCGCATTCGGGCCGCATCACCTTCAGAACATAGTCCCGTCCGTTCCGGGCCCGGGCCAGAAAGTTCAGGTCATATTCGCCATCGAGCGGTTCCAGCTCCGCCTCGATCCCCCAATGCACCCGCAGGGCCTCTGCCCAGAACTCCGTCAGCACCGCCGCTCTCCCATCACATTCCTGCCGAGGCGGCCGTTGCCCCCCGGTTCTTCATTTCGCCAAAAATACTCCGGGGGAGTCCCCGCAGGGGACGGGGGCAGCGCCCCCTTTCCCTCAGTCCAGCTTGCGCAGGCGCGCCAGCAGGCTCGATGTGTCCCAGCGCCCGCCGCCCATCTTCTGTACATCCTTGTAGAACTGGTCGACCAGCGCGGTGACCGGCAGGCTGGCGCCGGTCTCGTCGGCGGTGTCCAGGCAGATGCCCAGATCCTTGCGCATCCAGTCGACCGCGAACCCGTGGGTCCAATGGTCGTCCAGCATGGTCTCGTAACGGTTGGCCATCTGCCAGCTGCCGGCGGCACCCTGGCTGATCACCTCGACCACCGCGCGCCCGTCCAGCCCTGCCTTCTCGGCAAAATGCAGAGATTCGGCGAGGCCCTGTACCAGGCCCGCGATGGCGATCTGGTTGCACATCTTGGTAACCTGCCCGGCACCGCTCTCGCCGATGCGGCGGCAGATCCGGGCATAGGCGGCGATCACCGGTTCGGCGCGGTCATACTCGGCCCGATCGCCGCCGCACATGACCGACAGCACCCCGTTTTCGGCCCCCGCCTGTCCGCCCGAGACCGGTGCGTCGACAAAGCCCACGCCGCCATCCTTGGCCGCGGCGTAGAGCTCTCGGGTGACCTTGGCCGACACCGTCGTGTGATCGACAAAGACGCTGCCCGCCGCCATGCCCGCCAACGCGCCATCCGGCCCGGTGCAGACACTGCGCAGGTCGTCATCATTGCCGACGCACGCCATGACGAATTCGGCACCTTCGGCGGCCGCGCGCGGCGTTGTGGCCATCGCGCCGCCGTGCTGGGCCACCCATTTCTCGGCCTTGGCGGCGCTGCGGTTATAGACGGTGACATCGTGGCCCGCGGATTTCAGGTGCCCCGCCATCGGATAGCCCATCACGCCGAGGCCAAGGAATGCTACTTTTGCCATGTCCGGATCCTCTCTCGTTGTCCGGCGGCGCGTCTCCCCCGGCTTGTTCCCGACAGAGACAAAGCAAAGCTTGTGGCAAAGGGCAAGCCCGCGCGTCAGTCGGTCCCGCCCAGATCGCGCAGGATCGGGCAATCGGGCCGGTTGTCGCCCGCGCAGGCATCGACCAGTTCAGTGAGCGTGTCGCGCATGGCGATCAGGTCGGTGATCTTGGTCTCGATCCGGGCCAGATGATCGCGGGCCACCTGTTTGACATCGGCGCTGGCGCGGCTCTGATCCTCGTAGAGCGCCAGCAGGGTGCGGCAATCCTCGATGGTGAACCCCAGCGCCCGGGCGCGGCCCAGAAAGGTCAGCTTGTGCAGGTCCTGTTCGCGAAACCGGCGATAGCCGTTCAGATCGCGCTGGGGCGTGATCAGGCCGATATCCTCGTAATAGCGGATGGTCTTGGCGGGCAGGCCGGTGCGGTTGGCGACATCTCCGATATTCATGCCGGTCTCCTCATTCGGCCGGGGCAGGGGCCGCAGCCGGGGTCTGGGTCGCCGCCTGCCGCGCGGCAGGCAACGCCGCCCGCACCCGCCGCAGGCGCAGGGCGTTGGAGACGACAAAGACGCTCGACAAGGCCATCGCGCCCGCCGCCAGCACCGGCGACAGCATCGGCCCGCCAAACGGATAGAGCACGCCCGCCGCCACCGGGATCAGCAGCACGTTATAGCCAAAGGCCCAGCCCAGGTTCTGGCGGATGTTGCGCATGGTGGCGCGGCTCACCTCCAGCGCGTTGGCCACGCCGCGCAGATCGCCCGACATCAGTACCACATCGGCGGCCTCGATGGCCACATCGGTGCCGGTGCCGACCGCGATGCCGATATCTGCATGGGCCAGGGCGGGGGCGTCGTTGATGCCATCACCGACAAAGGCCAGCGCGCCATGATCCGCCCGCAGCGTATCCAGCGCCGCAACCTTGCCCTCGGGCATCACCTCGGCGGTGACCGCGTCGATGCCCAGTTTCGCCGCCAGCGCCTGTGCCGTGCGGGTGTTATCGCCGGTGATCATGGCCACGCTCAACCCCATCTGATGGAACCGCTCGATGGCCTCGACCGTGCCGGGTTTCACCGGGTCCGAGACCGCCAGCACCGCCACCGCACGGCCACCGACCGAGGCATAAAGCGGCGTCTTGCCATCGGCGGCCCAGCCCGCCCCGATTTCGGCCAGCGAGCCCAGGTCGATACCTTCGCGGGCGAACAGCCGGTCGGCGCCGACCAGCACGTCCTGGCCCTCGACCTTGGCGCGGGCACCCAGCCCGGTCAGGCTCTGGAACCCGTCCACCGCAGGCACGTCGCCCTTGGCCGCGCGGGCAATGGCCGAGGCAATCGGGTGTTCCGACTGCGCCTCGACGGCTGCCGCCAGCCGCAATACGCCATCACGGTCAAACCCTTCGGCGGGGCTCAGATCGGTCAGTTCCGGCCGCCCCAGCGTCAGCGTGCCGGTCTTGTCGAAGGCAATCACCTTCGCCTCTTGCAGCCGTTGCAGCGCGTCGCCCTTGCGGAACAGCACGCCCAGTTCGGCGGCCCGGCCCGTTCCCACCATGATCGAGGTCGGTGTGGCCAGTCCCATGGCGCAGGGGCAGGCGATGATCAGCACCGCAACACCTGCGACGAGGGCGTGGGCCAGAGCGGGCGAGGGGCCGAAGATCAGCCAGACCAGCACCGTCAGCGCCGCGACCCCCATCACGATGGGCACGAACCACAGGGTGATCCGGTCGACCACCGACTGGATCGGCAGCTTGGCGCCTTGTGCCTGTTCCACCATGCGGATGATCTGGGCCAGCACCGTGTCGGCGCCCACCTTTTCAGCGCGCGCGCGCAGGGCGCCGGCCCCGTTTACGGTGCCGCCCACCAGCGTGTCGCCGGCGGATTTGGTCACCGGAACCGGCTCGCCGGTGATCATGCTTTCGTCAACATGGCTCTGGCCGTCCAGTACCAGCGCATCCGCCGGAATACGCTCTCCGGGGCGGATGACCAGCGTGTCGCCAGGTTGGATGTCGGCGATGGCCACCTCTACCGCTTGTCCCTTGCGTTCGATACGCGCATGGCGGGGTTGCAGCCCCACCAGCGCCTCGATGGCGGCACCAGTGCGCCCGCGCGCCCGCGCCTCGAGCCAGCGGCCCAGCAGGATCAGCGCCACGATGACGGCGGCGGCCTCGTAATAGACATTGGCGGTGCCGTTGGGCAGCAGGCCGGGGGCAAAGGTCGCGACCAGAGAAAACCCATAGGCGGCCCCGGTCCCCAATGCGACCAGAGCATTCATGTCGGGGGCGCCGCGCATCAGGGCCGGGAAACCCTTGGCATAGAACACCCGACCGGGGCCAAGCAGCAATACCGTGGTCAGCGCGAACTGGACCAGATAACTGGCCTGCTGGCCGATGGTCGCCAGGATCCAGTGGTGTAGGGCGGGGATCATGTGCCCGCCCATTTCGATCAGGAAAACGGGCAGCGCCAGCAGGATGGCCAGCAGGGTCTGGCGTTTGAGCACCGCAGCCTCGTCCGAGGGCTCCTCGCCCTCGTCCTCGGCGCCCCCTGCGAGGCGGGCAGCATAGCCCGCGGCGGTCGATACCGCCGCCAGCGCAACCGGATCGGTGCTGCCGGTGACATAGCTGACCCGCGCGGTGCGGGTGGCCAGATTTACCTGTGCCTCGACGACGCCCGGTGCGGCGCTCAGCGCCCGTTCCACCCGGCCCACACAAGAGGCGCAACTGAGCCCTTCGACATCCAGCGTGGTTTCCGACACCTCGGCCGGATAACCCGCATCAGCCGCCGCTTGGGTCAGCGCGGCGACCGGGCCGTCATGGTGGACCTGCGCTGTCTTGGTGGCGAAGTTGACCGAAGCCCCGGCAACCCCCGGAACCGCCTGCAAGGCGCGCTCCACCCGGCCCACGCATCCCGCGCAGCTCATGCCCGTGATCTTCAGCGATGTGGTTTGTGCTGACATGCGACTCGTCCTTGTCCTCTGATCACCCCTCAGATGGGGCTTCCAGTCACGGGAAGGTCAAGAGGGGGGCGGGAAAATTCTCAGCCGCGTCCGATTTTACTTTCCATCAGCCGTTGATAGAGGCCCGGCGACAGCCGATTGATCCACCAGGCCAGTCGCGCCACCCGGCCCACCGGGATCATGTCGCGACCCCGGTCGAGGCCGCGCAGGATGGTCGCCGCCGCCGCCTCGGGCGTCATGTAATCCATCCCGTCCGTGGCCGAGCCGGGCCGGGCGATACCATCGGGCTGTGCCTGCGGGTTGCCCAGATTGGTCGCCACAAACGACGGTGCCGCGATTTGCACCGCCACCCCATGCGCGCGCTCCTCGGATCGCAACGATTTGAAAAACCCCTCCAGCGCGTGTTTGGACGCGGCATAAGAGGTGCGGCTGTAGAGCGGCGCGAACCCCGCCACAGAAGAGATTGCCAGATGGGTGCCGCGTGACTGCCGCACCGGGTCGATCATAATGCGGGCCATGTTTACGGCGGCGAAATAGTTGATCTCGAACACCCGGCGGTGACTGGCCTCGTCACTATCGGCAAACAGGCCGATCTGGGTGATGCCGGCATTATAGATGACCAGGTCCACCCCGCGTCCCCCGACCGCCGCAGTACAGGCGGCGGCCAGTTGACCGGGATCGGTCAGGTCGCATTGAATGACGCGCTGGGTCTCGCCGGGCTCGATGGTCGAGATATCGCGGTCGAGCAGTGTCACATGCCAGCCGCGCGCTTGCAGCGCATCCGACAGCGCCCGGCCCAGCCCGCCTGCGCCGCCCGAGATCACCGCCCGCTTCAAAGACCCGCCTCGCGCCGCCAGAGGTCGAAGACCTCGGCACTCGTCAGCTCAGGGCTATAGCCGAACACCCGCTTCAGCGCGTCATTGGCCAGCACCGGGCGGTATTGCAGGAACCGCACCTGTTCGGGTCCATAGCGCGACAGCCCCAATGGCCGCGCCACCGCCAGCGCCGCCTTCAGCGCCTGCGCGGGCAGACGGAGCACCGGCTTGCCCAGGACGCGTGCAAGGTCGCTGACCCCCATCACCCCGTCGCCCGCCACGTTGTAGATACCCGCAGGCCCTTCGCCCGCTGCCCGCGCCAGAATACGGGCCAGATCGCGGGTCCAGATAAAGACAAACGGGCTTTCCGATCCGCGCACCGCCAGCAGGCGGGGTTTGTGAAAGAGGGCGGTGATCTGGTTCTCGGTGCCTGCGCCCAAAACCGTTCCCACCCGCAGCACCACCTGTTCCAGTTGCGGCGCGGTCTGGCGTGCCTCGGCCAGCATCTCTTCGACCTGGCGTTTGTGATCGGCATAGGCGAACTCGGGATTGCCGCGCAGCGGGTCGCTTTCGCGCAGCGGCACCGGGTTGTCGGCGTGATAGCCATAGGCAGCGCCCGAGGAGGTGACCACCAACCGCCGCACTCCATGCGCCAGACAGGCGTCCAGCAACGCCCGCGTGCCGCCGACGTCGACGCGATGGGCAACCTCGCGCGCCACACCGGGTGACACGATAGAGGCGAGGTGAATGACCACATCCGGCCGCACCTTGGCAATGACCCGGTCAGGGTCATCGCCCGTCACATCCATCTTGAAATAGGTCATGCCCTCGGGCAGCGGATCGGGCCGCGCAAGATCGGTGGCAAAGACCTGCTGGCCGGACAGTTCGGCCAACAACGCCTGCCCCACCATGCCCGCCGCACCGGTAATCAGGATGCGGTTCATCGGGCCGCCTCGGTTCGCGCCATCAGCATCGCCAGACCGAGGCCCGAGATTGCATGCCAGATCCCCCAGAACGCTGCCGCGACCGCCATGCCGCCCAGCCCGTTGAAGAACGCAAAGATCAGCACAAGCCCGAGGCCCGAGTTCTGGATACCGGTTTCGATCGTCACCGCGCGCCGGTCGTAAGGGGACAGCCGGGTCAGAGTGGCCACAACCCAGCCGCCCCCCAGAGCCAGGCCATTGTGAAGGATCACAAGCCCGGCGACAGCTCCGGCAAAACTCAGGAAGTACCCCCAATTTGCAGCCAGAGCGAGTATGATGAACGCGATGAAAATCCCCATCGACAAGAGTTGCAGCGGCCGCCGCAGCCGCGCTGTCAGGGCAGGGCGGCGCATGTTCAACGTCACGCCCAGGATCAGTGGCAGGATCAGCATCAACCCGACCGTGACGGCGATCTGCACGGGGTCGATACGGGTCTCTTGCAGGATGGCGCGGGTGGGGGGATACAGGCTTCCCCACAGCGCGATATTCGCGGGTGTCATGATAATGGCCCCCACGGTGGCAAAGGCAGTCATCGACACCGACAGCGCCGCGTTGCCGCCCGCCCGATGGGTGATGAAGTTCGAGATATTGCCGCCCGGACAGGCCGCCACCAGAATGAGGCCCAGCGCAATCGACGGGTGCGGCGCGGTCAGCCAGACCAGCGCAAAGGTCAGCACCGGCAGCAGCACGAATTGCGAGAAGAGCCCCACCAGCACGGGTTTCGGTCCGTGCGACAGGCGGCGGAAATCTTCGACCGTCAGGTCGATGGCGATAGAGAACATCACGACCGCCAGGATCGCGTTCAGCAGCGTCAGCGAAGCGGGCGAGAAATTCAGCAGGATATCGTCGATGCCGGTCATGCTCGCGCATCCTTCAGCCGCTTGATCCATCCGGTCACCGCGCCGCGATAGGTGGCCTTGTCCACGTAATAGGCCATGCGCGCCAGCTTGAGGTAGTTCATGCCGCCGGTCGCCCGTTCAAAGCCTGCCGATTTCGCGGCCTTTAGTTCCTCGGCGGCCTTGTTTCCCGCGCGCAGCCCGGTGATGTAACGCGCCACCATCTCGGCCTGCTCATGCCGGCCCTGCCAGCCCAGACCGCTGGCCTCGATCATCCCCAGCACAAAGAGGTCGTCGCGCTCGGGGTGCAGGGCGTTCAGGTAAAGATGCGGCGCATCGCCCTGCCAGTTCAGGAGGCTGCGGTCGATGAATGGATAAAACAGCTTGTAGCCGGTGGCGGCGAGGATCATGTCATACTCCTCGCTCGAACCATCGGTAAAGATCACCCGGCTTCCGTCAAGACGGTCGATATCGGGACGGATGCGCAAATCGCCATGGCCCGCGTGATAGAGGACCAGCGAATTGACCACCGGATGGCTTTCGTAAAGCTGGTAGTCGGGCTTGGGAAACCCGTATTTCTGCGGATCGCCCACGAACCATTTCAGGATCATCCCGTCGACCCGCCGTTTCAGCCACATCGGCAGCTTGATCATGCCGCCCAGCGTATCGGCCGGTTTGCCAAAGACGTATTTCGGTACAAAATAATATCCGCGCCGCATCGACAGGTCGCACATCACCCCGTGATGGATCGCGTCCACCGCGATATCGCAGCCGGAATTGCCCGCCCCCACGATCAGCACCCGCTTGCCATCGAATTGCGAGGGGTGGCGGTAGGCCGAGGAATGGATCAGGTCGCCGTCAAATGTTCCCTTGAACTCCGGCATGTTGGGTTCGGATAATGTGCCATTGGCGATCATCACCCCGGCATAGGTTTCCGCATGCTCTCCCTCTGCGTCGCGCCATGTGACACGCCATCCGTCACCCGGTCCACCCAGCGGCTCACACCGCAGCACCTCGGCCCCGAAGCGGTAATGCTCGCGCAGCCCGAAATGGTCGGCGAAGGCGTTGAAGTACCGCTTCAGCTCTCGGTGCGAGGGGTATTCGGCGACCGCGTCCTCCATCGGGAAGTCGGTGAATTCGGTCATCCGCTTGGAGGAGATCAGATGCGCGCTGTCGTACATGGTCGAGCGGGGGCCATCGATATCCCACAGCCCACCCACATCCGAATGCAGCTCGAACCCGTCAAAGGCGATGCCCTGCTCCAGCATCACCTTGGCCATGGCCAAGCCCATCGGACCTGCCCCGATCAGGGCAAATCTGTCGCGCGTTTCGGTCATCTGCGTCCTCCCGTCGTTCTTAAGTTGAACGACTGTTCAAAATAAGGCAAGATAATTTGCAAGGGAGATGTTTGTTTTGGAAAAACAACGGCAAAGGGCGCCATCGGCGCGGTCCTTGCAGACACGGGCCCGTATTCTGGATGCGGCGGAGCAACTCTTTGCTGCGCGCGGATTCGAGGGCGCGTCGATTCGCGATATCGCCAAGGCGGCAGGGGTGCAGGGGGGGCTGGTGGCGCATCACGGCGGCAGCAAGGAAGAGCTGTTTCGGCTTGTGGTCGCGCGCCGTGCCGGTGCGTTGTCGCGCATCCGTGTCGAGGCACTCGAGGGCGCGCGTGCGCAAGGGCCCCTTGATCTGGCGACCATCCTTGATTGTTTTATCCGGCCCTATGTGACGCTGGCCCGGGAGGGCGGGCCGCATTGGGTCGCCTATGGAAGGCTGCTGGCGCATGTCTCTGCCGATCCACGTTGGAGCACGCTGGCCGCAGAGTGTTTCGACCCTACCGCGCAGCAGTTCATCGACGAGATCGCGGCGCTCTACCCCGGGGCCGTACCGGGGCGGGCGGCAATGGGGCAGATCTATGCGGTCTCGGCGATGCTGGCCCATGTGTATTCAGCCTGGCGCCTGGATACGCTCAGCCCCGGCGCGGGGGAGGCCGACACCGATCGGCTGATCGCCTTCGCCACGGCCGGTATTCACGCGGTCATGACAGAGAGGGTGCCGGAAAAATGAAATTTTTCCGGGCCGTTTTCCGGCGCGGAAAACGGTCGCCTGCCGCAAGCGCGCATCAATACGATGTCAGAGCGCGCTGCCTTCTTGCGGTGTGGGGGTGTGGTTGAAAACATAAGAATTGCGGCAGGCCTCTTCCCCGCCCAGTTCCGCGATCCGCCGCCGTTGGTCGGCAAAGGCGCGGTCATTTACAGCTTCCGGGTCGCATATCAGGCGCAGGCGATGCTCTCCCTCGAGCAATGCGGCCCGGATCTCGGGATCATCCAACGCGTGTTTGGCAAGGTCCGCCAGTTCCTGCGGGTCGCGATCCAGATCGAAAAGCTGAGGGGCTTCGCCGACGTAGTGCACGTATTTCCAGCGCCCCCAGCGCAGCATGAACGTGCCTGTGCGGGAGCCGCCGTCGTGATACTCGCTGAACCCGGCCCGCTTGGGATCATCTGGCGCGGCGGCGATACTGCGCAGTGACACTCCGGGCAGGTCCGCGCGCGCCGCTAACCCGCACACCTCGCGCGCGGTCGCGGCGATATCGGTGAGGCTGGTGCAGGTCGACACTCGGTGCACGGCGGGGATGCCCGGGCCGGCGGCAATCATCGGCACACCGGCGCTGGCCTCGTACATAACCTGTTTGGTCCAGAAACCCTGGTCCCCCATCATGTCGCCATGGTCGGAAACATAGAGGATCACGGTGTTTTCGGCCTGTCCGCTGGCCTCGAGCGCGGCCAGTACCCAGCCCACGCAATCATCCATGAAGGAGGTGAGGCCAAAATAGGCGGCCTTGGCGGCGCGCATCTTCTGTTCGTCGAAATAGGCGTCATAATTGAAGAACCCGCCGATGTTGCGCAATTCGGCATGATCCGGCAGGCCCAACCCATAGCCCACGGGCAGGTCCATGTCGTCTGGATCGTAGAACGTGGACCATTCCTCGGGACAGGTCAGCGGGTAATGCGGGCTGACCAGCGATACGAAGGCGGCCCAGGGCCGCTCTTGCCGGGCCGGGTCAGCCAGCCAGGTCTCGGCCGCGGCGGTGATGGCGCGGTCATATTCGGTATAGCTGCTGGAGCCGACACCGACATCGGCCGCCAGTTCGGCGGCGGCGTCATAGAGGGGCGGGTTTTTGCGCAGCAGACCCACGGCCCAACCCACACCACCCACCACGTGCATTGGCAGGATCTCCTGCGAAAACCCGTTGTCATCCTCGGACGAGCGGAAATGCAGCTTGCCGATGGAAACGACCTCGCGCCCGGCATCGCGCAGGTCATGCATCCAGCTGCGTGGCTGTCCGGCATAGGGGGTGGCGCTGTCCCAATGGCCGGTCCTGTGGATCCAGTTGCCGGTGGCCAGCGCCGCCCGGGTCGGCACGCACATGGGCGAAGGGGTATAGGCGGCATCGAACATGGTGCCGCGCGCGGCCAGCGCATCCAGGTTGGGTGTCTTGACGATGGGATGCCCTGCGCATCCCATCGCGTCCTTACGATGCTCGTCCGAGACGATCACCAGAAGATTGAGCGGCTCTGCCATGTCTGGTCGCCCCTTTCCTCAGGTTTGCCTGCCCTGCGCGTCCCGCAGCAGCCGACGCAGGATCTTGCCCGAGGCAGATTTCGGGATCTCGTCCACCACCTGCAACTGGCGCACCTGCTTGTAATGCGCCAGCCGGGTGTCGAGATACGCCTGCACCTCGGCCAGGCTTGGCCCGGCCTGACCGGCCGCCGCAACGACGAAGGCCAGCGGCACCTCGCCCGCCTCGTCATCGGGGGCGCCGATCACCGCCGCATCCGCGATGGCAGGGTGGGTCAGCAATGCCGCCTCGACCTCGGCCGGAGCGACCTGGAATCCCTTGTACTTGATCAGTTCCTTGAGCCGGTCGGTGATATAAAGGAATCCGTCCTCGTCGAAATGGGCGATGTCGCCGGTGCGCAACCAGCCGCCCTCGACGATGGTGGCGCGGGTGGCGGCCTCGTTGTTGAGATATCCCTTCATCACCTGTGGCCCCCGTACCCACAATTCGCCATCTTCACCCAGCGGCAGGTCGGCGCCGGTCTCGGGGTCGACGATGCGGCATTCGGTGTTCGATATCGCCACGCCCGAGGCGCCCGGCTTGCCCTCTCCACGTGGCGAGACATGACTGACTGGGCTGAGCTCGGTCATGCCATAACCCTGGTTCACCTTTGCACTGATGCGCCCCCCCAGCGCCTCGCCCACGTCACGGCCCAGCGGGGCGGCGGCGCAGAACACCTGTTCGACGCAGGACAGATCGTAATTGGCCACCACCGGATGCTTGGCCAGCGCAATGGCGACCGGTGGCACGATCCACAGCCGAGGTGTGCGGTAGCGCGACACGCAGTCAAGATATTGCTCCAGATCGAAGCGCGGCAGCGTCACCAGGCCGCCACCGCCGGTCAGGTAAATGTTCATCAGCACCTGCAAGCCGTAGATGTGGAAGAATGGCAAAAAGGCGGTGGTCATCTCGCCGGGACGCAAATCGGCGGGCAACAACGTCTGGTCGATATTCACCACCAGATTGCGATGCGTCAGCATCACCCCCTTGGGTAGCCCGGTGGTGCCCGAAGAATAGGGCAGGACCACCACATGCTCGGACACGTCGACCGGCACTTGTTGTTCAAGCGGTGTGCCCATCAGCTCGCCGAATGACAGCATGCCCTCTGGCGCCTCTCCGACCACAACGATCCGGTCGACACCAGTCCCCTCGATCGCGGCCCGCGCGGTGTCCAGAAACGCGGGTATCGTCACCAGAACCGTGGCCCCGGCATCGTTCAGCTGATGATGCACTTCGGGCGCTGTATAGGTGGGGTTGATCGTGGTGATGGTGCCGCCGGCCCAGGCGACGCCGTGAAATGCGATGCAGTATTCGGGAAGGTTCGGCAGCATCAGTCCGACGCAAGTGCCCGCACCCATCCCGCGCGCGGTCAGCCCCCCGGCCAGGGCCTTGACCGCGTGGATGAACTGAGCGCCGCTATAGCTGCGCCCGCTGGGTCCATCGATCAGGATGGTCATCTTTGGGTCGATCCCCTCGAACACCCGTTCGGTGACGGTCTTGTCGCTCAGGGCGACGTCCTCGAATCTGCTCTTGACAATGGTCATCTGAAATTCTCCCCCTAAAGCCGGGCGCTGCCCGGTCAGGCCATGCTAGAGGCAGGCCCGTTATTTCCAAAGGAATAACACGGGGTGCCCGGCAAACGATCTTGCGCTTCGGTGCCGAACCCCCTATAGAGCGCACGTCGATAAGGCGATTTGAGCCATAAAAGAATGAGACGGGCAGGGTCGGGAGTATCCGGCCCTCTTTGTTTTGTGGTGACAAGACCGGATCGTCTGACCAATCCGTGCCGCCCCGGCGGACATCAAACAAGACCGGCGGAGACAACCGCTCGGCCAGCGAAAACCGAACTGAAAAGGAAAACAACGCCGCATGGCTAACGCATCCATGGAGGAATTCGAAGCCCTCCTTAACGAAAGCTTCGAAATGGACACCCCCGAAGAGGGTTCGGTTGTCAAAGGCAAGGTCATCGCGATCGAAGCGGGCCAGGCCATCATCGATGTCGGCTACAAGATGGAAGGCCGCGTCGAGCTGAAAGAATTCGCAAATCCCGGCGAGGCCCCTGAGATTGCCGTTGGCGACGAGGTCGAAGTCTACCTGCGCGCCGCCGAGAACGCCCGTGGCGAAGCTGTCATCTCGCGCGAGATGGCCCGCCGCGAAGAGGCCTGGGACCGTCTGGAAAAAGCCTATGCCGACGACCAGCGCGTCGAAGGCGCGATCTTTGGTCGTGTCAAGGGTGGCTTTACCGTCGATCTGGGCGGTGCCGTGGCCTTCCTGCCCGGCTCGCAGGTCGATGTGCGCCCCGTGCGCGATGCCGGCCCGCTGATGGGTCTGAAACAGCCCTTCCAGATCCTGAAAATGGACCGTCGCCGTGGCAACATCGTCGTGTCGCGTCGCGCCATCCTGGAAGAAAGCCGCGCCGAACAGCGCGCCGAAGTCATCGGCAACCTGACCGAAGGTCAGACCGTCGACGGCGTGGTCAAGAACATCACCGAATACGGTGCGTTCGTTGACCTGGGCGGTGTGGACGGCCTGCTGCACGTCACCGACATGGCATGGCGTCGCGTCAACCACCCCAACGAGATCCTGAACATCGGCGAGACCGTCAAGGTCCAGGTGATCAAGATCAACAAGGACACCCACCGTATCAGCCTGGGCATGAAGCAGCTCCAGGAAGATCCGTGGGATCTGGTCGGTGCCAAGTATCCGCTGGAATCGGTGCATACCGGCCGCGTGACCAACATCACCGACTACGGCGCATTCGTCGAGCTGGAGCCGGGCGTCGAAGGCCTGGTGCACGTCTCGGAAATGTCCTGGACCAAGAAGAACGTCCACCCCGGCAAGATCGTTTCGACCAGCCAGGAAGTGGAAGTCATGGTTCTGGAGATCGACAGCGCCAAGCGTCGCGTGTCGCTGGGCCTGAAACAGACCATGCGCAACCCGTGGGAAGTCTTTGCCGAGACCCATCCCGAAGGCACCGTGGTCGAGGGCGAGGTCAAGAACATCACCGAATTCGGTCTGTTCATCGGCCTTCCGGGCGACATCGACGGTATGGTTCACCTGTCCGACCTGTCCTGGGACGAGCGCGGCGAAGACGCGATCCAGAACTATCGCAAGGGTGACGTGGTCAAGGCCGTCGTCTCCGAAGTCGATATCGACAAGGAACGCATCTCGCTGTCGATCAAATCGGTGGGCGGCGACAAGTTCGCCGAGGCCGTGGGCGGCGTGAAGCGTGGCTCGGTCATCACCGTGAACGTCACCGCGATCGAGGATGGCGGCATCGAGGTGGAATACGAAGGCATGAAATCCTTCATCCGCCGTTCGGACCTGTCGCGCGACCGTGCCGAACAGCGCCCCGAGCGCTTCTCGGTCGGTGACAAGGTCGATGTCCGCGTCACCAACGTCGACAGCAAGACCCGTCGTCTGGGCCTGTCGATCAAGGCACGCGAGATTGCCGAAGAGAAAGAGGCCGTGGAACAGTACGGCTCGTCCGACTCGGGTGCATCGCTGGGCGATATCCTGGGCGCGGCGCTGAAGGGCGACAACTAAGTCCCTTGCCGGCCTACAGACAACAAAGAGCCCCGCAGGAGCGATCCTGCGGGGCTTTTCCGTTCTGACAGTGGCCTGATGTGCTCTATCCGAAAATCGACCAGCCCGTTGCCCGCGCCAACTGTTCGACCGCCAGCGTGCCAAGAGCGGAATTGCCATGTGGGTTCAGCCCGGGTGACCAGACCGCGATCGAGGCGCGACCGGGCGCAATGACCAGAATGCCGCCGCCAACACCGCTCTTGCCGGGCAGGCCGACGCGATAGGCGAAGTCGCCAGACCCGTCATAGTGGCCACAGGTCAGCATCAGTGCGTTGATCCGGCGCACGCTGTGGCGCGAGATCAGTGAGGGTGCGGCCGGCCCCCCGACAAGGAACCGGCCGGCCAGGGCAAGCTGGCGCGCAGTCATTTCTATCGCGCATTGGTGGAAGTAGGTGCCGCAGGTCAGGTCCGGGCTGTTGACGAAGTTGCCATGCGCAGCAAGGAAATGCGCCAGGGCCATGTTGCGGTGGCCATGATCGGTTTCAGAGCGCGCCACGGACTCGTCGATATGGATGTTCTCGTCATCCGCGGCAGCCCGCACGAAGCGCAGGATCTCGCCCAGAACCTCTCGGGGTTGATGGCCGGCAAGAATGGCGTCGGTAACCACCAGCGCCCCCGCGTTGATGAAGGGGTTGCGGGGTATGCCACCCTCGTGTTCGAGTTGCAAAATGGAATTGAAGGGCAGCCCGGACGGTTCCCGACCGACCCGCTTCCAAAGCCTGTCTCCCAGTCGACCGAGGGCCAGCGCCAGGGTGAAGACCTTGGAAACCGACTGGATGGAGAACGGCGTATCCGCATGTCCCGCGGCAAAACAGCGGCCGTCGGCCAGGGCCAGCGCGATGCCGAACTGGTCAGGGTCAACCGAGGCAAGTTCGGGGATGTAATCGGCGACACGGCCCTTGTCGGCGGTGGCGAGCATCCCTGCCGCGATCCCCTCGAGAAGGGTGGTATAGTTCAAATCGTCCATGTCTCCTCGCGCGTGGTCGCAAAGGCTCATACCTCTATCCTTACCTGCTGGCAAAACCGAACTTCCTGCTGTGACCTGGTTGAACGGGCCGGCCTATCGCTGGCGCGGAGCGTTCCGAATCAAGAGGCTTTGCATACGCAGCAATTGATCTTGGTGAGGCTCCGGCAAGGGGTCTCGTCCGGGAATCCGGGCCCATCGCCCTGCTGAATGACGGGTTTGTTGACGGTTATTTGCGGGCAAATGGCGAAATATGGCTTGGCCGCAATCGGTAACCTGTTTCCGCAGAAGGGTTTTCTGCCTATAGTCCCTGTCATAAGAATGACGACCTTTGGCGTTGGGAGGGCCAGGCGCATGATCCGTTCGGAACTGATCCAGAAGATTGCCGATGAAAACCCGCACCTCTACCAGCGGGATGTCGAGCGGATCGTGAACACCGTTTTTGAGGAAGTCACCGACGCCATGGCACGCGGCGACCGGGTGGAACTGCGCGGTTTCGGCGCTTTCTCGGTCAAGAAGCGGGACGCGCGCATTGGTCGCAATCCCAGAACCGGCGATACGGTCCATGTAGAGGAAAAGCACGTGCCGTTCTTCAAGACCGGCAAGCTGCTGAGGGATCGCCTGAACGGAAAAGCCTGACCCATGATGCGCTATATTCGCTACGCCTTTCTTGCAACGCTCGGGATCATACTTGTCTCGGTGTCGCTGGCCAATCGCCAGATGGTGACGCTGAGCCTGCTGCCCGAAGACCTGGCCCATCTGCTGGGCGTCAACTTTTCGCTGACACTGCCTTTGTTCCTGGTGGTTCTGGGCGGGATCGCGTCAGGCGTGGTGATCGGATTTGTCTGGGAGTGGCTGCGCGAGCACAAGCATCGCCGCACGGCGGATGTTAAGCACCGCGAGGTGCGTAAGCTCGAGCGCGAAGTCAAGTCGCTCAAGAAGAAGCAGAACGAGGGCAAGGACGAGGTCCTGGCGATTCTCGACGATGCCGCTGCCTGATCGCTGAAATGGTCGACGACATTCGCGTCAAGATTTGCGGGCTGACCGATCCAGAACAGCTGCGCGTCGCCGTTGAGGCGGGTGCGCGATACGTCGGCTTCGTGTTCTTTGCGAAATCACCCCGGCACCTGACGGTGGACCGAGCGGTTGAACTGGCGGTGTCGGTCCCGGTTGGGGTGGCCAAGGTGGCATTGGTGGTGAATCCAACCGATGCGGACCTGGATGCCATCACTGCCGCCGTTCCGCTCGACATGCTTCAGCTTCACGGCAAGGAAAGTCCCGCGCGCGTGACCGAGGTGAAGGCACGCTATGGTCTGCCAGTCATGAAGGCGATCGGGGTGGCCGAGGCAGCCGATCTGGCGCAGATCGACCTCTATTCCGATGTGGCCGACCAGTTGCTGATAGACGCCAAGCCGCCGTCAGGTGCGGACCTGCCCGGTGGCAACGGGCTGGCCTTTGACTGGCGGCTGCTGGCGGGGCGGAAGTATTGGCGCAAGCCCTGGATGCTGGCAGGCGGGTTGACGCCTGACAATGTAGGCGAGGCGATCCGTCTGACCGGGGCGCGGCAGGTCGATGTCTCGTCGGGCGTCGAATCCGCGCCGGGGGTCAAGGATGCCGGGCTGATCCGAGGTTTTCTTGCGGCTGCGCGGGCGCAGTAACCCACTCTTTACCGGGTCTTGCGCAATATGGCGCTATGAATGTCGCCCTCCCACCCCAGAGCCCTGAGCAATGGTTCGATCATTTGTTTACCGCCAAATCCGCCCGTTCCGGCGGTGTGGTGCGCCGCAAGGTACGGGACATGGAGCGGATGGTGGGGCGGGAGGTCTTCCTGGCAGAGATCCGGCGCCGTGGCTTTGCCGCGGTCGAAAATGCCGGGCAGGTGATCGTGTTCTGCAACGCCGAACCTGTCCGCCTGATCACGGCACGGGCACAAACTTTCTCTGAAAGTTTGTGATCAAATCCTGAACAGGATTTGATGTCAGACTTTCGCGAAAGTCTGACCGCTTTACCTTTCACCGTTGTACCGCTAGTGCTGGACCGCGATACTAGGGAGCACGCCATGGCCAACGACCTTTTCAATTCCTTCATGTCCGGGCCTGACGAACAGGGCCGTTTCGGAATCTTCGGGGGGCGCTTTGTCAGCGAGACGTTGATGCCGCTGATCCTGTCGCTGGAAGAGGAATATGAGAAGGCCAAGATAGACCCGAGCTTCTGGGCGGAAATGAACGATCTGTGGGCGAACTATGTGGGCCGCCCTTCGCCACTCTATTTCGCCGAGCGGCTGACCGAACATCTGGGCGGCGCCAAGGTCTATATGAAGCGCGACGAGCTGAACCATACCGGCGCGCACAAGATCAACAATGTGCTGGGCCAGATCATTCTTGCGCGCCGCATGGGCAAGACCCGCATCATCGCCGAGACCGGCGCCGGGCAGCACGGGGTGGCGACCGCGACGGTCTGCGCCAAGTTCGGCCTGAAATGCGTGGTCTACATGGGGGCTCATGATGTGCGCCGCCAGGCACCCAATGTTTTCCGCATGCGCCTGTTGGGGGCCGAGGTTATCCCGGTCACCTCGGGACGCGGCACGCTCAAGGACGCGATGAACGACGCGCTGCGCGACTGGGTGACCAATGTGCGCGACACCTTCTACTGTATCGGTACGGTGGCGGGGCCGCATCCCTATCCGGCGATGGTGCGCGATTTCCAGTCAATCATCGGCAAGGAAGCCAAGGAACAGATGATGAAGGCAGAGGGCCGTCTGCCCGATACCATCATCGCCGCCATCGGTGGCGGCTCCAACGCCATGGGTCTGTTCTACCCCTTCCTCGACGACAAATCGGTCAACATCATCGGGGTCGAGGCCGGTGGCAAGGGCGTCAACGAGAAGATGGAACATTGCGCCTCGCTGACCGGTGGCCGCCCCGGCGTGCTGCATGGCAACCGCACCTATCTGCTTCAGGACGACGACGGCCAGATCCTCGAAGGCTATTCGATCTCGGCGGGGCTCGATTATCCCGGCATCGGCCCGGAACACTCCTGGTTGCACGAGGTCGGGCGCGCCAAATATGTCTCGATCACCGACAAGGAGGCGCTGGAGGCGTTCCAGCTCTGCTGCGCGACCGAGGGGATCATCCCGGCGCTCGAACCCAGTCACGCGCTGGCCCACGTGATGAAGATCGCGCCGGACCTGCCCAAGGATCACATCATCTGCATGAACATGTGTGGCCGGGGTGACAAAGACATCTTTACGGTGGCCAAGTTCCTGGGTTTTGACATGTCCGATACCGAAGGGCGTGACGCAGAGGACTGAGTCGCCTGTTCCGGGTTGCGCCGGCTCAAGGGTTCAGACCCATTCGGAATAAACCAAAGGTGGATGACAGCGGCTCTCGAGGCCGCTGTTCTGCTTTCCGGGATGAGGTGGCTTTCGAGCGAATTGCCCGCAACATTCTGAAAACAAGGTTAAACCTTTGTTTATTCGCCACTGCTCACATTCTTGTCGTCCTTCTAAACCACAGATCAATTCCCCCCATCGCACCAGTCGTAAAGCCTGAACTCGCCGTTTGGTTTTGACGGTGCGCATTTGCGATGGAGGTATGAAATGCGAAAGACAGTGACATCCAGGGTTGCGGTTGCGGCCGGAGCAATTCTTGTCGGCGGACTGGTCGGGTTTGCCGAGGCCAGCGTGGTGCAGACCGACCTGAGTGCACCGGATTCGGCGAGCAATTCCGATACGGTTGCGCAGACCGAGGCCGGGAGCTTCGTGGTTGCAAGTCGCGAGGATAACGGGCGTGGCCGCGGTCGCGGACGCGGCGGAGATGATGGCGCGGACCATGATGCGGGTGACGACCACGGCGGTCGCGGACGCGGCGGAGATGATGGCGCGGACCATGATGCGGGCGACGACCATGGCGGTCGCGGGCGCGGCGGAGATGATGGCGCGGACCATGATGCGGGCGACGACCATGGCGGTCGCGGGCACGGCGGGGATGATGGCCCCGACCACGATGCGGGCGACGATCATGGCGGCCATGGCGATGATGGCCCGGGAGATGACGATTGAACGACCGGGGGTTGCCTTGATCCCGCGAAGCGGCAAACCTGCCGTGACTCCTGCCCTGATCAGGGCAGGAGTCTTGTTGATCAGGTAGGCAAATGGATCGCAGAAGCTTCATCACCTCCGGACTGGCACTGATGTGCTGGGGCGGCGCCCTCTGGGCTCAAACCACGACGGATACGATCACCCGACAGCTCAGGGCGCAGGGGTATACGTCAGTCGAGGTAAGCCGGACCCTGCTGGGTCGTGCGCGGATCGTTGCGAGACGCCCCGGCGAACAGCGCGAAATCATTGTCAATCCACGGACTGGCGAGATCTTGAGGGACTATTGGCAAGGCAACCGGGTTTCCACTGGCGGCGGCTTGCTCGATCGGTCGCCCGACACCGAGACCGAGACCGAGGCCGACGACGGTGGCGGCCGGGGGCGCGGTCGGGGCCGGGGCCGAGGAGGCGAGGATTCGAGTTCGGACAGCGGATCAGATGGGGATGACGGCGGCGACGATGGTGGTGACAACAGCGGCCACGGCGGAGGCGACGATGGCGGCAGCGGTTCGGGTGGCGATGGTGACGATTGATCTGCTCCGGATCGGTATTGCCGGGTCTGCGCCCGCATGAGGGGCGTTGCGATCCTGTTGGCGATTGCCGTTGTGCAGACGGTGTGCGCCGTTTTCTTCGTGTCCGATATCTTGTTGACCGTGATCGGCCTGCGTACCACGCCGATCAGTTGGCAGACCCGGGAACTGTTGGAGATCGGCGCGGCAATCGGTTTGCTGCTAGGCGGGGTCCTTGGTTGGCTTGCCCTGAGCCGGACCTGGCGCCGAGCGCACAGGGCTGAGGCCAGGCTGCGTGCCGCATCCGGAGCATTCATGGAGTTGCTGGACGAACGGTTCGAGGAATGGGGTTTGACGGCGGCCGAACGGGACGTCGCCCTGTTTGCGATCAAGGGGTGCAGCCTTCAGGAAATCGCGGCGCTGCGCAACACCTCCGAAGGGACGGTCAAGGCGCAAACCAACGCGATCTATCGCAAGGCGGGCGTATCCGGGCGTCCCCAATTGCTGGGCCTCTTCATCGAAGACCTGATGACCGGTGAGCTGATGCCGGAACAGGCGGGCAAGGATCAGTCGCGCCGGATGGCGTGACGCTCCAGCACCTCCAGCGGGACGATTTCCAGCGCGCGCCTGTGGGTCGCCTCCAGGTGCACCTGCGGGCCACACCCCTCGTCGGCGGCCTGCATGAAACGCGCCGCACACAGGCACCAGCGGTCGCCGGGCTTCAGCCCGGCAAAGCCGAACTCGGGCCGAGGGGTGCTGAGGTCATTGCCGACATATTTGGAATAGGCGAGGAATTCGGCCGTCATCACGGCACATACCGTGTGGCTGCCCTGATCCTGCGCGCAGGTGTTGCAATGCCCGTCGCGAAAGAAGCCGGTGACGGGATCGGTCGAACAGGGCGCCAGCGCTCCACCCAGAACATTGAGACTCGGGTCGGGTGTCATGATCCGATCCTAAAGGCTTTGCGCGATCTTGCGGAACATTTCGATATTGGCCTCGTTCACGCCATCGCCGCGAAAGCCGCGATCGGCGCCGGTGGTGACGATCACCACGCCGCGCGGCTGGTCGAAATAGATGTATTGGCCATAGACGCCGCGCGCCAGGAATTCGCCCGGACCAGCACCAACCGGGATCCACCATTGATAGCCATAGCCGATCTTGCCGGGCGCGGTCGGGGCGCTGGCGGCGGTCGAGGCGGCGATCCAGTCCGCCGGCAGAACCTGTTTGCCGCCATAGCTACCATTCTCAAGGATCATCTGGCCGAACCGGGCATAGTCCCGGGTGGTGAAATTGAGCCCACCCAGCACAAAGGCCACGCCCGCGCCATCGGTGATGTAGTAGCCGTCACGCTCCAACCCCAGCGGCGCGATTATCTTTTCGGTCAACAGGTCGGTGACGCTGCGCCCCGTTGCACCCCGGATCACCATGCCGATCACATGGGTGTCGATCGAGACATATTGCCAGGTCTCGCCGGGCGCAGCGAAACTGTCGGTGAAGCTCGCCGAGAAATCGTCCAGCGTGCCGCCAAGTGCCACCACCCGGCCCATGCGGTTGATATCGGAATTCTTGTCGAAATAGTCCTCGTCGAAGGTGACGCCGCTGGCCATGTTCAGCACGTTGCGAATGCTGGCCGGTTCATAGGCGCTGCCCTTGAGCTGGGGCGCGTATTTGACAACCGGATCGTCGATCGAGGCGATCGCGCCCTCCTCCAGCAGGACACCGAACAGTGCCGAAAGGTAACTCTTGGCTACCGACCACGAGATGCGGCGATCGTCGGGTCCGGTGCCGAGATAATACTCCTCGAACCGGATCTGGCCGTCCTTTATGACAAGAAGAGAAGTGACCGCCCTTTCCTCGACCCAGTCTGCGCCGCCGGTGGGCAGCTCAAAGGCGGCGCCATGGGGCAGGTCCGAGGTGGGGCCATTGCCCCGGGCGACCGGGGCGGTCAGAAAGGCCGCGTCCATATGCGAGAAGTTGGAGACGATCTTTTCGGCGTTGAAGAGAGAGTTCACGGCGAGCAGCCGGTTGATCTCTTCCCATTTCCAGACGCCGATGACGCCTGCGGCCAGGATCAGGGCCAGCAGGACCCGGCCCAGCCATTTTCCGAATACGCGCATGTCACTCCTCCGATGGGACCACGCGGGAAGGGTCGCAAGGCTTGGGACGCCACGCAACTGCTACGTGGCGGCAGCGGGTTATTTGAACCGGTCGACCAGCTTTTGCAGCGCGCTGCGGTCGTCGGGCCGGGGCGCGGGCTCCGGGGCTGGCGCTGTCTTTTCGGGCGTTGCCGATGGCGGACGGGCTGTTCCGGTTGACGAACGCGGTGGCGCGGTGCGCAGGGCGACCGCGTTCATGAACCGCGCCCCGTCTCCGGCGGCCAGATGCGGCGCGCCGTCCGAGACACCACGCAGCACATTGTCCAGCCAGTCCTCGTCCGCGCGGGCGAAATCATGCAGCACATAGCCTGCCACCGCCTCTTTGCGGCCGGGATGCCCGATGCCCAGCCGCACCCGGTCATAGGCGGCGCCGATATGGTCGTGGATCGAGCGCAGGCCGTTATGGCCGGCATGTCCGCCGCCTGCTTTCACCTTGACCTTGCCGGGGGCAAGGTCAAGCTCGTCATGCAGGACAGTGATGTCAGTGCTGTCGAGCTTGTAGAACCGCATCGCCTCGCCCACCGACTGGCCCGAGCGGTTCATGAAGGTTTCGGGCTTGAGCAGCAGTACCTTTTCGCTGCCCAGCCGCCCCTCGGCGATCTGGCCCTGAAACTTGGCCCGCCACGGGCCAAAGCCGTGATCCTCGGCGATCCGGTCCAGCGCCATAAAGCCGATATTGTGCCGGTTGCGGGCGTATTTCGCGCCGGGGTTTCCCAGTCCGACGAACAATCGCATGTCGGGCCTCTTGCTTTGCCAGTTGCCGGTCCTTCTTGCCGCTTGCGGCTGCAAAAGGCCAGACGGCCCTCTGGGCCTGACTACAAAAAAAGGCGGGGCCAAACGCGGCCCCGCCTTCTGATGGGTTGACGGTCGCGAAGATTATTCTTCGGCGTCGCCTTCGGCCTCTTCGCCTTCGGCTTCTTCATCGTCCGACGAGGATGCTAGGCCCGACGGGGCCGAGATGTTGGCGATCACGAAGTCGCGGTCGATGGTCGGCTTGGCGCCGGCGGGCAGATTGACGCTGGAAATGGTCACGACGTCACCGATGTTCAGACCGGACAGGTCGACGGTGATGCTTTCGGGAATGTCGCCCGCGGTGACTTCCAGTTCCACCTCGGGGCGCACCACGGTCAGCACGCCGCCCTTTTTCAGGCCCGGTGCCGCCGCGTGGTTCACGAAGTCCACGTGGATGAACAGCTTGATCCGGCTGGTGCGGCGCAGGCGCATCAGGTCCAGGTGGGTCGGCAGGTCCTTGACCACATCACGCTGCACGTCGCGGCAGATCACGCGGACATCCTCGTGGCCTTCGACCTTGAGGTTGAACAGCGTCGACTTGAACCGGCCCGCCTTCAGCATCTTGAGCAGACGGTTGAACGGGATCTGGATCGGCAGCGGGTCGTTGTCGCCACCAAACACAATGCCCGGAACCATGCCGTCGCGGCGTGCCTGACGAGCGGCGCCCTTGCCTGTCCCCGTCCGTTCCAGAGCTACGAGATCAGGAATCTCACCAGCCATGATAATATCTCCAATGTTAGGGCGGGGCTCCTCCAAGGCTGTAGCCCCGCGTGAAGCCGCGCTCTTACAGTGGATCGGGGTCAAAGGAAAGGGGGATTCGCCCGTTTTTGCCCCGTTTGCCGGTTCAGGCCCAGCGGCCGCCGAAATCCTCGGGCACAAGCAGGTTGTGGCGGCCCAGATCGGCGACATTCTTCTCGCCGCACAGCGCCATGGTGACGTCAAGCTCGCGGTGGATCACCTCCAGTGCCTTGGTCACCCCAGCTTGCCCCATGGCACCCAGACCATAGACAAAGGCGCGCCCGATCATGGTGCCCTTGGCCCCCAGCGCCAGCGCCTTGAGCACGTCCTGACCCGAACGGATACCGCTGTCCAGATGCACCTCGATGTCGCCGCCCACCGCATCGATGATTTCGGGCAGAACCCGGATCGAACTTAGCGCGCCGTCCAGCTGCCGGCCGCCATGGTTCGAGACCACGATGGCATCGGCGCCCAGTTTGGCGGCCATTTTCGCATCTTCGGCATCCAGGATACCCTTCAGGATCACCTTGCCGTCCCATTGCTCCATCAGTTTGGCGACCTTGCCCCAATCGAGCGTGGGGTCGAACTGCTCGGCGGTCCAGGCGCCCAGATTGGCGTTATCCGATACGCCTTGAACATGGCCCACGATATTGCCGAAATTGCGCCGCTTGGCGCCCAGCATCTCGATCCCCCAGGCCCATTTGGTCATCAGGTTGGCGATGGTTTTGGGGGTCAGTTTCGGCGGGGCGGACAACCCGTTCTTCAGATCCTTGTGCCGCTGACCCAGGATCTGCAGGTCGAGCGTGATCACCAGCGCCGAACACTTGGCGGCCTTGGCCCGCTGGATCAGGCGGCTGGTATAATCGGTGTCGCGCATGGTGTAGAGCTGGAACCAGAAGGGACGGCCCGTGGCCTCGGCCACCTCCTCGATCGAGTTGATCGACATCGTCGACAGCGTAAAGGGCACGCCGAATTCGTTGGCGGCGCGGGCGGCCTTGATCTCGCCATCGGCGTTCTGCATGCCGGTCAGCCCCACGGGTGCCAGCGCCACCGGCATCGCCACGTCCTGCCCGACCATCTGGCTGGCGGTCGAACGGCCGGACATGTCGACGGCAACCCGCTGGCGCAAGCGGATCAGGTCGAAATCCGAGCTGTTCTCGCGAAAGGTCTGTTCTGTCCAGCTGCCGCTTTCGGCATAATCGTAGAACATGCGCGGCACGCGGCGTTCATAGATCCGCTTGAGATCTTCGATATTGGTGATGACGGCCATATCCTGTCCCTCAAAATTGGTTAAATTTGTTTACCAATATTTTTGCCGCTTGGCAACTCGGTCTGGCCGCGACACTGTGCACCGGGCGCTTTAGCAAGGGCAGAGGGCATGACGAAATACTGGGAGGATTTTCCGGTCGGGTTCCGCTACGAGTCCGACCCGTGGGAAATGACGGGTGACGAGATCATGGATTTCGCGCGCAAATGGGACCCGCAACCGTTCCACATCGACCCCGAGGCGGCAAAGGACGGCCCGTTCGGGGGGATCATCGCCAGCGGCTGGCACACGCTCGTCACCGCGTTCGAGCGTTGGTATGCATCGGGCCTCTGGGCCGAGGCCTCGATGGGGTCTCCAGGTATGACCGATGTAAAGTGGATGGTGCCCGTGCGCCCCGGCGACTTGCTGCGGGTGGTGGCAACGGTCACCGAGAGTACCGCGTCGCGTTCGCGCCCCGACCGGGGCCGGATCACGGTGCTGAGCGAGATCTACAATCAGGACGGCCAAAAGGTTGCCGAGTATTCGGGCATCAACATCCTGCGGCGCCGGCCCTGACGCTCAGGCGCTGTGCGCGCCGTCCGCCAGCGATTTGACAAAGGCCAGAACCTCGGCCACCGGTTTGCCCGCGCCGATCTGGCTCACGATGGCCGAACCGACAACGGCGCCATCGGCGACGCTGGCGATGGCGCGCGATTTCTCGGGCGTGTTGATCCCGAAGCCCACGATAATTGGCAGGTCGGTCGCCGCCTTGATCCGGGCCACTTCGGGGCCGACATCGGTCGCCTGCGCCTCGGCCGCGCCGGTGATCCCGGTGATCGAGACGTAGTAGACAAAGCCCGATGTGTTTTGCAGCACGCGCGGCAGACGCTTGTCGTCGGTCGTCGGCGTGGCGAGTCGGATGAAGTTCAAACCGGCCGCCTGTGCGGGCAGGCACAATTCGGCGTCTTCCTCGGGCGGCAGGTCGACCACGATCAGCCCGTCGATACCGGCGGCCTTGGCATCGGCCAGAAACCGGTCGACGCCGCGATTGTAGATCGGGTTGTAATAGCCCATCAGGACGATGGGCGTGCTGTTGTCGGTCTTGCGGAACTCGGTCGCCAGATCCAGTGTCCGCTGAAGCGTCATGCCGCCATCAAGCGCACGCTGGCCAGCCAGCTGGATCGTGGGACCGTCCGCCATGGGGTCGGTAAAGGGAAGACCCAGTTCGATAACATCCACGCCAGCGCCGGGCAGGCCCTTGACCAGCTCCAGCGAGGTGTCGAAATCCGGATCCCCCGCCATCACATATGAGACAAAGGCCTTTTTGCCTTGGGCTTTCAACTCGGCGAATTTGGCGTCGATACGGGTCATCGGGCGTCCTTGCGTTCTGCTATCGGCCTGATGTGCAGAAAACCGTGCCGAAAATCAATCCCACACCCGACGCGCAGCTCAGAAAGAGCGGTGGAACCGCAGCAGAACCGAGTTGACGCCCGGGTTGAACTCGGAAATCGAGGCATTCGATTTATGCGTGATCGCCAGCGACAGCGCATCGCCATTGTCAAAGCGGTAACCGACGCCAAACAGGCTGCGCACTTCGAACCGGCTGCCCAGCGTGTTGCTGTCCTCACCCTCGAAATAGACGCCGGGCAGCACGCTGGCCTCGATGAACCAGTTTCTGTCCAGGGCATATTCTCCGGCAACGCCCGCGCCCAAATGGAAATCGCCATTGGCATGCAGCGTCGCCGCCGCGGCCAACCGGGCGCTGAGGCGACCCCGCTCCCAGAACGGCGTGTGCTGGTATTCCAGTGACAGAACCCCCTGATCTTGGGACTGCTCGTGCTGGAAATCCGCGTATCCGGCTCCAAGGATAAGGGATTGCGCCTGCGTTGTGCCGGCAAGCCCAAAGGCCAGGATCGCGGAGAGAAGGAACTGTTTCATATCGCTGCCATTTCTTGTGACGGTGTTCGGCAGGAGAAATGTGTACCGATCAGTAACCCCACAAGTGGGCTCACGCGGGGCTTGCACAGTCGTGAAGGGATGAAACATGCCGACGCGCGCGCGGCTTGCGCATTTGCGCCGACCCGCCTAGAAGGCCCCGTCAGATGGCATCAGGAGACGGTCATGGGTTTCAAAATGGGTATCGTGGGTCTGCCGAACGTGGGCAAGTCGACCCTGTTCAACGCATTGACCCGCACCGCGGCGGCGCAGGCGGCAAACTTCCCCTTCTGCACCATCGAGCCCAATGTGGGCGAGGTGGGCGTGCCCGATGCCCGGCTGGACAAGCTGGCCGCGATTGCCAAGTCGAAACAGATCATCCCGACCCGCATGACATTTGTGGACATCGCAGGGCTGGTCAAAGGCGCCTCCAAGGGCGAAGGGCTGGGCAACCAGTTCCTGGCCAATATCCGCGAGGTCGACGCCATCGCCCATGTTCTGCGCTGTTTCGAGGACGGCGACGTGACCCATGTCGAGGGCCGCGTCGACCCGGTGGCCGATGCCGAGACCATCGAGACCGAACTGATGCTGGCCGATCTGGAAAGCATCGAGAAGCGCCGGGCCAATCTGGTGCGCAAGCTCAAGGGCAATGACAAGGACGCCCAGCAGCAGGACCGTCTGCTCGCCGCGGCGCAGGCGGCGCTGGAGGACGGCAAGCCCGCCCGCGTGGTCGAGGTCAGCGACGAGGACGCCAAGGCCTGGAAGATGCTGCAACTGTTGACTACCAAGCCGGTGCTTTATGTCTGCAACGTGGGCGAGGCCGAGGCGGCCGAGGGCAATGCCCATTCCGCCCGTGTCGCTGAAATGGCCGCCGCTCAGGGCAACAGCCATGTTATCATCTCGGCCCAGATCGAAGAAGAGATCAGCCAGCTCGAAGATGACGAGGCCGCCATGTTCCTCGAAGAGATGGGGCTGGAAGAGGCCGGGCTCGACCGGCTGATCAAGGCCGGATATGCCCTCTTGCATCTGGAAACCTATTTCACCGTCGGCCCGAAAGAGGCGCGCGCCTGGACCATCCGTCAGGGCACCGCTGCGCCGCAGGCGGCGGGCGTGATCCATGGCGATTTCGAAAAGGGCTTCATCCGCGCCGAAACCATCGCCTATGACGACTATATCGCCTGCAATGGCGAGCAGGGCGCCAAAGAGGCTGGCAAGATGCGGGCCGAGGGCAAAAGCTATGTCGTCAAGGACGGCGACGTGCTGCACTTCCTGTTCAACACCTGACCCGATGGGCCGGACAGCCGGCGCTTGACCGAATCCCCGCCTATGTTAGCGTGCTAACGAGTTTCTCGTTTCGCGGAGGGCGCCATGTCGGGCAAGCTTGTCATCACCAATATCGGCCTGCTGCTGTCGGGCAAGATGGAAGAGCCGATCTATGACGGCGATTGCGTCATTGCCATCGACGGACGGATCTCGGATTGGGGATACGAGGGTGATCTGGATACCGAAGGCGCCGACACGCTGATCGACGCCAATGGCGTCACCCTGGCGCCGGGCCTGATCGACAGCCATGTGCACCCGGTGGTGGGCGACTATACCCCGCGCCAACAGCAGTTGCACTGGATCGACAGCACCCTGCACGGGGGCGTGACCACGCTGATTTCGGCGGGCGAGGTGCATATGCCGGGCCGCCCCAAGGATATCGTCGGCCTCAAGGCGATGGCGATCGCGGCGCAGCGCTGGTACGAGAATTTCCGCCCCTCGGGTGTCAAGGTGATGGCCGGCGCTCCGGTGATCGAGCACGGCATGGTCGAGCAGGATTTCAAGGAACTGGCCGATGCCGGGGTCAAGCTGCTGGGCGAGGTCGGTCTGGGCACGGTCAAGGACGGCAAGACCGCGCGTCAGATGGTCGATTGGGCGCGCAAATACGGCATCCAGTCCACCATCCATACCGGTGGCCCCTCGATCCCCGGATCGGGCCTAATTGACGCAGACATGGTGCTGGAAACCGGGACGGATGTGATCGGCCATATCAACGGCGGCCATTCGGCGTTGCCTGACGACCAGATCATGTGCCTGTGCGAAAGCTGCACCGCCGGGCTGGAGATCGTGCATAACGGCAACGAACGCGCGGCGCTGTTGACGCTGAACACCGCGCGCGAGTTGAAGCAGATGGACCGGATCATTCTGGGCACCGATGGGCCGGCGGGCTCGGGCGTGCAGCCGCTGGGCATCCTGCGCATGGTGGCGATGCTGTCGGCGCTGGGCAATGTCCCGGCCGAGATCGCGTTCTGCTTTGCCAACGGCAACACCGCCCGTCAGCGCGAGCTGGATACCGGGTTGCTGGAGCGGGGCTATGCCGCCGATTTCGTGCTGATGGATCAGGCGCAGCATGCGCCGGGCAAAACCCTTCTGGAATCGGTGCAGCTGGGCAATCTGCCCGGCGTCGGCATGACCGTGATCGACGGGGTGGTGCGCAGCGAGCGCAGCCGCAACACCCCACCCGCAACCCGCTTGCCCCGGATCGTCAGCTAGGGCAGAACCTGCCCTGACGTCACTGGCAGGAAAAGGGCAGGCAGATGAGCGCACCGTTGCAAGGGCTGAAAGTGGTCGAACTGGCCCGCATTCTGGCGGGGCCATGGATAGGCCAGACCCTAGCCGATCTGGGCGCCGAAGTGCTTAAGGTCGAAAGCCCCGAGGGCGACGACACCCGCAAATGGGGCCCCCCCTTCATCGAGCGCGAGGGCGACCGCTCGGCCGCCTATTTCCACGGGGCCAACCGGGGCAAGACCTCGATCGCGCTGGATTTCGGGGATGCGGGCGACCGCGACAAGCTGCTGGACCTGATCCGCGAGGCGGATGTGCTGATCGAGAATTTCAAGGTCGGCGGGCTGAAGAAATTCGGCCTCGATTATGACAGCGTCAAGGAGGTCAATCCGCGCCTTGTCTATTGCTCGGTCACCGGGTTTGGACAGGACGGCCCCTATGCTCATCGGGCGGGCTATGACTTTCTGATCCAGGGCATGAGCGGCATCATGGACCTGACCGGCGACCCGGCGGGCGAGCCGCAAAAGATCGGCGTGGCCTTTGCCGATATCTTTACCGGGCTTTACGGCGTCATCGGCATTCAGGCGGCATTGGCGGAACGGGAGCGGTCCGGGATGGGCCAGCATGTGGATCTCAGCCTGCTTGATTGCATGGCCGGTGTTCTGGCCAATCAGGCGATGAACTTCCTTGCCTCAGGGCAATGCCCGACACGGCTGGGCAATGCCCATCCCAATATCGTGCCGTATCAGGTGTTTCCGGTGGCCGATGGCCATATCATCATCGCATGTGGCAATGACCGGCAATATGGCACGCTCTGCACCATTCTTGGTGTGGCCGAGCTGATCAATGACCCACGCTTTGCCACCAATCCCGACCGGGTCGCGCACCGGGCCGAGATGACCGAGTTGCTGACGGCGGCCTGCCTGAACTGGACCAAGGCGGATCTGCTGGCCGCGCTGGAGCAGGGCGGCGTGCCGGGTGGGCCGATCAACTCGGTGGCCGAGGCGCTGGCCGACCCGCAGATCGCCCATCGCGGCATGCGGATCGAGCCCGAGGGTGTACCCGGCCTGCGCACGCCGATCCGGTTTTCGCGCTCGGAACTGGTGCTGGACAAGGCTTCGCCGAAACGGCCGGTCAGATCATGACAGCTTGGCCAGCAGCCTGAGAAAGCTGCGCTGTTCGGTGGGGGACAGGGGGGCGAGCGTGTCGGCGGTGATGCGCGCGCCCGCGTCCTTCATTCGGGCCACCAGCGCCGCGCCCTGCGGCGAGAGCGAGATCAGCATCCGCCGCTTGTCGCCCGGATCGGGCTCGGCCAGCGTCAGCCCCTTCTGCCGCAGCCGGTCGACCACGCCCTTGATCGTGGCCACATCCATCGCGGCCAGTCGGCCCAGCTGGTTTTGCGAGCATTTGCCATGTTCGGATAGCCGCACCAGCGCGGCGAACTGGGTCGCGGTCAGCCCCTCGATGGTCTGCGACTGAAAGATCGCGGCATGACGCTGGCTGGCCAGCCGCAGCAGATAGCCCACCTGATCGTCCAATCGATAGGGCTCTGCCCCGTGTCGCGCCGTGTCGTCCATCACCCTGTGCACCGGAATTTGCAATGACCCGCCTTACCGCAAGGGCAGGCAGGTCACAACCGTCAGACCGCCAGATACTGGGCCGAAACCTCGGGGCGGGCGTCGAGATCGGCAAAATCCCCCTCGTAGCGCATGGTGCCCTTTTCGATGATATAGGCGCGGTCCGACACCTCGCGCGCGAAATGCAGGTTCTGTTCGGACAGCAACACCGACAGCCCCTCGCGTTTCAGCTCCGAGATGACATTGGCCATCTGCTCGACGATCACCGGGGCGATGCCTTCGCTGGGTTCGTCCAGCAGCACCAGCGAAGGGTTGCCCATCAGGGTGCGGGCGATGCTCAGCATCTGCTGCTCGCCCCCCGACAGTTGCTTGCCCAGGTTCTGGCGGCGCTCGGCGAGGTTGGGAAACAGTTGGAACAGGTGGTCGGTGGTCCATTGCGGCGCGCCCTCTCGGGCGGGGCGGCGGCCCACTTCGAGGTTTTCTTCGACCGTCAACTCGCCAAAGATGCGCCGGTCTTCGGGGACATAACCGATCCCGGCGCGGCAGATCAGATGCGACGCCCGGCCCAGGATGTTCGCACCGTCAAGGCGGATGCTGCCGCCGGTCTGGCGTACCAGTCCCATCACCGATTTCATGGTGGTGGATTTGCCCGCGCCGTTGCGGCCCAACAGCGCCACCACCTCGTTGCGGCCCAGTGTCAGGGACACGCCGTTCAGGATTTGCGCGCGCCCATATCGGGCGGTGAGGCTGTCGATCTCAAGCATTGCCGCGCTCCTTCTCGAACAGGCGGCCACCGCCCAGATAGACCTCTTGTACCAGCGGGTTGGCACGGATCTCGGCGCCGGTGCCCTCGGCGATCAACCGGCCGCGATTGAGCACAAGGATCCGGTGGGCATGGGCAAAGACCACGTCCATGTCATGTTCGGTGAACACGACCGAGACATGCCCGCGCGCCACGATATCCGCCGTCAGCGCCATCAGCGCCACACGCTCGGACGGGGCCATGCCGGCAGTGGGTTCGTCCATCAACAAGAGCGCCGGCTCATGCGCCAGCGCAATCGCCAGTTCCAGCCGCTTCAAGTCGCCATAGGCCAGTTCCGAACAGGGCCGGTCCGCCTGTTCACGCATCGACACCAGATCGAGCAGCGCCATCGCCTCGTCCAGATACATCCGCGTCGCCCGCGAGAACAGGTCATAGACCCGGCGGTGATGCGAGATCAGCGCCATCTGCACATTCTCCCGCACTGTCATCGACAGAAAGGTCGCGGTGATCTGAAAGGTGCGTCCGACCCCCAAGCGCCAGATCCGGCGCGGCGGCGTGCCGATCAGCTCGCGCCCGTTCAGTTTGACCGAACCCGCGCTGGGCGGCAGATAGCCGTTGAGCATGTTGAAACAGGTGGTCTTGCCCGCACCATTGGGGCCGATCAGGGCGAGGAACTCTCCCTGTCGCAACTCAAAGCTGACATCGTCGACCGCCTGTACCCCGCCAAAGGCCTTGGACAGGCCGCGTACCTCAAGAACCGGGGTCATGCCGCATCCCTCCGCACCAGCTGGATCAGCCGCCGGACCCCGCCCGCGATCCCGTCAGGTGCCAGCAGGACCACCGTCAGGATGATGCCGCCGAAGATGAACCGCCAGTAGTCGAGCCGGCTGACCCAATCCTCGATCAGCACCATCGCCATGGCGCCATAGACAGGCCCCGCCAGTGCATGAATGCCGCCCAACAGGACCATGATCAGCCCATCGATACTGTGCCCGATGCTGAGCGCGTCGGGAAAGACCGAGCCCTTGGAGAACACGAACACGACGCCCGCCAACCCCGCCAACGTTCCGGCCAGGGTAAAGCCCATCCATTGATGGAACCTTGTGTCGATGCCAATGGCTTCGGCCCGGATGCGGCTGTCGCGCACCCCGCGCAGGGTATAGCCAAAGGGCGAATGCGCCACCCGTCTGAGCAGCCAGATGCCACCTAGGCACAGGACCAACGCCAGATAGAAATAGACCCGGTCGGATTTCGCCCATTCGGCGGGCCAGACGCCCAGAATGCCGTCGTCACCGCCGGTGACATCCTGCCACTGAAAGGTGACGCCCCACAGGATCTGCGCCGCCGCCATGGTCAGCATGGCGAGGTAGACGCCGGACAGGCGCACGCAGAACCAGCCAAAGAAGAGCGCCGCCAGCGCCGCCGCTACCGGCCCAAGTGCCATGGCGGGCAACATGCCCCAGCCCAGCATCTTGACCGCCATCGCGGCGGCATAGGCGCCGACGCCGAAATAGGCCGCATGCCCGAAACTGACCATGCCGCCGATGCCCATCATGAAATGCAGCGACACCGCAAAGAGTGTCGCCACCATCACATCGACCAGCAAGATGGTGGTGAAATCCGACACCACCGCCGGGCTGAAGGCCAGCATCGCCACCAGCGCCAGCAGCACCATGGTCGATCTCTGATCCAAGAGGCGCAGCGGCTGTTCCGGCTCTTCCGCGCCACCATGTTCGCTGCCGGGGCGGCCGAACAGCCCATAGGGTCGCACGATCAGCACCGCCGCCATCACGACAAAGGGCAGCACGATGGAGACCTGCGGAAAGATCAGGATCGCAAATGCATTGAGGACCGAAATCAGCACGGCGGCAACAAAAGCGCCGGTGACGCTGCCCATACCGCCGATCACCACCACCACAAAGGCCTCGCCGATGATCGACAGGTCCATTTGCAGCGACACCGCCTCGCGCGGGATTTGCAATGCGCCACCCAGCCCGGCCAGGGCCGAGCCCAGCACGAAGGCGGCCGAGAACAGCCAGGCCTGATTGACGCCCAGGGCGCCCACCATCTCGCGGTCTTGCGTGGCCGCGCGCACCAGCACGCCCCAGCGGGTGCGGTGGAATACCAGCCAGATCGCCGCCAGCACGGCGGGGCCGATGGCGATCAGCGCCAGATCGTATTCGGGGATCGGTTCGCCCATCAGGCGCACCGCGCGGTCAAGGCCGGGCGCGCGCGGCCCCAACAGGTCCTCGGCGCCCCAGATCGCCAGCGTCAGGTCCTGCACGATCAAAACGACACCAAACGTGGCGACCAGCTGAAACAGTTCCGGCGCCCGGTAGATGCGGCGCAGGATGGTCAGTTCCACCACCAGCCCGATGCCGCCCACCAGCACCGCCGCCGCCAGCACGCTGAACCAGTAGCCCGGGATACCGCCCTGTAACGTGGTCACCAGCGTATAGGCCAGATAGGCCCCCAGCATGTAGAACGAGCCATGGGCGAAGTTCACGATCCGGGTCACGCCGAAGATGATCGACAGGCCCGACGCGATCAGGAACAGCGAGGACGCGTTCGCCATTCCCGTCAGCAATTGTGCGAGATAAAAGCCCATCAGGCCGGTCTTCCTTTGGTCAGGTCAGGGTCCCGAGGGGCGCGTGGCCCCTCGGGTTTCAGGGGCTTACTCCGCCGGACGCAGCTTGGCTGCCTCTTCCTCGGAGGGCAGATAGGCCGCGCCATCTGCATAGGTCCAGTCCACCATCTTGGGCTGGCCATCGACCAGCGCGGTCTTGCCCACATAGGCGCCCATGGTCGACTGGTGGTCGGCGGCGCGGAACATGAACGGGCCGGTCGGGCTGCTGCTCACTTCCAGACCTTCCATCGCGGCCAGCATCGCCTCGGTGTCGGTCGATCCGGCCTTGGTGATCGCTGCGGCAATCGACAGAACCGAGTTATAGCCCACGATCGAGCCGGTCTTGGGCGCCTCGTCGAACTTGGCCATATAGGCCTCGGCGAATGCCTTGTGCTCGGGCGTGTCGATGTCGGTCGAGGGATAGCCGGTGACGATCCAGCCATTCGGCGTCTCGCCCTGAAGCGGCTCCAGATACTCGGGCTCGCCCGTCAGCAGCGACACCACCGGGCGGTCGTCGAACAGGTACCGCAGTGAGCCTTCGCGCACGAACTTGGCAAGATCACCGCCGAAGGTCACGTTATAGATCGCGTCAGGCTTCGATGCCTCAAGCGCGCGCACGGTGGGGCCTGCGTCGATCTTGAAGACCGGCGGCCACTGTTCCTCGACAAATTCCACATCGGGGCGCAGGCGTGTCAGTTCCGCCTTGAAGGCCGCGACCGCGTCCTGACCATAGGCATAGTTGGGCGCCACCGTGGCCCATTTCACCGCATCCAGCTTGGCCGCCTGTTCGGCCAGCATCGCGGCTTGCATATGGGTAGAGGGGCGCAGGCGATAAGTGTATTTGTTGCCCTTGGACCAGACCAGCGCATCGGACAGTGGTTCCGAGGCCAGGAAGAACACCTGCTTCTGGTTGGCGAAATCCGCGACCGCCAGCCCGATATTGGACAAGAAGGTGCCAAAGATCATCACCGCGCCTTCCTTGGCGATCAGCTCTTCGGCGATGCGGATGGCGGTGGCCGGGTCGCCGGTATCGTCGCGGCTGACCACGACAAGGTCCTTGCCCAGCACGCCGCCAGCGGCGTTGATCTGCTCAACGGCCAGTTCCCAGCCCTTCTTGTAAGGCTCGGTAAAGGCGGGCAGGCGGGTATAGCTGTTCACCTCGCCCAGCACGATGGTATCGGCGGCCCGGGCGATCTGTGGCGTCAGTGCCGCCAGCGGCAATGCGGCCAGAGCGCCCAGAACGGTACGTCTGATCAGTGTCATGTCATTTCCCTCCGGTTGATCTGTTGGTCTCAAACGGGCCGGTTGCCCCGGCCTCTGTCTGGGCGGCCCGCCCGTGGGGCAGGCCGCGAGGCTCATCTCAGGCCGTCCTTGCCTTCGGCCGCGTCATGGGTCAGCCCGCCGACACGCGGCAGCGGGCGGCCGCTGTCGGTAACGGCAACCGCCACCATGATCTCGTTTGCGCGCGGCGCATCGTTCAGCCGCACCTCGATCCCGTCGAAATGGCTGCGGACATAGGCCGCGTCCTTGTGGCCCAGCGGTACGTCCAGCACCTGTCCCGGGCTGCCCATCTTCTTGGACGAGGGCACCAGCGCCGCGCCTTTTTCCACCGCCTTGCGCAGGGGCGCGCCCAGTTTCGGATGCAGGATGGCGGCGGCATGTTCCAACTCGCCATTCTCGCCCACCATCGCGGACTTGCCATAGCTTTCGGCCTGCTCGGGTGCGATCCCCAGCGCCTGCACACAGCGCTCGCCCAACAGCGCGCCAAGCTCGGCGCCGGTGTCCATCAGCTCGGTCAGATCCTCGACATAGCGGCCCGCAAACGGGTTCTCGATCACCGCCACGGCCACCGCCTTGCGGGTGGGCGGGGATATCTCGCGGCCCGCCTCGATCCGGGTTTCCTCAATGAATACAGCGATCTTGCGGATCTTGGTCATCTCAGCCCGTCCTCTCCCTTGATCTGCCAGGCCTCCAGCCCGCCCGCGCGGGAATGCACCCGCGGGCCGGTGCTCATCACCAGCACCAGCGCCATCTCGTCGGCGCGGGGGGCGTCGTTGCTGCCGACCTCCATACTGTCGAAATGGCTGCGCACGTAAGAGGCGTTGATATGGGTGATCGGCACGTCCAGCCGGGCGCCGACACCACCCACCTTTTTCGACGAGGGCACGATGGCATTGGCGGTGCCCAAGAGCTGCCGCATCGCATAGCCCCCCGGCGCATGCCAGAGCGCGCCATGCTCCAGCTCTCCCGCCTCGCCGATCAGGGCGCCCTTGCCATAGCCCTCGATTTGTTCCGGCCCGCCGAGCATGTCCAGAAGCTGCTGCGCCATGCTCAGGCCTAGGGGTTTGAGATCCTCCATGAACCCCTGGATCTCGGGTTCGTACCGTCCGGCAAAGGGGTTCTTGAGGATGCTCATGACCGAGGCCCGGCGCAGCGGGGTTGCGGCCACCGGGCCGCCCTCGTGCCAGATCTCTTCCAGTGCCGAGACGGTTTTTCTGAGGATCAGGTCAGGCAAGGGCAAGGCTCCTTTCAGGGGCGGTCACGGGGATGGCGCCGGCATGGCGGGCCTGTCCGCGCAAGGACAGATGGGCGGCACGAATGTGTCCGGCGGCGATCAATTCACTTGCCAGTTTCTGCCCGTTTTCAAGGGCATGCAAGACCTCGTTGCGGGCAAGGGCACCGCAATGGGTGACAACGGGGCGGTGGCCCAGATCGCTGTCATCTCTGACTGCGCAGGCAGGAGCGCGGCGGATCGCGGGGTGGCCGGGCAGGTCGGTCGCGTTGGCGATCAGCGTGGCCGCCGCGTCGGCGGCGGCGGCGCTGCGGGCCAGAACCGTGACGCTCTCGGCAATGCCGAGGCTGAGGCTGCGGCCACCCAGACCCGAGGTGGCGATGCCGCCGATCCCGTCGCTGGCGCTGACCGAGATGCGGCCAAGGTCGTGCCCGTAGGGCGTGGCCATGGCGAGGGTGAAACGAGCCTCGCCCCTCAGGTGCAGGGCGATATCGCCGCCGTTGTTCACATAGGCGCGGGTCAGCGGCGCGGCGGCCAGCATCGCGGCCAGCACCTCGTCGGCCACACCACCGGCAACGGCGGCCATGCGGGTGAGGCGCAACGCCATCAGCGGGCGGCAGGCGGCGTCCATGCGCCGGGCCACCGGGCCAAGGGGCAAGGGCACGTCGGGGGTGAGTTCGGTTTTCAGGAGCGGCAGTTCACCGACCAGTTCCTCCAGCACCGTCTGGAACCGCGCGGTCGCGGCGGCAAACGCGGCCTCGCGTGCGCCCGGTCCGCCCTCGGCCCCGATGATCAGGTCGATGGGGCCGTGCTGCAAATGCAGCCGTTTGCCATCGGGCAGCAGGGCGGCGACAGCTCCGGTCATTCGTCCTCCCCCCGCGACCAGCGGTAATTCTCGCGCGCGTTGGGGTCCGGCTGGGTGTCGCGCTTGCCCAGCTTGCGGTCGCGTTCCGAAACCACTTGGGCCACCGGTTTGATTTCGCTGACATGGCCGCCCAACGTGCCGTAATCGCTGACCCGCATGGTAAACTCGATGGGGGCCACCAGCGCGGGCGTGGGCACATAACCGAAGGAATTCGAGGGCATCTCGGTCACGTCAACCATCACGGTGATGCCGCCGCCGGGCCAGACATAGGCCGCCGCCCCGCCGCAGGAGACATGGGTGAGCGAGGATTTCACCGATTTGGTGAGGCGCACCGGGTTTTCGGTGACGCCCGCGCGCAAGGAGCCACCCGCGCCGCCCATGAACAGGACCGAACAGACCGAGGGTTCGCAGTTTTCCGCGATCAACTCCGCCGAGGCGCGCAGTTTCTCGGGGATCGGAACCGGCTGCGGCACCAGATCGGCGTCGAGCTCGAAATAGGCGTATTGTTCCCCGGTGGTGGAGACCATCATCAGCCGCAGGCCGGGCCAGGCCACGTCTGGCTTGAAGGTGTCGAGAATGACCAGCGGGTCTTCGACATCGGTTCCGCCCCATCCGGTGCCGGGATCGGCCACCTGGAAATAGCGGCCCGGCGTCGAGCGGCGGCCCTTGATGCGGATGCCGGTGGGCGGCACGTCCAGCATCTTGCCCGCCTGATGCTCGCTGAGCACGCCGGTGATATGGTCGTCGACCACCACCACGTCATCGGCATGGCCCAGCCATTGTTTCGCGAACATGCCGATGGCGGCGGACCCGCAGCCGACGCGCATCAGCTTTTCCTCGACCCCGTTGATGATGGGGGCGCGGCCTGCCTGCACGATCAGCGTGGTTTCATGGCCCGGCTCGCCGATCACCATCTCGACCGCTTCGCAATTGCACAGGCGCAGGAGCGCGTCACAGGTGACGCGGCCCTCTTTCTTGGAGCCGCCGGTCAGGTGTTCGACACCGCCCAGCGACAGCATCTTGGAGCCATATTCGCTGGTCATCACATGACCGATGGGCTCGCCATCGACCCGCACCACGTCGCGTTCATGGCCGATATGGCGGTCGGTGTCGATCTTCACCTTGACGCCGCAATAGGAGAAGATGCCCTCGGTCACCACGGTGACCATGTCGACGCCCTCGACCTCCTGGCTGACGATGAAGGGGGCGGGCTTGTAATCGGGATAGGTGGTGCCGGCACCCACGGCGGTGACAAAGGCGCGGTTCTGCTGGACGATGTTGCCGTCCCAGTCATCGCCTGTCTGCGCGTCCTTGAGGAAAGGCACGACGCGGGTGCTGCCACTTTCGATCACGGTGAGCGCATCGAGGCGGACCAATTCGCCGCCATGGTTGGCATAGCGGTCGCAGGCGCCGGATTTGCCATCGGCGATATAGCAAAGCACCGGGCAGGCGTCGCAGCGGATTTTCTCGGGGCGGAGGCGTTCAGTCATGTCCGGCTTCCTTCAGCGCGGCGCGCAGGCGGGCGGGGGTGACGGGGGTCTGGCGGATGGCAACGCCGGTGGCGTGGCGGATCGCGTTCAGCAGTGCAGGCGCGGTCGGGATCAGGGCATGTTCGCCCAAGCCCTTGGCGCCATAGGGGCCGTGTTCGTCCGGGTCCTCGATGATCAGGGTCTGGATTGGCGGCACGTCGCCGATGGTGGGGATCAGGTAGTCGTGCAGGTTGTCGGTGCGGCCGGGGATGTATTCTTCCATCAGCGCCATGCCGAGACCCTGGGCGATGCCGCCCTCGACCTGGCCTTCGACCAGGGCGGGGTTGACCGCGTGGCCCACGTCATGGGCGGCGGTGAATTTCAGCGGGCGCAGGGTGCCCAGCCTTGTGTCGATCTCGACCACTGCCAGATGGGCGGCATAGCCGAACTGGGCGTAAGGCACCCCCTGGCCGTTCTTGTCGAGCGGTTTGGTGGGCGGGTCATAGGTCTCGGAGACGCCGAGGACATAGCCGTCGGCGTCCGTGGGCAGGTCGGAGAGGTCGATCACATGGGCGCGGCCATTGTCGGTGACATGGATCCGGCCCTGTTCGAGCGTCAATGTGGCCTCGGGCCCGGCATTGACGCGGCTCAGGATCGCGGCGCGCAGCGCCGCGCCTGCCAGCTTTGCCGCATTGCCGGTGACAAAGGTCTGGCGCGAGGCCGAGGTCTTGCCCGCGTCGGGCGTCAGGTCGGTATCGGCGCCGATCAGTTCGATCCGGTGGGTCGGGATGCCAAGGGCCGTGGCAAAAAGCTGTGTGATGACGGTATTGGCGCCCTGGCCAATATCCATCGCCCCCTGATGCAGCACGAGTGTGCTATCGGCGCGGATGCCGCATTTGATGGTCGAGGGGTTGGGCAGCGAGGTATTGCCGCAGCCATACCAGCCCGCCGCGATACCGACGCCGCGTTTCAGGACCGAGTTTTCGGCGTTGAAGGCCTCGGCCGCCGCGCGCTCGCGCGTCCAGTCGGGTTTCAGCGCTTCCAGGCAGGCGCGGATGCCGACGCCCTGGGTGAACACCTGGCCGCAGACAGTGGGCTGGCCGGTATTCAGCGCGTTTTTCAGGCGGAAGTCGAGCGGGTCCAGCCCCAGTTTCTCGGCCAGTTCGTCGAACAGGGTTTCTTGCGCGATGGCGGCCTGCGGCACGCCAAAGCCGCGAAACGCGCCCGAGGGCGGGCAATGGGTGTGGATACCCTGCGCCTCGGCCCGGTAATCGCGGATGAAATAGGGGCCGGAGCCGTGCACCGGCACCCGGTTGGCCACGGTCGGCCCCCAGCTGGCATAGGCGCCGGTGTTGAACCGGCCTTGCAGGGCGAACCCCTTGAGCCGCCCGTCGGCGCTGGCGCCGATGCGCAGGTGCAAGTCAGAGGGGTGGCGCTTGGTGCTCATCTGCATCGACTGCACCCGGCTATAGGCCAGCCGCACCGGCTGTCCGGTCTTCAGCGCGGCAATCGCCAGATAGGGCTGCACCGACATGTCGAGTTTCGAGCCGAAACCGCCGCCGACACCGGTGGGGATGATGCGGATGCGATCAGGGCCGAGGCCGAGCACCATCTGCAACCCGTCCCGGTCCAGCACCGGGGCCTGAGTGCAGGCGTGCACGACAACCTTGTCGCCGTCGAGATAGGCATAGCCCGCCTCGGGCTCGATATAGGCATGTTCGACAAAGGGGGTGGCATAGCGCCCCTCGACCACCACGTCGCTTGCGACAAGCGCCGCCTCGGCATCGCCACAGGCGACAAAACCGGTGACCATGACATTGCCCGCGCGGTCCGGGTGCAGCAGCGGCGCGCCGGGGGCGGTGGCGTCCGCGACGTCTTCCACCGCGTCGAGGCGGGTCCATGTCACCGGGAAGAGGGAAAGGTCGAGTGTCGCGGCGATCTCGGGCGGGGCAACGATGGCCGCAACCGGTTCGCCGCGAAACCGGGTCTCCGTTTCGGCAAACACCGGCTGATCCTCGAACCCCGGCATCACGCCGAAGCAGTTGCGGCCCGGAACGTCGGCGGCGGTCAGCACCGCCACCACGCCCGCGTGGGCGCTGCGCCAGCTGTCGATATTGCCCAGCGTAAAGCTTGCGTAGGGATAGGGTGCGCCGACCAACAGAATCTCCAGCGTGCCCATGGGGGCGACATCGTCGCCATAGGCCTCGGTCCCCGCCACCTTGCCCGCGCCATCCAGCCGGGGGATGGCCGCGCCGGAATACCCGTCGCCCGGAACGGGGGCGGGCAGCGGGGCGCCCGCCTGCATCACCGCCTGAATGATCTTGCGATAACCGGTGCAGCGGCAGAGCACGCCGCCAAGTGCATCCTGAACCTGCGCCTCGGTCGGTGCCGGTGTCTCGCGCAGGAGCGCGGTGGCGGCCACCATCATGCCGGGCGTGCAGATGCCGCATTGCGCTGCGCCATGGGCGAGGAAACTGTCGCTGAGCTTCTGCGCCACCGGATCGGTGGCCAGCCCCTTGAGCGTGTCCACCCGGCGGCCCGCCACCTGATGCGCGGGCGTCAGGCAGGCGCAGACGGGGGCGCCGTCGACCAGCACGGTGCAGGCGCCGCAGTCGCCCGCGTCGCAGCCCACCTTGACCTCGCGCGCGCCGCAACGCTCGCGCAGCATCCGCGACAGGCGTTCGCCCGGTTGCGGGGTGGCGCGCGCGGGCGCACCGTTCAGGGTGAAATCTGTTGTTGTGGACAAGGGACGGTCCATCACTGTCCTCCTGCGGCGCGGATCGCGCGGGCGATCTGTTCGGCCACCGCGTCCAGCCGGTACCCGGCGCTGCCGCGCACGTCGTCGATGGGCGAGAGCGGGGTGAGATGCGCGGGGGTGACGGCCACCTGATCGGGTCGCTGGCCGATCAGGTCGCATTCCAGCGCGCTCAGCCGCTGCGCCACCGGCGAACAGGCGCCCACCGCGACGCAGGCATGGTCGATCCGCCCCTGCGCGTCGCATCCGATCACCACCGCCACCATGGCGATGGAAATCACCAGATAGCGTCGCGCTCCCAGCTTGTCGAAGGCGCCGCGCGCATGGGCGGGCGGATCGGGCAGCAGAAGGGCACTGACCAACTCGCCCGGTTGCAGGGCGGTGCGGCGGACACCGGTCAGAAACTCTGCCAGCGGCAGCACCCGCTGGCCGGTGGTCGAGGTCAGCTCGACCCGCGCCTCAAGCGTCAGCAGCGGCGGCACCCCATCGGCGGCGGGCGAGGCATTGCACAGGTTGCCCGCAACCGTGCCCGCATTCTGGATCTGGATGCTGCCCACCTCGCGCGCAGCGGCGCGCAAGCCGTCAAAGGCGGGCGGCAGGTCGGCCCGGGCGATCTGGGTCCATGTGGTGGTGGCGCCAATGCGCCAACCCTCAGCCGCCCGGCTGATACCCTGAAGAGCCGCGATCCGCGTCAGGTCAAGGATATCCCCGCCGAACGGTGCCGCCCCTTGCGCCGGATAGACATCGGTGCCGCCGGCGACAACGCGCATGTCCCTCTCGGCAACTCGGTCGAGCGCCTCCTTCAGTGAGGCAGGGGCGTGATAGGCCATGAGCGTCGTCTCGTCCGTCCGGTGAATTTCATTTGTACGCTAACGGTATTTCCCGGTTTCGATTCGTGTCAACCGCTTGTTGGAAACCGGGCTGTTGTTGCGGGCCGTCTGGTCTATTGTGGCGCACGGAGCGGACCGGGAACAGAGATTTGATCGAACTGCGCGACCTGCAATTGCTCAGCGCCCTGGCGCGGCATCGACACTTTGCCAAGGCGGCCGAGGATTGCGGAATCTCGCAACCGGCCTTTTCGATGCGCATCCGCAATCTCGAAGAGCGGCTGGGTGTCACCATCGTGCGCCGTGCCAACCGGTTTCAGGGCCTGACCGAAGAAGGCGAGATGATCGTGCGCCGCGCCCGCCGCATCCTGGGCGATGCCAAGGCGCTGGAACAAGAGGTCGCGGCGGTCCGGGGCGAGATTTCGGGCGCGCTGATCCTGGGGGTGATCCCGACCGCGCTGGCCTTTACCGGGCGGCTGGTGCGGCGGCTGCATCAGGCGCATCCGCGGATCGTGGCGCGGATCGATTCGATGTCCTCGACCGCGATCCAGCAGGGGCTGGACGAAGGCACGATTGACGCGGGCATCACCTATGGCGACAGCATCGGCACCGATCTGCGCCATGTGCAGCCACTCTACGAGGAAACCTATGTGCTGCTGGTGCCCGCGCATCTGACCGAGGCGACCGGGCCGGTTCCCTGGGCGCGGGTGGCCGATTTCCCGCTCTGCCTGCTGGAGCCGCAGATGCAGAACCGGCGCATCCTGGACCGGATATTCGCCGAACAGGGTCTGCATCCGCGCATCGTGGCCGAGACCAGCGGCTTTACTGCAGCGATGGTAATGGCGCGCGAGGGGCTGGCGGTCGCCGTTGTGCCGCGCGTTCTGGTTCGGGCGCTGGGCGATCTGCGCGGCACAAAAGTGTTGCCGCTGGTCGAACCCGAAGTGTCCAAACCCATTGCGCTGGCCACGCTGGACCGCGATCCGGAACTGCCGACGGTGACGGCCCTGCGGCAGGTGGTTGCCTCATTGCGGTGATAAGGCGTCGTTATCGTGCGTTCGAAAGATGCGATTTGACGATATCTTATTCTGATGAGAGACGGGCTCTGATCGGAGGGCGACATGGCACCATTGGACAGCAAATCATCAGGCGGCGAACCGGGCGTATGGAAGAGTGGACGTGGTCGTGGGCGTCGATTGCCGAAGGGTCGTGTTTATAGCGACGAGGGTTTGGCG